>JAQCEV010000091.1 GCA_027618515.1 Chloroflexota bacterium | reverse complement strand
CGGATCTCTTGGCTTCGCCGTTGGACTAAAGGTCGCTCGGTGCTCCGGGGCTCGTTGGTGGGTTCTGTTGTGTGGCAAGTCGGGGCTCGCCCTCGGATCTTTTGGCTTCGCCGCTGGACTAAAGGTCGCTCGGCGCTCTGGGGCTCGTTGGTGGGTTCTGTTGTGTAGCAAGTCGGGGCTCGCCCTCGGATCTCTTGGCTTCGCCGCTGGGACTGAAGGTCGCTCGGCGCCCCGGGTGGGAGAGTTTGTCGCGGCCTGGGTTCGGGCAAGGTGTCGCTGCGTTTTCCGGCGTATTTGTTTGGGATGTGCCGGCTGGCATTAGCTGGGAGTTGGGAGATCAGGCGGTTTGAGTGGTCGAGAGTCACTATGGAACCACTATAGAGGGGTGGGGTGTTATGGGGTAAGTAGCAGATGTCAGTGTGGTGCGCGCAGTGGAGACGGGCTCTAGGTGGTGTGGATGGTGAGTATGAAGAATCCCTCCGTATTACAGGGACGGAGAGCGGTTTTGAATGAAGCTGATGATTTGCCGCTAGGGTGCCGTGGCGCGCCGCCGTCGCATGACGATGACGCCCGCGCCCAGCATGAGCGCTAGCGCGCCGATGCCTTAGGTCAGGAACCTTGGGACACCCGAAGGAGAGCCCATGGTGTTGGTTCCGAAAGAACCACCGCGGTCGCCCAACAGCACCAATACGGTGTTGTTGCTGAAGTTCGCGACAGCCGGGTCGGGCTTTCCGTCGCCGTCTTGGTCCCCGATCGCGACGGAGCGGGGGCTGAGACCGGACGGGAAGTCGGTCTTGGGTGCGAATCCCGCGCTGGTGCCCAGGAGGATCGATACGTTGTCGCTGAGGAAATTTGCGACGGCCAGGTCGGGTTTGCCATCGCCGTTCAGGTCTCCGATCGCCACGAAGGTCGAGAAGGCGCCTGTCGAGAAATCGGTGTTGATTACGAAGGACACTGATCCCGCGGCAAAGCCGACCGAGGCAAGCAGTAGGGCCAGGATGGAGGCTGTGAGCAGCCCTCCGAAAATGACCGAAATCCTCGCTCTTGCCACTACCGCCGATACCGTGGCGCGAGACAGAGCAAACTTGAGGTGCATATCGCTTTACTTGATTCCTAACAGGCCTTGGAGGATGGGGCCAAGGGGGGCGTCGATCAGCAGTCCACGCCGTGAAGCGCAGGCCAACGCGGGGGGTACGAAGGCCCGAGGGGCGTTTGGCGCTACCTAGGCATTGCCTTGGTGCGCACCCAGGTGCCTATGCCGAACGCGACGGCGATGATGGGCCAGTAGATCAGGAGAATGGCGAAGAATACGCCTACGCGGCCGAGGTCACCTGGGAATTGCCAGACGAATGCGAATGCGAGGGCCGTTACCGTCCACGTGGTCAGCGGGATTCCTACCTTGCTCCACGATGTGGTGCTGAGCCCGTGTGCCAGTGCCGGTATCGCGACGATGGTGATGGCCAGGGCGAATCCGGGTCGGAAGTCCGCGAAGACGATGGCCCCGAAGGCGCTTGCGTAGACCAGGAGGGTGAGCGCGTACTGAATGAATATCGATTGCGATTGCACTGGTCGTAGGGTACCACGTGTTGCGAGGTGGGTTGTCAGTGGCAATGGCCTCCGCGAGTCACGGCAAGGCCGGTCCATTGTCCCTGGAAATTCAACCCGACCAGTGATCCAAGGGGCGTCGGATTCCGTATCGGTATAAGACGGCGGGGCGCGGCTATCGACATCACCGATTCAGGGCTTTCGGTGCTGTTGGGCGGGAGGCTGTCGGAACGTTCGGGCGGGAGCGCCGTGTGATTGGCGACGCTGAGAACAGGGGGCACTGATTGGCGTGGCTAGTTGCGGTTGTTGTCGGGGTGTTGCTGGCGGTGGGCTGCGTTCCAGCTGAGATAAGAATATCTGTTGGTGCTACTCCGTCACCGACTGCGGGAGCGCTTGCTGCTGCGGCGACGCCCAGTGTCGCGCCCGTTGACGAGCCCACACCGACCAGTGCTGCGGTCGGCACCCCGGCGGCTGTCGCCACTCCTGAAGTGACGTCAATGGTGTTGCCTGTGCCGACCCAGGCGGCGACTGCAAGCCCAACGCCGACGGCGCAATCTGCGCCAACTTTTGCGCCTACGCCTACGCCTACGCCGAGCCTGACGCCGACCCCAAGTCCTACGCCGATGCCGACACCTGTGCCGACGCGGACGCCCGCGCCGACTGCCACGCCGACGCCGACGCCGACTCCAATTCCGACTCCGACTCTTTCGCCTACGCCAACATCGACGCCCACGCCCACGCCCACGCCGAGCCCCAGGCCAACGGCGACGCCGACACCTCAGCCCACGTCCACACCCACGCCGACTCTTTCGCCTACGCCGATCCCCTTCCCCACGCCAACTCCCACGCCGACACCTCAGCCCACGTCCACACCCACGCCGACACCGACGGTTTTCGCCTCAGCCATTGTGAGTTTCAGTTTGGCGAGTTTCGCTGTCCAAATGGGTGATTCGATCGACTGGACCAATCAAGACCCTGTGGCGCACACGACCACATCCGGGACGATGGGTACGTTCAACGGGATCGGGTGGGACAGCGGGCTGATGAGCCAAGGTCAGACATTCAGACACACATTTGGTGTTGCGGGAACATTTGCCTACACCTGCACGATTCACTCAGGCATGAACGGAACGATCACGGTGACTCCCTAGCGGAGCCACCCGAATAGAGGAGTAGATGAGTATGCAGGCTGTCAGCGCGCGATCGTACCTCCGGATTTTCTTTTTCGTCATGGCGATTGTTCTGACTGTGGCCACCCTTCTGACGCCGACTTCGGCCCAGGCGGCGTTCCACCTCATGGTCATCGATGAGGTGATGGCGGGCGCCGGAGGGGCGTCCGATATCCAGTTCGTTGAGCTCAAGATGCTGGCGGGTGGACAGAACGTGGTGAACGGAACAGGGTTGATCTTCTACGACAGCAGCGGGAACCCGACTGCGACGTTCGTTCTTCCTAGCAACGTTGGCGGTAGCGCCAGTGGGTCGTCGATCCTCATCGGCACCGCTGCGTTCGCGAGCGCGTCTTCTGTGGCGCCGGATTTCGCTATGCCGAGCAACCTGAACGCCCCGGACGGGCGGGTGTGCTTCACCTATCCCAACCTGACGACGGTTATCGATTGCGTGGGTTATGGAAGTTTTACGGGGAGTAATAGCCCCTATGGCACGCCTGCTGTGGGGTTGCCAATCACCGGCAACTCAAGCCTCAAGAGAGGTTCTGAAACCGACAACAACGCGGCGGATTTCGCTCTGGGCACGCCTGCCCCTCGTAATAACGCTGGACAGGCCGGAACAGTAACGCCTCCGGACACCACGGAGCCGGTGCTAGCGTCGTCAGCGGTGAATGGGACGTCGCTGGTGTCGACGTACACCGAATCGAATGGGCTGGACGTGGCGTCTACGCCCGCAACGGCGGATTACGGTGTCAGCACCGATGGCGTGGCGCAGGCGGTAACGGGAGTTGTCGTTGGGGCGAACACGGTGACGCTGACGTTGTCTCCGGGTGTCGCGAATGGGGACACCGTCACCGTGAGCTACACGGCGTCGGTGGACCCCATTCAGGATGAAGCTGGGAATCCAGCGGCCGATCTGGTGAACCAGCCGGTCACGAACGACACTCCTCTACCGCCAGCGACGCCCACGCCGGTACCGACACCGACTCCAACGCCTGAGCCAGTTCCTGGGCTTTCGACGCCTGGAATCTGGCTACTGGCTGGTGTAATGGCGGTGCTGGTCGCGTTCGTCGTGCGTCGGAGGCGGAGCCCCGCGTAGCGGGGCCGTCGTTGATCGTGGTCCCGCCCTGGCTTACGCGCCGGGGCGGACGAACTGGCGCATCTTGGAGGCGAGGCCTCGGGCGGCGAGTTCCTTTTCGTAGAGGTCGAGGACAGCGGGGTTTTCGTCTTGGTATTCGACTTGATGGCCGCCTTCTTTGGCGGAGATGTCCATGACTTCGAGGCCGTTGAAGGTGGTTTCCAAGACAGGGTAGCGGGCTCCGCCAAAGGCGAAGACGAGGTAGCGCGAGGGGCCATCAGCGACGTTGAAGTGCTGGTGGTAGGTGGGGCCGTCCGGGGGCGCGTAGAGCGTGCCAGGCTTCCAGTCGACGCGGACGGTGTTGACCGGGTCTTCGCCTTCAAGCCAGAGCAGCGAGTAGCCTTCGCCGGTGGTGCACCAGATGTGATAACCGGAGTTGTGGCGGTGGGCCTTCTTATACGTGCCTTGCTGGAATTCTGAGATGTGGCAGTGCATGGAGGAGTCGGCAAGCAGGTACTGGATGTTGTTGCCTGCGGCACCACGGGCAGCCCACGGGGGCAGCTCGAAGCTGTTGACGTCGGGGACGAAGTTGGTCTCCCACTGGTGGCGTCCGGGTTTGACCTGCCGGAATTCACCTTCGCCGTTGTAGTAGCGCTCGACGTCCGAGCGCTCGGGGAAGGTCATGGGGTTGTCGAAGATGAAGTCGGGCTTGTGGAAGATGTTCAGGATGATCGGCAGATCAGTGAGCGCCGCGAGTCTGGCGGGCTCGGTGCCTGATCCGTTGAATAGCTGGTGTTTGGCGTTCATGGGGATGCCGAAGATGCTGTTCTGGCCCCACTCGAATGACTGCTTGCGTCCGTTGGCGTCTTCGATGACGGTGGCGCCACGACCCGAGACGACGTACATGAGTTCGTCGTGGAGGTGCTGCTCAGGGTTGAGTTGGCCGCCCGCTGGGATCTCGACGACGTAGGCTGAGGCGTAGTCGCCTCGCCCGGTGAGGTGGACGTAGGTGCCGAGGCCGCCCAGGCGCTCCCAGGGCTCGACGGGTACGGTGTGGCAGTCGACGGCGTAGGCCTCGATGACGGGGATGCCTTCGCTCTTCACGAAGTCGTGGTAGGGGAATACGCCGTAGTAAGGGTTGAATTCGATGTCGTCGCCCATGGTGTGTGGCTCCTGTGTCTGGTGTGGTGTGAGTGTACTAGGGGTGGGCGATGGGCGGAATGGGTTGCGAGCGTGAGGGGGCAGGAGGGTGATTGTGCCCACCCTCCCAGCCCTTTGTCGCAACTGCGTTGGGCTTGCGGGGTGGGCGAGGCGCCTGGGGCCGAAGGGGTCGTCGAATCCGCTGCGCTTAGGAAACAGGAGGGGCTGGGATGGGACCAACCGCAGATGAAAGCCGTGCGTGGGTGACGAGCACGATGGGGGTTGCTGCGAGGTAGCCGCCGAGCACGTCGCTGGGCCAATGCGCTCCCAGGTAGATGCGGGAGAATCCAATGGCGACGATGAGCAGCGCCAGTAGCCCAATCGTGGCTAGTCTGAGTCGGCCTGGTCGCATGCGCAGTGCGGCAACGCCTATGAGCAGTCCGATCACGAGGGTCGACTGGAACGCGTGGCCGCTGGGGAACCCCAGGCCGCTGAAGTCGCTCGTGATTCGGATCAGTGCTTCAGCAGGAGGCCTTGGCCGATCTACGAAGAGCTTGAGCAGCCAACCGGTGGCATGATGAGCAAGGTGGCGGCTGCGGCATAGGCGGCGGCGCGAAAGTGTGTGGCCCACGAATAGACAGCGAGGGCTAAACCGACACCGGCGAGGAGTACGCCGCTGCCTAGCGTGGTGATCCCTTGCATCAGTGGGAGCATGCCAGGGAACTCTATTTGCTGGATCTGTATGGCGAGAGTTTCGTCTCCTGGCAACGGATCCAAACGGGCGGCTGCGATAAACAGCGCTACGGCTGCGAGTGCGATCACGAAGATTAGCGTGCGGTGCGTTGGTTTCACTGGGGGGTGCCGTGCGTGCGCTAGGGAGAGTGGTCTAGGCAGGATAGCGTTGGGACGTAGCGAGAGTAGAAACGGAGGCCCCAGCACATGCAGGGGCCTCTCTTTGGTCAACGTTCGCTGCTGCTGAGCGGCAGCGGATGGGTGCATGGCGCGCCCTGCTTAGCTGCGAGGGCCGATGAACTCGCGCATCTTGGAGTTGAGGCCACGCTTGGCGAGCTCGCGCTCGTAGAGGTCGAGGATGTTGGGGTCCTCGTCGATGTACTCGACTTGGTTGCCGCCTTCTCTGGTGGTCTTGTCCATGTTCTCGTAGCTCTCGAATTTGGTGTCGAGAACGGGGTAGCGTGCGCCACCGAAACCGAAGACAAGGTAGCGAGATGGGCCGTCAGCGACGTTGAAGTGCTGGTGGTACGTCGGGCCGTCCGGGGGCGCGTAGAGGGTGCCGGGCTTCCACTCGACACGAACGGTGTCGGTGGGGTCTTCGCCCTCGCGCCAGAGGAGCGAGTAGCCTTCGCCGGTGACGCACCAGATGTGCGCGCCTGCGTTGTGTCGGTGGGCTTTCTTGTACGTGCCCTGCTGGAACTCGGAGAGGTGGCAGTGCATGGAGGAATCACCCAGCAGGAACTGGATGTTGTTGCCTCCCGCGCCACGGGCTGCCCACGGGGGAAGCTCGAAGCTGGTGACGTCGGGGACGAAGTTGGTCTCCCACTGGTGGCGACCAGGCTTCACTTCGCGGAACTCACCTTCGCCGCTGTAGTAGCGCTCGACGGAGGAGCGCTCGCCGAAGTTGAAGGGGTTGTTATAGATGAAGTCTGGCTTGTGAAAGATGTTGAAGATGATGGGGAGGTCGGTGACTGCAGCAAGCCGTGCGGGCTCGGTGCCGGAACCGTTGAAGAGCTGGTGCTTGGCGTTCATGGGGATGCCGAAGATTGAACCTGGGCCCCACTCGAACGAGTGCTTCTTGCCGCCGGGCTCTTCGATGACGGTCGAGCCACGGCCCGAGACGACGTGGAGGAGCTCGTCGTGCATGTGCTGCTCAGGTTTGAGCTCGCTGCCAGCGGGGATCTCTACGACGTAGGCGGAGAGGTAGTCGGAGCGGCCCACGAGGTGGATGTACGCGCCGAGACCGCCGAGGCGCTCCCAGGGCTCAACCTGCACCGTGTGGCAGTCGACTGCGTAGGATTCGTGGACTGGGATGCTTTCGCTCTTCACGAAGTCGTGGTACGGGAAGACCCCGTAATAGGGGTTGAATTCGATCTCGTCGCCCATGTGTGCGCCTCCAGGGGAGTAGTTGGCGTCATTCTAGCGCGTGAGCTTGGCGGGCGCTTTGCCCCGGGCTCGATTCTAGGCAATACGTGGTCGAGGTCGGTGCGAGCCCTCGGAACTCATGGCTTCGCCGCTGGGACTAAAGGTCGCGAGACGCTCCGGCCTTGAGTTGGGCGCGGAGGTCGTCGATCTCGCGGCGGAGGTCGTTGGTTTTGCGGCTCATGTAGAAGGCGTAGGCGAAGAAGCCTGCCCAGACGATGATTTCGCCAACGAGGAGGAATCCTAGGTTGCTCTCGCCAGGGATCTCCTGGGCGGACGTGGCGGCGAGGACGGTGGTGGGCAGCGCGAGGATGGCGACGATGGCGAGGCCGATGGCGATGCGGGTGCGCTTGCTGATGGTGGAAATGTTCACGCGGATACCTCTCTGCGGAGCTCTTCGATGGATTCCTCGACGCCACGCTGGGCGGTGCGTTCAGCGACGAGGGCGATGAATAGGACGAGGAACGTGACGAGGGAGAACATGAAGGTGACGAATATCTCACTTTGCATGGAGCCACTAGCCCCAGGGCCGGTGATGCGTTCGGTGTGCAGGCCTTCCCACCAGTCAGCGGCCATGTAGACGAAGGGGACGGCGGCGGCGCCAAAGATGGCGACGACTGCCGCCCAGCGGCTGCCGCGCTCGACGGTGGGTGCGTAGGAGCGGACGATGAGGTAGCCGATGAAGACTAGCCACAGCATGAAGGTGAGGGTGCCGTTGACGTCCCATACCCACCATGTTTGCCAGAGGGGTTTGGCCCAGATGGCTCCGGTGCCGATGGCGACGGTGAAGAAGACGGTTCCGACCTCAGCGGAAGCCCAGGCGATGCGATCCCACTGGCGCTTTTCTACGCGCCTCAAGGCCAACCAAATCCGAACGCCAGGGAACAAGATCAGAATCGCGACCCTCATGATGGAAAATCTTGCCGGCCTAGACTCTGGTGTCGCAGCCTTCGCGCCGCGGTGTCCAGGAGAATTGGACTTCGCCAGGTAGACGACGCTGGCGAAGGCGGCGACGGCGAAGGAGATCATGCCAAGGAGGGCGCTGGGGACGTGGAAGTAGAAAATGCGCTGGACCTGAAGGCCGAGGGCTTCCGAGGCGGTGGGCGCGTACTGGAAGATGAGGTAGAGATCGATGAGGAAAAGGAAGGCTGCGAGGCCTAGCAGGGCCTGCCTAATACCCAGTCCTGCGGTCCCCATTTTCACTCCTCCAGGACGAAATCGAACGCCCAGGATGATAGCACAAGAAACACCAAATCGAAGGCCACAATGAACTGGAGCCACTTGCCGACGCCGCCCCATCCGTCCCCTGCCAAAGCTGCTGATGTGCTGGCCACGGCGCCGATGATGACGGGCAAAACGATGGGGAGAAATAGCAGCGGCAGCAGAATCTCGCGGGCACGTGTGTGTGCGGCGATGGCCGAGAAGAGCGTGCCAACGGCGGAGAACCCTACGGTGGCCGCGATGGTGATCAGCACGAACCAGATGTTGAAGAGGTTGAGCTCGAAAAGAACGAGGAAGACGGGGTAGAGGAGCACTTCCACCACCAGCATGATGGTCGTGGTGCTGGCGAGTTTGCCAGCGTAGATGGCCTCACGGCCGACGGGGGCGAGGAGTAGGCCTTCGAGGGTGCCTCGATCGCGTTCGACGGCGAAGGTGCGGTTCATGCCGAGGATGCCGGTGAATACGTAGGCAACCCACACGATGCCAGGCCCGACGAGGGCAACGACGGTGGGGCTGGGGTCGAAGGCGAAGCCGAACACGAATGCGACGATGACGGCGAAGGCGAGGACTGCGCTGAAGGTCTCTTTGGTGCGCGCTTCGAGGCGCATGTCCTTGGCGTAGACGGCGACGGCGGAGCGCAGGTAGCTCTTCATGCTTGCGCCCCTGATCTGGACGATGCCCCACGCTCGGCGAGCACGGCTTGCTGGATGGCGTCGACGGTGGTCTCGGACGTGGCACAAGCGAGCGACACTCGACCGTCGGCGAGCACGATGGCGCGCTCGGCGAGGGCGAGGCCACGCTGGGTGCCGTGGGTAGCCATGACGACGGACGCGCCGCCCTGCTTAACGGCGGCTACGACGGAGTCGAGGAGTTCGAGGCCACCTTGGTCGAGGCCAGTCTCAGGCTCGTCGAGCAAGAGCACGCGTGGCCTGTGGAGCAACGCTCGGGCGATGGCGACGCGCTTCTGCATGCCGTTGGATAGCACGCGCACGCGACGCTCAGCGTAGGTGGACGCACCGACCTCGGCCAATGACCGCTCGACGAGTTCGTGGGCGTCGGGTAGGCCGTAGAGCTTGGCGTAGAAGCGCAGGTTCTCACGGGGCGTAAGGTCGTCGTAGAGCAGCGATTGGTGGCCCACGTAGCCGATGATTGAGCGTATCTTCGACGCCTGCGACTCACGGTCGAATCCCGCGATGCGGACGGTGCCTTCGTCGGGGCGGATCAGCGTGGTGAGCGTGCGGATCAGGGTGCTCTTGCCCGCGCCATTGTGGCCGAAGAGCGCGAGGCCTTCGCCGTAGGCAAGTTGGAGATCAACCTTGCGTAATGCAGTCATGTGCCCGAAGGACTTCGATAAGCCCTGGACGTCGATGGCGAGGGAAGGCGCGTGCGAAAGCGCTTCTGGGGTGGCGTTCGTAGTCATGGTGGTGGGGCTGGCGATGGCCCGTTCGAGAATGATAGCGTAGCCGGGCCGCAAGGCTTCAGGAGAGGATTGGTATGGAGATCATCAGGCGCATGCGCAGTACGTTTGGGGTTCGCGGTATCCCAGAGGGGATGCACGACCGTGTTCCCAAGGGGCAGTACGTCACGCCCAAAATGCCCGTGATGAACCTGTCGTACGCACCGAATCTGTCGACGGCCGACTGGAAGCTCAGCGTCACGGGACTCGTGGAGCGCGAGGTGGAGCTGGACTGGGACGCGTTCCTGGCGCTGGCTGGCACGTCGGAGGTTGTCGATTTCCACTGCGTGACACAGTGGTCGCGGCTCAACGTGGCGTGGGAAGGCGTGGCGGCATCGACGGTCGTTGACCGGGCGTCGCCGAAGCCTGAGGCGCGGTACGTGATGTTGCGTGGGGCCGACGGGTACACGACGAACGTGGATCTGGAGATGTTTCGCGAGCCGGACGTGTTGTTCGCGCACAAGATGGACGGC
>JAQCEV010000090.1 GCA_027618515.1 Chloroflexota bacterium | reverse complement strand
GGCCCGGGCTCGTTGGTGGGTTCGGTCGTGTAGCTAGTCGGGGCTCGCCCTCGAAACTCTTGGCTTCGCCGCCGGACTAAAGGTCGCTCGGCGCTCCGGGAGTGGGGCAGGGCCCGGGGGGAGGGTGAGAGACCCGTTCGACTACGCTGCGCTTCGCTCAGGGTGACGTTAACGAGGACAGGAGACGGGGGTATTGCTGTTTCTCCCCGAATAGGAGGTCCGACGTTGGTCAAGCTCGCGTTAGCGCTCCCAGGTGGCGAACGCCATGGCGCAGCCGACGCCTGCGAGGTTGCGGTAGCAGGGTTGGTAGTCGATGACGTTGCCGGCTGATTGGGCGGTGGCGGCGACGATGATCCAGTTGCGGATCTCTGACGTTCCACTGACCAAGACTGCGGGGTCCATGGCGGCCATGTAGTCGATATCGTGGTCGGCGACTGCTTTGAGGAAGTCACGGTCGACTTGCTCGTCGATGACCATGTGGGAAAGGCCACCGGAGGCCATGATGAGCACGCGGGTGTTCTCGCCGTAGGAGTCGATGGCTTTGCCGAGGGCTACGCCGAAGTCGACGCACCGCTTGGGCGATGGGGCTGGTGGGTAGTAGGTGTTGACCATGATGGGGACGATGGGGATGCGGCCGTCGGCGTTGGTGGTGAAGAGCGGTCGGCCAAAGGCGTGGCCGAGGCCTTGCTCGTGGCGGGTCTGCGTGGAGTAGGCGGGGTCGAAGCCGGAGTCCATGAGGCTGTCGATGATCCAGCGCCCGAGGCCGGTGTCGACGTTGTAGTTGGTGATGGTGTCGGTGAACTCGTCGCCGAGGTGGTAGTGGGAGACGCGGGTGCTGGCGGTGCATTCGTCGCCTATGAAGACGAGGAACGGCGGGGTGTTATCGGCGAGTATGTTCTCGCGCTGGTCGTCGCCGATGAGGACGATGACATCGGGGTTGATCTGCTGCACCTGGCGCGCGACTTCGTCGAGGTCGGCCTGGCAGGCGTCGTAACGCTGGGCCATGCGTTCGTCGGTGACCTGCTCACGCATGCCAGGGACTTCGACGATGGTGTCTTCACGGCGAAGGATGTTCGGCCATAGTTGTGGGGGGATGTAGAGCTGTGGGCCGTGGGATACGGCGATGCGTCCGACGATCTGTGCCATGGCGATTCACCTTAAGTTGCGATTGGGGCTGCGACCTGGGTCGCCGAGGGACCGAGTGCTGTCGCGCTGCGATAGGGGCGCAGTGTACGCCTTGGGGGTCTTCGGTAGGCAAAGGGAGGGGTGAGGTGGCAGTGTGCAATCGGACATGAATCACCGGTACATTGCGATGCATCGCTCTCAACAGCGGCTGATAAACTCGGCGTTCTTGAGCCCTGCGCCCAGTTGGCCCGCGCAGACAGGGCATAACGATGTCTACGAGATGATGAAATGACGAGCACCGGGGTCGGGTTGAGCAAATCGGTGCCATTGAGCCAATGTGGCAGGGGGCCAGCGTTGGCTATTCCTTGCGAATCGCGCAGGTCCGGATGAAGCTTTGGGCGGCTACCGCCGGCGGCGAGTCACGTGCGTACCGCAGAGAGATTGACGGCCTGCGAGCCATCGCCGTGCTGGCTGTCATTTTCTATCACGCTGATTTCGGGTGGTTCAGTGGCGGGTATGTCGGGGTGGATGTCTTTTTCGTCATTTCCGGCTACCTGATCTTCACGATCATCTTTCGGGAGAAGAGCTCCGGTAACTTCAGCTTGTTGCGCTTCTATGAGCGACGGGTGCGGCGAGTTTTCCCCGCCCTTTTCCTCATGCTTGGAATCGCATTTCTTCTCTCTTTGCTTTTCCTCTACCCGAGTCAGCGAGAGTCGTTTGGGTCAGCCATGGCTGCAGTGGCGCTGTTCTTATCGAACGTTTATTTCTATCGTAATTTCGACTATTTCAACCCGCCGACGGTGGAAACCCCACTTATCCACACGTGGTCATTGGCTGTTGAAGAGCAGTTCTACGTGCTGTTCCCGTTGATGGTGCTCATCCTGTGGCGGTTCGGGCAACGGGCGCTGCTCGGGATGTTCGTGCTGGGTTTGATCCTTTCGCTGGCGCTGAGCCAGTGGGCAGCTTCAGCGTATCCGACCGCTGCTTTCTATCTGCTTCCAACTCGGGCGTTCGAGTTGCTCATCGGGATTCTGGTCGCTTCTCAGTATTCGACACGCGACTTTACTTCGATCAGCCGCTACCTGGGGTACCTGGCTTTCGTCGGGCTGGGGATGATTCTGTTTGCATTCTGGTTCTTTGGCGATGCGACGCCGTTCCCGGGTTGGCATGCCCTAGTGCCGACCATTGGTGGCGGGTTGATAGTGCTAGGCGCCAAGCGGGATAACTTGGCGGGGAGGCTTCTAGGCAGCAGACCACTGGTTTTCATCGGGCTGATTTCGTACTCGCTGTACTTGATCCATCTGCCGCTATTCGCGTTCGCTCGCATCACCTCGCTGGGCACGCCACCGGCTATCGTGTTCGTCACTTTGACTGGTGTTGCGATAGTTCTGGCGACGATGTCGTGGCGATTCGTTGAACAGCCTTTCAGGCGATCGGGGTTCCTCTCTCGCAATCGGGTGTTTGCGTTGGGGCTTGTTGCCACGCTAGTCACGCTGGGGATGGGTTCCGCATACCGAGAGCAGGGGGCTGATTGGTGGTCGCCAGTTTTTAGCAATTTTCCTTCAGGCTTAACAGAGTCGATGGCGCGTGCGAAGGGGTTCGAAGATTGCGTGCATCACCCGTTTTGCGAAGTGGTTCCAGGAAGCGATGCCCCCTTGAGCTATGGGATTCTCGGGGATAGTCACGCGGTATCTCTGCTACCCGCTTTTCAGGAGCTAAGCGAGACGACGGGCTCGAATGGATTGGTTTCTTGGTCGGGAGGATGTCCACCTCTGCTCGGGGTGTATCCGCTGGGCAGGGTTGACCAGAACCAGCAGGACTGCCGGATGAGGAATGAGCAGTTCTTGGAGATCATCAAGAGCGAGAACATCCCGCGAGTGTTTCTGGTCGCGATGTGGACCATGTACAACGGTGGCGGTTACGCCGGAGAGGGTTTCGGGCCGCTGGGCCTCGCGAAGAACGATGACCAGGATCAGTCGACTTCTAGGCATGCGTTTGTTGCGGGGCTGGAGATGACGATTGGGCGTATGAAGCTGCGGGGATCGAGTTGGTCATCGTTCAGCAGGTGCCAACGCAACTTTTCCCTGCACAACAGATCTATTTTAATGCGTACGCCATTAAGTGGTTGAGGCAATCTGCCGTGGAGTCCTCGTTACAGAACTCATCGGTCACACTTGCTGAGAGTAATGGCCTGCAGAAATATGCTCGCTCGGTTCTGCGGAGTCACATTTCGCCGGTCGTGACGTTAGTCGAGACTAATCAGCTTTGTTTCGAAGACGTGTGCCCGGTAGGCTCTCCCTCGGTTTCCTACTATACCGATGACAATCATTTGAGCGTTTCAGGTGCGCTGAGGCTAATTGAGACCCTCGCACCACATTTTTAATCGACATCCTGGGGCATGAAGCCGCCCCCGGCCAAATTATTCAGAGTCGAGTTTGTGAACCCGGGCGGGCCTATTGACCGCTGAGAAGGCTTGGGTTGCCGCTTCAAGAGCCTGATCGACTGGCTGGCCGGCGCCTAGTTCGTCGACAAACCTTCGGAGGAACGCACCGACGCGGGCTGCGCTGTTGCCGTCCTGGTATGGATCAATCTGGTTGAGGAACGCGCTGAGGTCGCCGAGTGGTTGGGGTGTGGCTGCGTCTGCATCTCTTGTGCGGTGTCGGTCGATGGATTGGAGCGCGTCCGTGGTGTTGGGGAATTGGGTGCGACCTCGCTCCCAGCCGACGCTTCGCAGGAGGTCGCCGTCGGGGCCGTCAAGGCCGAGAGAGGGGTCGGCGAACACAGTTGGCACGCCTGCAGCGGCGGTGAGGAATCCGGCGGAACTGACGCCGAAGGCTACGACGATATCGCCGGCAAAGGCAGCATCGAGGACGGAGCGTCGGTCGTCGAGAACGGTGGCATGGGCGGTCGCTTCGAGCTCGCCCATGCGTTTGAGCAGTTGAGCGTCTACTCCAGCGGTGTTGCTCAGCGGGTTCTTGGGCTTGATGACGAGCCTGACAGTGGAATTGCGCTCCGCGTGAGATACGAGTTGCTGGTAGAAATCGTGGAGTTGCGAAGGAGGGATGAGGCTGCTTTCGCTGGACGAGCGGTCAAGCGCGACGATGACGTACGAACGGTCGTCTGGGGCAAGGGAATTCCGGACGGAGGCTCCCGCTGCACGGCTGGTCTCGGTTTCGGAGGCGGACTGGTAGGTGCTGCCGACTTCGACGACGAGATCGGCGCCGCCTGGGCCACGCTGGTAGGCGCGATAGGCAGCGGGGCCAGGGACAAATCGAACCGCGTGGGCTGCGGATGTGCGGGAAGTGGGGAGCACCTCGCTGGCCCAGAAGAGGCCGAGCTTGATGGCGCCGACGGAGTCGCAGGCGAGGGCGGCGAGGTCCATGGAGGAGTCAGAGGCGTCGAACCAGACCTTGATGTTCTGGCGGGCGAGGATGGTTTGCCAGGTGCGGACGTGGGTGAGTGTCCGGAGGTACATACAGGCTTGCCAGGTGCCTGCGGGTGTTCGCGTGGCGAGGCGGAGGGCTGTGGGGTAGCTGGCGGCGTCACGGAGGGTGCGAATAAGGCTGGGTATGCCATCGATGCGCCGCGCGCTGAGGTCGGGGTGGGGAGACTCGGGGAGGGTTGCAGTGTCGAATCCGTGGGACTGGAGCCAGTGGGCGGATGCATCGGCTGCAGCGAACGAGAGCTTGCTGCGCCCGAAGACGACGGTGCAGCGCTCGGGGGCGAGGCCGGAGGCTTGGTACCACCAGACGTCACGGGGGGCGGCGGTGTCGCCTTCCTGGCCTAGGAGGCCCCAGTTGTGGGCGATGCCGATACGAGCGAGGTCCTGTGTGGCGCGCGGCGGGCGCCCTGCCCTGATCCTGGCGAGGAGTCGTTGAGCCTGGGTCGCTAGGAACCAGATGGTTCGGACGGCGAATCCGTCGCGCAATTGGGGTACGCCTATGAAGCGGACGTTGGGTAGCTCGGTGCGAGTGGCGGCGTTGAGTTCGTTGGCGAGTGCGCCGACGGGGGTGAGGACGAGATGGGCAGTATCTCCGGCGGTTGAGACGGCGAGTAGGCCCTGGAGGAGCGGCCAGTAAGTGTCGCCGACGATCTGAGTGCGGAGGAAGGAGCGCTTGCGATTGTCGGCGATGGCGATGGGGAGGCGGTCGACGAAGCTGCCGGTACGTTCGAGGTTGGCCGCGATGGTGTTGGCGACGGCGAGGGAGACGCGCTGGAGGTGGTGGTAGACGGTGCTACCCGCAGGGTGCGGGGTCGATTGATCCCACGAGTGACGCTCGATGGCGAGGCGCGGCCTGAGGAGGCGGAGCGCTTGCGTGAGGCGTAGGCCGAAGGGCGTGGATGTGCGATAGCGCACGCGGCTCACGGGGTTGGTGAGCGCGTGGCGGAGGATCGTGACGGCCTCGGGGAGGCCGAGGCGGTCGGTGTGGATGTTGACTGGCAGGTTCGGCATAGCTGCCGACTAGGGTAGCTGTCTGGCCAGGCGCGAGGGAACGAGCCTAGCGGGCCGGTATGGCCGCGCTAGCTCTTGAGGGCGTCGGCGATGTATTCGACGACGTGGCGGGGACGCTTGGAGGTGAAGTGGTCGATCTGCTGGCGGCAGGAGATGCCGGAGATGGCGACGCGCCAGTCTCGCTTGTCGATTGCTTCGATGGCGGGGAAGAGCTTGAGGCTGCCCATGGCTTTGGACATATCGTAGTGCTCGGTCTCGAATCCGAAGGTGCCGGCCATGCCGCAGCAGGGGGAGTCGATGAGTTCGGCCTGGATCCCAGCGAGGGCGAGGGAGCCCATGGTGGGGTCGGTGCCGATGATGGATTTCTGGTGGCAGTGGCCGTGGACCTGGACGGCGGGCAGGTTGTGCTCACGGAAGATGGCTTTGACGGCGTCGGGCTCATTCTCGGCGATCTGCATGAGGAGTTCGTCGAGCATGACCGCGTGGCTGGCGACAGCTTTGGAGTCGTTGTCACGCAGGAGATCGGGGTACTCGTCACGGAGGGTGAGGAGGCACGAGGGCTCGGTGCCAACGATGAGGGTGCCTGCGCGTGCATGGGGCACGAGGGCGGCGACGTTCATCTTGGCCCACTCGCGTGCCTTGGAGAGCTGGCCTTTGGAGATCAGGGGGCGACCGCAGCATTCTTTCTGGGCTTCCAGGAGGACGTTGTAGCCGAGGGCTTCGAGGATGCGGACGGCGGCTTGGCCGACTTCGGGGTGCATGAACTCGGTGAAGGTGTCATTGAAGAGGACGATGTCCCCACGTGAAACGGGTGCCTTGCCTGAGTTCTTCTTGTGCCAGGAACTGAAGCGCTGGGTGGCGAATTTGGGGAGGGGGCGCTTGGCAGAGATGCCAAGGAATTTCTCGTTGAGCATCTTGACGGGCGGGAAGCTGCTGAGGAGGTTGGTGATGGGGGCGATGCGCTGGCCGATGGCGCTGAGCTTGGCGATCTCGCCGAAGACTTTGGCTCGCATGGGGACGCCGTGGACGTCGTAGTGCTTGGCGAGGGTTTCGCTCTTGAGCTTGGCCATGTCGACGTTGGAGGGGCATTCGGTCTTGCAGGCTTTGCACTCGACGCAAAGGTCGAGGGTGTCCTGGAGACGCTTGCCGGAGAGTTCGGTGGCGGGCAGTGCGCCGGAGACGATCATGCGCATCATGGTGGCGCGACCACGCGTGGAGTGCTCTTCTTCACGCGTGACCATGAACGAGGGGCACATGCCTCCGTCGAGTGTGCGGCAGGCGCCTTGGCTGTTGCACATCTCGATGTGCTGAGCCATGCCGCCGTCGCTGGTGAAGTCGAGGTAGGTGGCGACTTCAAGGTTGTTGGTGTCGGGGCCGATGCGCAGGTTCTCGCGGATGCCTGGGGTCTCGATGATCTTGCCGGGGTTCATGATCGAGTCAGGGTCGAAGGCGGTCTTGAGTTCCTTGAACGCCTGGTAGATGTCGGAACCGAACATCTTCTCGGTGAAGACGCCACGCACGATGCCGTCGCCGTGCTCCCCGGTGAGGCTCCCGCCGAATTCGAGGACGAGGTCGGCGATCTCTTCGGCGATGGCGGCCATGGTTTCGACGCCATCGGACTCTTTCATGTTGACCATGGGGCGGATGTGGAGGCAGCCGGTGGAGGCGTGGCCGTAGTAGGCAGATTCGGTGCCATGGCTCTTGACGATCTCTTCGAATCGGCGGACGTACTCGGGCAATTGCTCAGGCGAGACGGCGGTGTCCTCGACGTAGGGCAGCGGCTTCGTGTCGCCCTTGATGGCCATGGCCAGGCCAAGCCCAGCGGCGCGGAGGGCGTACCAGCGAACTTGGGTCTTCGGGTCGGAGGTGATCATGGTGGCGTAGCCGAGGCGACGGTGCTCCATGTCAGCTTTCATCGCTGCGAGCTTGGAATCGACCTCGGCCTGGGACTCGCCGTAGAACTCGACGAAGAGCAACTCGCGGGGGTCTCCGATGAAGTTGCCAAGCAGGTGCTTGTAGCCATCGTTGACCTTGCAGTTGTCGATGATCATGTGGCCGATGAGCTCGACGGCCGAGGGGCTGTGCTCGAGCAAGGGGACGGCCGCTTCCATGCACTCGATGAGGTCGGTGAAGTGGACTACGCCGAGGCCCTTGAAGGTTGGGATGGGGACGAGGTTGACCTTGGCTTCGGTGACCGCGATGAGGGTGCCCTCAGAGCCGACGGCGATGCGCGTGAGGTTCATGGCAGCGTCGCCGGTGAAGTCGTCGAGGTTGTAGCCCATGACGCGGCGCAGGATCTTGGGGAAGCGACGCTCGATCTCGTCGACGTTCTCGTGGGCCAGGCGTCGGACCTCACGGTAGATGTGGCCTTCGATGTCTTCCTGGAGCATCTTGTCTTCCAAGGGCTGACCGTTGATGGGTGCGAAGTGCGTGCGGCTGCCGTCGGACAGGAGGGCGTCGACCTCAAGGATGTGGTCGATGGTCTTGCCATAGATGACGGAGTGAGGGCCACAGGAGTTGTTGCCGATGCCACCGCCGACGGTGGCGCGCTGGCTGGTGACGGGGTCAGGGCCGTACATGAGGCCGTACTGCTTCACGGCGGCGCTCAGGTGATTATTGACGATGCCAGGCTGGACGCGCGCCCATCGTTCCTCGGGCGAGACCTCGATGATGTTTCGCATGTACTTGGAGAAGTCGATGACGAGGGCGTGGTTGGTGGTTTGGCCTGCTAGGCCGGTTCCAGCGCCGCGGGGCAACACGGGGATGCCGAATTCCTTGGCAGTCGCCATGGCGGCCTCGACGTCATCGGCGCTCTTGGGCACGACGACGCCGACGGGCATCATCTGGTACATGGAGGCGTCGGTGGAGTACATGAGCCGGTTGTAGCGGTCCATGCGGACCTCACCGGCGATGCGCCCTTTGAGGCGTTCGGCGATGGCGCCGATCTCTGCCTCGGTCAGGTTCGCGGCTCGTTGGGTCGTCTCATACAGCAGGGGCATCGATGTCTCCGGCTCTCGCGTGGGTGATGCGATTTTATTGGAAGTGAGATGTTTGGGAAAGCGGGGCGTTGCGCACGGCGAGCCGGGATGCCCCGGGCTCGATTGTGGGCACGATGTGTAGCAAGTCGGGGCTCGCCCTCGGATCTCTTGGCTTCGCCGCAGGACTAAAGGTCGCTCGGCGCTCCAGGGACGGGCGTTGGTTACCTTGACACCCCTCCTGGCACCTCTTAGGGTTCGGGCTGTAGTCCCAGGTGCAGGAGGCGATCCAATGACCGAGCAGAATGAGAATCGATCAGGCCATGCTCTTCGAGGCTTGGGTGCGCTTGAGGCGCAGTTGATGGAGGCGCTGTGGGTTTCGGAATCGCCTCTGACGGTGCAGGAGGTAGTGGATGCGCTGGGGCCGGGCCATAACTACAAGACGGTTATGACGGTGCTGAATCGCTTGGTGGAGAAGGAGTTGCTGGGCCGCGAGTTGGACGGTCGGGCGTACCGATACCACCCACGGATGTCACGGCTGGAGTTCCTGCGCGCTGTTGCGGATGAGTTGGTGCATGGGTACCTAGAGGCGTATGGGGCCGAGAGTGGGACGCACCTGACGGATGCGGTGGATGCTGTGTTGCCTCGGGCTGCTGCTGCTGCCGAAAAGGCTGAGGCGCCAACGCCAAGCCCGGCTGGGCCAAGTGAGACGCCAGCGCCGCCGGTCTACTACGACACGGATGAGCGTCGACCGGCGATGGCGAGCGTGATCGGTATCGCGGCGCTTTTGCAGATCATCACGTTGTTCCTGCGGCGCAAGCGCTGAGCGGGTGAGCACTGAGCAGCCCATGGGGCAACCTACGTGGCAGGTGCTGGTGGATTTTCACGCGTGCGAGGGCAAGCGGGCGTGCGTCGACATTTGCCCGACGGACGTGTTCGAGATGCAGCCGACGACGGTTCGCAATCCTTTATTCAGGTTGAAGATCAAGATCCACGGCGGTTTGCAGGCGGTGCCTGTGAACGCTGAGGCGTGCATCGGGTGCATGGAGTGCGTGAAGGCGTGCCCGGAGTTGGCGGTCGCGGTTGATCCGGTGCGCGTTGGGTGAGGGGTAAGGCTCGGGCGTTGCGCACGGCGAGCCGGGATGCCCGGGCTCGATTGTGGGCAGGTCGTGTAGCAAGTCGGGGCTCGCCCTCGGAACTCATGGACTTCGTCCGCCGGATTCCCCGGGCTCGATTGTGGGCACGATGTGTAGCAAGTCGGGGCTCGCCCTCGGAACTCATGGACTTCGTCCGCCGGACTCCCCGGGCTCGATTGTGGGCAGGTTGTGTAGCCAGTCGGGGCTCGCCCTCGGATCTCATGGCTTCGCCGCCGGACTGAAGGTCGCTGGGAGCTCCGGGAGTGGCGCATGGGCGTGTTTCCGCTGGGGGCATGCCACGGGGTTGGCGAGCGTTTCGACCATCCCCCTGCCCCCTTCCTAGCCAGGAAGGAGGGGCGAAACGGGAAAATACGGGGGACACCCCCGTGCCCCCGGCAGAGGAGCGCCTCTGCACCCCCCAGGGAATCTACTAGTGTCGTCGAGCAGGTGTGGGATCGCCCTCGGATCTCATGGCTTCGCCGCAGGATACCCCGGGCTCGATTGTGGGCAGGTCGTGTAGCAAGTCGGGGCTCGCCCTCGGATATCATGGCTTCGCCGCCGGACTGAAGGTCGCTGGGAGCTCCGGGAGTGGCGCACG
>JAQCEV010000089.1 GCA_027618515.1 Chloroflexota bacterium | reverse complement strand
GATGGCTAGGAAAACACCGGTCGTACTCTAGGAATCTTTGGACCTAATACGGGGGGCAGGTCAGGATGACACGGGGGCGGCGGCGCACGGAAGTGGTCGTGAAGGTCATCGATTTTGTGTAGGCGGTGACTAGAATGCGGTCATGAGTATCGACGCGACGGAACTGGTTATCGCTGGGGTGATCTTCATCAGTGGGGTGGTGGTTGCTTGGCTGGCGTCGGCGTTGGCGCTCATGGTCGAAGATCGGTTGGCGACCGCGGCGCGGGATTCGCAAGCGTGGCGTCGGGCGCACAGGCAGTCGTTGTTCTGGCTGTTGGTGTTGATCTCTGGCGCGATCTCGATCAGGTCGGTTTCGGCGTCGGATGATTTCGCCGTCCAGGTTGAGCGGGTTACGTCGGTGCTGGGCGCCATCCTAGGTGCGATGGCGCTGATCCATATCTCCAACGAGTTCCTGAACTGGTACGTTCGCGGTCGATTGCGGATACGTCCGTTTCTGTCGAACACAGCGTTGCCGATAGCTCAACGGTTCGCGGCAATCGGCATCACGGTGGTTTCCGTGGTGTTCGTGCTGGACGTGTTCGCGCAGCCGGTCACGCCATTGTTGGCGTTGCTGTCGGTGTTCGGTTTCGGTATCGCCCTGGCTCTGCGCGAGACGTTAGCGAATTTCTTCGCTGGGACGACGCTGGCGACGGATGGGGGGCTTCGGGTTGGTGATTCGATCGAGATAGAGAGCGAGCACGGTAACTGGGGCACGGTGATGGGGACGGTGATCGGTATCGGGTGGCGAAGTACTCGCATCATCACGAGAACCACGAATGTGGTGACCGTGCCGAACAACAAACTTTCTGAGAGTTTCCTGACCAATTTTTCGATACCCACGCGCGAGATGGGGGTGTCTGTACACGCGGGAGTGTCGCTGGGTGGTGATCTGCGGGTGGCGGAAGAGGTGGCGCTAGAGGTTGCGGCGGCGGCTCAGGACGAGCATTTCTCAAGTGGACAGAGCTACAAGCCGTCGTTCGTGTACACGAGGTTCGCTAACAATGCGGCGGAGTTCACGATCGTGCTGCGCGCGAGGAATTACGACGATAGCTTCGTGCTGGTGAGCGATGTGATCAAGGCGCTGGACGCGCGTTTCCGGGAAGAGGGGATCGAGTTGGCGATCCCCGCGACGCGTGTGGATCTGCGTCGCACGGACTAGTCGGATCAGGGTTTGCTGGAGATAGCGCACGGCATGCAGCGGGATTGACTCTGGGTGAGCGTGGGGATACCTTTGCGGTCACGTCGCGCGTGCAAGCAGACGCTCGAGTTTAGGCAGACGAGGATCATTGCAGGGGAGGTCCATCATGACTACGAGTTTCGATCCAGATACCGCTCCAGTTTTCGAGCGGGTTGATACCTATGAAGAGTGGCAGAAGGATGAGGGGGTAAAGCTCCACGGCGGGCTATACGTCAAGAATCTCTTCACGCTCGAACTCAGCCATTGGGCTCGGATGGGTTGCGATGGTGCCGTGGTGTACCTCGACGGTGACGAGGAGACCAACGAGCACGTGATTGAGGTGGGGCCTGGGGGCAAGACGAACCCTGTCCACCATATGTTCAACGAGGTCGTGTACGTGCTGAGCGGTCGCGGTGCGACGCAGGTGTGGTACGACGACGACAGGAAGCAGACGTTCGAGTGGGCCGCCGGGGCGTACTTTTCGATCCCGATGAACGCCACGTACCAGCACTTCAACGGGAGTGGCGCGGAGCCGACGCGGATGGTGTCGGTGACGAATCTGCCGGGTATGGTTCGCAAGTTCATCACGCCTGATTTCATCTGGAACAACCCGTATGTGTTCCCGGATCGCATGAATGCCGACGAGGGTTGGGCTTCAGGCGGAGGACAGATGTACAAGGGTCGGGTGTGGGAGACGAATTTCCTTCCCGATGCGGCAAGGATGCCGATGCCGAATTGGGGCGAGCGCGGCGCAGGTGGCACGAACATCATGCTGTCGCTGGCCGATAACACGGTGTCGTCGCACATCTCTGAGTTCCCGGTGGGGACGTACAAGAAGGCGCACCGACATGGGCCAGGAGCGCACTTGCTGATCACTGGAGGCGAGGGTTTCGCGCTGGTGTGGAAGAACGAGGACATGTCCGATTTGGTGAAGGCGGACTGGCAGGCAGGGAGCCTGTATTTGCCGACGCAGGATGCGGAGAACGAGTACTTCCACCAGCACTTCAATGTTGGGACGACTCCGGCGCGCTACATCAACATGGCGCCTTCGAATTCCCGGAAGTACACGTACAAGCGTGGGATCAACGATCCGGGGAAGCAGGCCGAAGTGCGTGCGATGGTGAGCATCAAAGACGGTGGGATCCAGATGGAGTACGAGGATGAGCCTCGCCGGATCCACGAGATCTTTGAGGAGGAGTTGCGCTTGCACGGCCAGGAGTGCCGGATGAAGAATCTGGTGCCTTGGTGCACGGGCGTGGCTGGCCCGGAGAACAAGGTTGGTTCGCTGAAGGGTTACACGTAGGCGAGTCAGGCTTGGTTAGAGGATCACGTAAGTACTTAGTGAGCGCCCGCCGCATCCTGCGGCGGGCGGTTTTTGTTAATGGGGGAACAAGACAAAGGGCAGTCGCGAGTGTGCCCGCCCGGGATGCCCCGGGCTCGGTTGGGGGCGTTTCGTCCTGCTAGTCGGGGCGAGCCCTCGAATCTCTTGGCTTTGCCGCTTGGACTAAAGGTCGCTCGGCGCTCCGGGGACTAGCGCTAGTAATGGCTACGGGAAGCTAGCGGGGGGCGATGAGGCGGTCGACGGAGATAGGTGCTTTGTTGAGGGCGACCGCGGAGCTGGCAATAACGGTTTCGAAGTCTGATGGTTCTAGGCGGGCGGTGAACCGGCTATTGAGAGCTTTGACGGCGCGTTGGGCACGCTCAGGGGTGACGTTCCAGGTTTGCTCGATGAAGGCGAGGACCTGGGGACGGGCCTCGTCGATCCAGGTGGCGACTTGGCGGTGCGAGGCGACCATGGCGTCGACGAGTTCTGGTCGTTCGGCGATGGTGCGTTCGGTGACGATGAGGCCGTGGACGAGGGTGTTAGGGAAGGCCTCGCAGAGGTCGACGAGGGTGTGGTAGCCCTTGGCTTCAAGTACTTCTTGTTCAAGTGTTCGTGCGATCACGGCGTCCTCTTCGGGGTCAGGCCCGTCTGCTTTCCAGCCAGGGTGCGCTCGTTGGTAAACGAGTTCAACGTCGGCTTGGGGGTTGAGGCCGTTGGCCGCTAGCCACTTCTGCACCATGACGTCGGGTTCGCTGCCGGGTTGGGCAGCTTGAACCTTGCGGCCTTTCAGGTCTGCCGGGCTGGCGATGGTGTCGTTGGCCATGAGCCAGTGGGGTGCGTTGCGATGGACGAGGAGGGCGGCGCGCACGGGGGCGTCGTCTTGCATGATGGCGCGTGCGGCAGCGCCAATGGAGACGACGAAGTCGAGATCGCCGGAGAGGAGGGCGTCAATGCTTTCTTTGCCAGCGAGGGTGTCGAAGGAGGGCGCGAGGCCGTTGTCAGCGTAGATGCCTGCGTGGTCGGCGAGCAGGAAGTCGAGCATGTTGATGGTGCGGTTGATGATGCCGATGCGGACGGGGGTTGGCATTGGGGGCTCCTGGGTTGCATGTGGGGCGGTTCTACGTGGGGAGACTGAAGCGTTTTGGAGCAACGTGCGTGGTGGTCGAAGCGCTGACGCTAGTTTAGCTGTCGCTTCTACCATCCCCCTGCCCCCTTCCTGCTAGGAAGGGGGTTCCAAAAGAATCAGAAACGACGGGGGGACACCCCCGTTCCCCCGGCAGAGGAGGGCCTCTGCACTCCCTGTGGGGATGGGAAACGAGAGGGGCGTTGAGTTCCAGGCAGCGCCCGTAGGGGTGATGCCCTACGGGCGAAGGGTCGACTACTAGACGTCGTCGCCCATGTCATGGTCGGTGTGGTTGAGGTCGCCGTGCTTCCAGTAGCCCTGGGTGCGGATGAGGGAGCGGTCAAGTTGACGGTCCTCTAGGAGGTGCTTGCGGACTTGGCGCATGATGGAGGCTTCCGCGCTGACCCATACACGACCGTCGCCTTCAGGCAGGTCGGCGTTGCGCATGGCGTCGATGAGGAGGAGGCCAGGGAGGTCGTGGTCGTTGCCTCGGTGGAGCCAGGTGATGTTGGTTTGCGCGGGACCGGAGAGTTCCTGCTCTTCCTGGGCGTTGAGCACCTCGATGTACACGTCGGCCTGCATGGTGGCGGGGAGCGCTTCAAGGAGGGTAGCGATGGCCGGGAGTGCGGCTTCGTCGCCGAGGATGACGTACCAGTCGGCGTCGACCTCGGGGAGGTACGCGCCGGAGGGCTGGCCGCTGACGACGGCGGTTTCGCCTGCCTTAGCGGCGGCTGCCCATGCTGAGGCTGGGCCTTCGCCATGGATAACGAAGTCGACGTCGAGCTCGTTGGTGTCGGCGTTCCAGCGTCGTGGGGTGTAGGCGCGGGACTTGGGCCGCTCCACGTCTTCCGGGAATTCGAGGCCTTCGGGCCCAGGGACGGGAAGCGTAAGCACGCCCGTGTTCTCGTTGGGGAGGTAGATGCGAACGTGCTCGGCGGGGCCTTTGCTGACCAAGCCGGTCAGGTTTTCGCCACCGAAAGTGACGCGGATCATGTGGGGCGTGAGTTGGCTGACGCGGACGACCTCTGCGATGCGCGGCGAGGGGCGCTTGCGGCGAGGGGCAGAAGGTTGGGGTGATGTGGTCATTCGGATACCTCGGCTGGGTGTTTGTTGCTGGTTATGATAACGTGATTCCGGTAGGTTGGCCTCGAACGCAGGTGGGATGGGCTGACGTTTGCGACTTTGGGTCGTTACTGTTGCTAAGTCCAGTGAGTATCGTCGAGGGACAATGAGCAAACGTTCTGGCAGCGATTCGCCCCAGGTTCTTCCAAGCGCTTCAGAGAGCGACTCAGCGCCGCCAAGCCCGGCATTGTCGCAGACGATGGCGCGCCGGGGCTTCTTGTTCCGTGCGGCCGCGGTGGGTATGGCGGCGGTAGCGGCGCCGTCACTGCTGGCCGCGTGCGAGCAGGTGGTCGACCCGACGCCGACACCGATGGGCACGCCCTTCCCCACGCCAACGCCGTTCGATGCGGGTGCCGTTACCGTTACGCCGACGGCGACCGCAACACCAGATCCAGCGCCAACGCCCTCCCCGACCCCAACGCCGACTCCGGCTCCGACACCTGCTCCGCGAGCCGTGCTCGCGACGGAGGCAACTCGCGTGAGCCATCTGTTGCGGCGAGCAAGTTTCGGGGCCTCAAAGGATGAGTTGGCGCGGTTCCGGACGATGGGCCTACAGGGGACGATCGATCATCTGGTGGATTTCGATGGAGTCGATGACGGTGAGTTGGAGGCACGGCTGGCGTCGCAGGAGACGAACATAGAGCGTCAGGCGCACCTGCAACTGTGGTGGTTGCAGCGGATGGCGTACTCGAAACGACCGCTGCAGGAAAAGATGACGCTGTTCTGGCACGGGATACTGACGAGCTCGTTCAACAAGACAGGAGCGAGCCCGGCGATGTTCGAGCAGAACGAGCTTTTTCGGCGGATGGGGATGGGTCGCTACGACGAGATGCTGAAGGCGATATCTAGGGATGCGGCGATGCTGATCTACCTGGATAGCCGGACCAATCGTAAGGCGGCACCGAACGAGAATTATTCGCGAGAGTTGATGGAGTTGTTCACGCTTGGGGTCGGGCAGTACACGGAGGACGACGTTCGCGAGGCCGCACGGTCGTTCACGGGCTGGCAGATCAAGGGGAAGACGGAGTTCTTGTTCAACGAGCGTCAGCACGATTTCGGCGATAAGACGTTCCTGGGCCAAACGGGAACGTGGGATGGGGATGATGTGGTGGACATCATCATGCAGCAGCCTGCGGCTCCCGAGTACATCGTGCGGCGTTTGTGGGAGTTCTTCGCGTACGCAGATCCGGAGCCGACTGTTGTGGCGCGGCTGGTGAAGGTGTTCAGCGATAGCCAAACCGAGATCAGGCCAGTGATGCGGGCGATGTTCGAGTCTGACGAGTTCTACTCGCCCCGAGCGTTCCAAGGCCTGATCAAGGGGCCAGCAGAGCTAGCGGCGTCGACGGTGCGGTCGCTGAGCATCGACACGACGTTCGTGTCATTACGGCGGGGTGTTGAGGCGATGGGCCAGGAGTTGCTGGACCCGCCGGACGTTTCTGGCTGGGACGGCGGCGTGACGTGGATCAACAGTTCCACGCTCACGGAACGGGTGAACCTGGCGAATGCGGTCGCGAATGGGCGATCGCAGCATCTGACGTTCCATCCGGGATCGCTGGCAGGTGAAACAGCGGCAGATTCAGAGGCGCTGGTAGATATCTACGTGGACTTGCTGCTGGGCGGCGAGGTTGCCGACGTTACGCGCACGGCGTTGGTGGAGCACGCAGAGCGTCTGCGGATACCGTCGGTGTCCTCTGGACAGGCGGTACCGGAGGACGAGCGCCAGCGGAGCGTGGTGTACCTGATCTTGGCTTCGCCGGATTACCAACTCGCGTGAGGGGTATAAGGCGAACATGACACTCACTCGGAGACAGTTCATCAAGTCGAGTTTGGCGGTGGCTCCTGCTGCGGCGCTGATGCCGTCCGTGTTCACGCGGGCGGTGGCCGCAGCGATCAACCAACAGGCATCGGTGGGCAATCGCACGTTGGTAATCGTGCAGATGGCTGGCGGCAACGATGGGTTGAACACGATCGTGCCAGCAAACGACGATCACTACTACGAGGTTCGACCGTCGGTGAACGTGCTGCCAGGGGACGTGCTGGCCATCGACCGGGAGGTGGGCTTCAATCCAGGGCTGACGGCATTCAAAGAGCTATTCGACGAGGGAGTCCTAGCGGCGGTGGAGGGCGTGGGCTATCCAGGCCCTAGCTATTCGCATTTCCAGTCGATGGATATCTGGCAGACAGCAGACCCCCAAAAGAGCGGCGGTTTCGAGGGCTGGGCAGGGAAATATCTAGAGGGCCTCCCCATCGGGGCGGACGATGAGGTTCAGTCGTTGGCGGTCGGCCGGAGTCTGCCAAGGGCGTTGTTCACGCATAAGGCGACGGTACCGATGGTGAATGCGATTGCGGCCTACCAACTCCAGCGTGCGCCAAGGGCGGTGGCTGACCAGGACGAACGCACGCAGGCGTTGTTGAGTTTGTACGGGACAGGGGCGGCGACGCGGCCGTTCGGGGAGCACCTAGACGCGACGCTGCGTGCTGCAGACAGCAGTTCAAGGGCGGTACAGGGTGCGCACGGACGGTATGCGTCGACAGTGGAATACCCGGACACGAAGCTGGGCAAGAGCATGAAGGTTGTTGCTGAAGCGGTGACCGGAGACTTGGGCTTAAGCGTGGCGCACGTGAGGATCGGCGGGTTCGATACGCATGCAACGCAGCTTCCCGTACACGGCGATCTGCTTCGGGATACGGCGGATGCGATGTTGGCTTTCTACCGGGACATGCAGGCGCACGGTCGCGACCAGGACGTGGTGCTGATGACGTGGTCGGAGTTCGGGAGGCGGGTGACGGAGAACGGCAGTGGCGGCACGGATCACGGGTCGGCTGGACCGATGTTCGTGCTGGGTACGCCGGTGGCGGGCGGACTATACGGAGAGCGCCCGAGCCTGACTGACCTGGTGAAGGACAACTTCAAGTACACGACGGATTTCCGGCAGGTGTACGCGACGATGGTGGAGGGATGGCTTGGCGCGCCAGCGGACGCTGTGCTTGGTGGGCAGTTCGAGCAGATCCCGTTGTTGCGGCGCGAGGCGGTCGCGAGCTAGGCCGTAGCAGATGGTCCAACACCCTCAGGGCTCGCCACGGGCTCGCTAACCTGCGGCGGGGCGGGGCGACGAGCATTGGGCACTGTGAATTTGAATACGCTGCCCTCGCCTAGTTTGCTCTCAACCCAGATGCGGCCGCCGTGACCTTCGACAATAGCCTTAGAGATCGCCGGTCCGAGATCGGTTCCGCTTGCAATACGCGTCGCGGTGGTGTCAGCCTGGCGGAACCGCTCAAAGATAAGGCCCTGTTGATCCAGCGGGATGCCGGGCCCACTATCCCTGACTTCAGATCTAAGATCCGATTGACAGTGCGTGAAGGGCGCCTCGAGGACGGGCGCGGATCGATTGTCTCGCGCTGCAGAATGGCCGACGGCTCATCGGCCCGGTACGGGACGAGAAGGCGAACCAAGTGGCGTTCAGTGAGAACGGAGCGGCGCTGTTGTCCGGGGCGCATGCAAAGGAAGGCCTGGAAGCGCTCTCCCAGGCAACGGCGGAGTCCCCACGAGAGCGGTCGCTAGCTAGGCGTGCTCTCTTTGGGGTCAGCGTCAGCGTCGTCGTCGGACTCGGCGTCGGCAGCTGGCTCATCATCGTCATCGTCTGCCGCGTCGGAATCGTCAGAAGAATCTTCGGGCTCGTCTTCTGTTTCGTCTTCGGCTTCAAGCTCAGCGACAGGCGAGTCGTCGTCCTCTGTTGTGCCTGAGTCACCAGGAGCGTCGTCCTCGGCCTCAGGCGCGTCTTCGTCAGCATCGGCGTTGTCGGCTGCTACCTCGGCGACGGGGGCGTCGTCCTCGGCCTCAGGCGCGTCTTCGTCAGCATCGGTGTCGTCGGCTGCTACCTCGGCGACGGGAGCGTCATTGCCGCCATCCTCCGGGATCTCGTCGTCTTCGTCGATGGGGCCGCCACGGTTGGGGTCGCCGTACATGGCGAGGTTGATGACCTCGAGCTTGTCGTCGCCTACGTGTTTGCGGATGGCGTCAAAGAACTCCATGTCCCATTCGCCGACGAAGGTGACGGCTGTGCCATCGCGGCCCATGCGGGCCGTGCGACCGATACGGTGAACGTACTCTTCGACCTGCTCGGGGCAGTCGTAATTGATGACGTGGGCAACGGCGGGGACGTCGATGCCGCGCGAGGTGAGGTTGGTTGAGACAAGGATCTTGACCTTCCCGTCTCGGAAGTTCTGCATGACGGTATTGCGTTCGCTCTGGCGAAGTCCGCCATGGATGGCTTCGGCAGGCATCCGGCGCTGCTTCAGCATCTTCACGAGCCAATCGACATCACCCTGGGTGCGCCGAAAGACGAGGGTCTGCTCACCAGCGTCGATGGTCTCGAAGACCTCTTTGAGGGCGTCGAGCTTGTCACGTCGGGCGACCTCGGCGTACATCTGGCGAACGTTCTCGGCAGCCTCGGATTCCTCGCCCACGCGGATCGTCTTGGGATCCTTGAGGTAGGAGTAGATGAGGCGTCGGATCTGGGTGGGGACGGTTGCCGTGAAGAGCGCCGTTTGGCGATCACGTGATGTCTGGCGAAGGATGGTGCGGATGTCGGGGAGGAACCCGATGTCGAGCATCTGGTCGGCCTCGTCGAGGATGACCGTGCTGGCCTTGTCGAGCCGCAGGTTGCCTCGATTCAGGAGGTCGATGACGCGACCGGGGGTGCCAACGATCAGGTGCGCGTTGGCTTCGAGGCCAGCGATCTGCTTGGCGATGGGCGCGCCGCCGTAGACGGCAACGATGTTGATGCCGCGGTACTTGACGATGCGCGCGATCTCGTCGCAGACCTGCTGGGCGAGTTCACGGGTAGGGACGAGGACGATGGCTTGGACATAGTCCTGTGAGCCGTCGATGGCTTCTGCGAGGGGGATGCCAAACCCAGCGGTCTTGCCGGTGCCTGTCTGCGCTTGGCCGACAAGGTCGTCGCCAGCGAGCATAGGCACGATGACTTCGGCCTGGATGGGCGTGGGTTCCGTGTAGCCCATGTCTGCGAGGGCGGCTGCGACGGGCTTGGATACGCGAAGGTCGCCGAAGTATTCGGTGCGGGGTTGAGGGCCAGTGATGGCCTCGACGCGTTGGCTGCGACCGCCTGAGCGTGGCTCACGGGGTGCGCGCGGCTCATCGCTCTCGGCTCGCGGCTCACGCGGTGGGCGCGGCTCGCGAGCTTCGCGGGGCTCGTCGCTGTCGGTTCGCTGTTCGCGCGGTGGTCGCGGTTCGCGGGGTGCAGGCCGGTCGGCGCGGGGCGCCGCGCCTGGCTCGCTCGCTGATGGTGTGTCAGATTGGGCTTCGCCGTTGGCCGCACGTTCACCGGCGGGCTTACGGCGGCGCCTACGGCGCTTCTTGGGGGCGTCGCCATCGGCTGACGCTTCCTGCGCGGCCTGGGGGCGTTCGCCCTGAGGGCGCGGTTGGCGCTGGTCACCCTGTGGTCGCTCGCCCGCAGGCTTGCGGGAGCGGCGGCGTCGATTGCCGCCGCCACGCCGATCATCGGCGGGAGGTGGGCTGTCAGACGTTGCGGGGGCTGGTTTCGGGGCTTCGGACGGGGACTTCGAAAACAGGGAGAGAATCTTCTTAAACATCAATTCGAT
>JAQCEV010000088.1 GCA_027618515.1 Chloroflexota bacterium | reverse complement strand
GGGTGACGCGGTGGCCTCTGTCTTGCCAGGCCCTGCTGTCTCTTACACCACGTCCTGGGACTCTACTGCACCCCACAAGCATCCAGACGACTGGTACACGCTTTGGGGGCTCTCCCCGTTTCACCGAACTTGCCCTTGCTCCACCCTGTCTATGTAGGAAGGGGTGTGCATGGCAACCCAAACGCAACTGTTCTGTGGCAACTGTGGTACCTCCATTGAGCACGATGGCGACAAGTTCTGTCGCAGTTGTGGGACGGTGGTGACGGCTGCCAATGTGTCCGCAACGGGAGTTCCGGAGCGCGTCTGGCCCACCGGTTCTGTCGGCGCAACGACCGTCGACCGGCCTGATTACCTCGGCCCCGCGCCCGTTGAAGCTAATCCCGCGACCGCAGAATTCCGCGATTCGAACAACTCCCTGAGCATTATTCCCGCAGCGTTTTCCAAGCGACTGGGCGCATCGGTGATCGATCTGATATTCGCTGTGTGGATCGTGATCGGGCAGTTCATGGCACCTGAATGGTGGGTATGGAACAACGAAGAGCGCACCTACTCCGAGATAGGTCTTTGGGCGCTAACGATGGTCGTCCCGTGGGTGGCGTACGCTACATTGCAGACGACCTGGGTGGCTAGGCGAGGACAAACCATAGGCAAGCGTGCCACACGGATCCGCGTGGCAGATCACGATACGGGGAACCCTGTGGCTCCCGTGCGGAATCTCACTCGCGAGATGGTGAAGTTGATGATGTTCCCTGGGATCGGGTGGGTAGCACAGCTTTTCATGATCGCGAAGTCTCCCACTCATGAGGGGATCCACGACCGCTCGGTTGGCACCTACGTGGTCGCCGCTCCTCGCCCACCCAAGCGCATCCGCAAGTCCAAGCGTAAGAATTAGCCGGGCTCGCCGTCGAGGCCCAACACAGGCCTAGGATTTCTAGCGTTCCATCACGACCGCTATCGGGGCTTGCCCGCGGCTTGCCATAGAACGCTGAACCCGAACGTGCGCAGAGCGGGCTCCCCGTTGGTTCCAGGCTGGCCGAGCCCCCCCGTATACTCCTCTGGTCACCCAGCCCAGCCAGAGAGCGCACCAACATGACCATCTACGCTGCCTCCGTCGGCCCGAAGTACGAACAGATCCTCTCGTGGATCGGCTCGCACAAGCGCGTGCTCGATGTCGGTTGTGGCGCGGGTGCCTTCACCGCGCGCATCGCTGAGTCCAACGAAGTCGTCGGTGTGGAGTCGACAGAGGAGAATTGGCGACTCGCCAGCGAGCATGCGACGGTGCTCCGTGGAGATTTCCCGGACGTTGATGTGCAGGGCCCGTTTGACGTGGTGCTTTTTGGCGACGTGCTCGAGCACATGTACGACCCTGAGCGCGCACTAGACCGCGCTCGAGAGTTGGGCGATGAGGTGATCGTGTGCGTGCCCAATTTCGATTGTGTTGTTGCCAAGGGCCAACGGGCCGTTGGCATCAAGCAGACTGAAACGGGAATCCTCGACAAAACGCACGTCTACTACTTCAATCGCCGCATCGTGGAGAAAATGCTCCGCGAGCACGGCCTGGAGATCATTGAGTTCGCGTCACCGAAGCCACGGCGCGCGCCCCGCTGGTACCAGTTGCTGGTCAACATTCGTCCTGAATTCTTCGGCATCCAACTCATGTACCGGTGCCGCGTGACTCGGTGACCACGCTGGTACTGACCACCGCGTTCGCTCGCGCCGCTCCCGTGATGGGGGCGTTTCTATTCGCGCGCTACCTGCACACGCAAGGCGAGCAAGTCGTGTTTGCCTCGCTCGACGACACTCCGAGCAGATTCCGTGATGAGATCGCCGCTTCTGGCGTGCCGACCCACTCGTTCAGCCTGGGTGGCTGGATGGGCATGCGCAAGCGCGGGGTCGTGCAGACGTACGTCGACGTCCACGGGATAGACGTGGTGATGTCAGACGGCCTGCGCCCGGACATCGTGGCGTCCGGCTTGCGCGGCATCACCCGCGTATCGAATGTTCGTGGGTTGCTGCGCGAGCATTACGCGCTGGACTACCCCATCGGCGTGGCGCAAGCGGCGACGTGGGCCCAGGCGCGGGCGCTCAAAAAGCTGGACGGCGTGTTCGCCATCTCCCCGGAGATCGCTGAGCACCTCACAGACCTCGGTGTTTCGAGCGACCGCATTCGCGTGGTCGACAACTTCATAGATGTCGAGGCGGTAGCCGGTGCGGGTCACGGCGGGCCAGAGTTGGGTCCCGGTGTGCACATCGGCCTGTTCGGGGCGCTGATCCGCCGCAAGCGGATAGACATCGCGCTGCGAGGCTTCGCGGGCTTGCTCAGTGGGGCTGGTCATGTTGTCGCTACTCTCCACCTCGCTGGCGATGGGCCTATGCGCTCGCAACTCGCCAAACTCGCGGGAGAACTTGGTATCTCTGAGCGGGTCGTATTCCACGGATTCTTAGCCCAGCCTCTCCCCCTCATGGCGAAGATGGACATCGTGCTGCTCACCTCCGATCGCGAAGGTGTCCCACGTTCTCTGATGGAAGCGCTGGCCCTTGGCCGCACCTGCGTTTCATCGGCTTTCCCGGGGATCGCCAGCGTCATCCAAGATGGAGAGACGGGATATGTTTTCAAACCCGGAGACCCTGTGGCGCTCGCGTCGGCCCTTGCCAACGTCGTGGGCGGCGCGCGCATCCCGCGAGATCGGCTCACCGCATACATGATGGAACGCCACGACGTAGGTGCCTGCGCACTTGAGATGTGGCGCCAAATCCGAGATATCGCACAAGTGCGCTGACGTGTCGGCTCAGGAGTGGTCTGGTACGATTACGACGCCGATCATGGCAACGGGATTCGTCCCGCTACTTATCACCCTAGGAGCCAAGCGTGGCCGATATACAAGACGTCAAAGTGGTTCCTCTGACCACGCACATGGACGATCGGGGATACCTTACTGAGATCGCCCGAAGCAGCGAAGCCCCCGAGCCCCATGGTGTCGTACATAAGTTCGGCCAGGTCTATCTGGTCGGTGACATGTCCAAGGGCACCATCCGAGGATTCCACAAGCACAACTTGCTGTGGGACTGGTTTTTCATCAGCCACGGCTCGGCGAAGTTCGTCCTGAAAGACGACCGTGACGATAGCCCCACAAAGGGTGAGTTGATGACCATCGTCATCGGCTCACGCAAGCCGGCAACTATCGTGGTCCCGCCGGGCGTGTATCACGGTTGGATGTCGCTCGAAGACGACACGCAGATGATCAGCGTGGCCAGTGAGTACTACAACAGCGCTGAGCCTGACGAGGTACGCATCCCTGCGGATTCGTTCGGCAACGTCTGGGAAATCGAAGGGCGATAGCGTATGTCACGTGTACTGGTCGTGGGAGGCGCTGGATACATTGGCGTCGTTCTATGCGAACAACTTCTAGAGCAGGGCTACGACGTTCGGGTTCTTGATCGCTTGTACTTCGGGCGTTCCGGCCTTTGGAGCATCCAAGACCGCGCTGAGATCGTCGTTGGCGACATGCGTTCCGTGGCACCTGAAGTGCTGGAAGGTGTGGATGCCGTCATCAATCTTGGCGGGCTCTCCAGCGATCCGACCGCTGAGTACAACCCTGAAGCTACCTACAAGATAAACACCGAAGCCACCCGAGACATGGCGATCGCCTGCAAGGCGAAAGGCATCCGGCGGTACGTCTTCGCGTCTTCTTGCTCCGTGTATGACAAGGGCGTGCTTGAAGACGATGCCAACCTGCTGCAGACGGAAGAGTCGGATATCACGCCGACTGCGACCTACGCGAAATCCAAGTATGACGCTGAGCGCTACCTCATCGATCTAGCTGACGATGACTTCTGCCCTGTGATGTTACGCAAGGGCACCGTCTACGGGTTCTCCCCACGCCAACGCTTCGACCTCGTCGTCAATACGTTCGTCAAAGACGCATTCTCCTCCGGAGAACTCAACCTGCACCTAGGTGGCGAGATGTGGCGCCCGCTGCTGGAGATCCGCGACGCCGCTCGCGCCTACATCGCGTGCCTTGAAGCCCCCGAAGACAAAGTGCGCGCAGAAATTTTCAACGTTGTGCACCAGAACTTCCGCATCTCTGAGGTTGCCCTGCGAGTGCGTGAAGCGCTACGTCCGTTCAACGTAGATGTGGATCTTCGCCCCACTTACGGCATGTCTGGCATCCGCAACTACCGGGTGTCTGGCGAGAAGATCACCCGTGTGCTCGGTTTCGAGCCCTCCATCGGGATCGAGGACTCAGTCACTGATCTGGTTACCCGCATGCGGCGTCACCAGTACACCGACTTCAGCAACCCCCGTTACTACAACATCCGCTGGATGACGTTGCTTGAGGAAGCGACAGACCTCATCAAAGTCGCAGGCTCGATGTTCGACGATCCAAACGCAGCGAATGCGTCTTAGGTCGCGCCGAATATGAGTATTGATGTCAAGGTCACCTTGCTGTACCCGCCCGCGCAGTCCTGGCCGGGCACCATGTGCAAGCCCAATGGCTCGCTGGCGTACCCTAACCTCGGCGGAGCACTGCTTGCCCATGACGTAGAGGTCGAGGTTTTCGACGCCGCCGTAGGCAACGACGACGATGATCTCCAGAAAACGTTTTACGAGCAGACCCCGCTTCCTAGCGGACTGCTCCGCACCGGCGTGACCGACGAACGCGTCTTGGCGGCCGTCGCGAACTCCCACATCGTGGGCATAACGTCCATCTTCACGGACCAAGAAACGATGGTCCTAGACATGGCCAAGCTCATCAAGCACGCCTATCCCGAAAAGCTCGTCGTCACGGGAGGCGTCAACGCTCGCAGTCGACTTGAGCGCTTCCTTGACGCTGGCGTGGACGTGGTTTGCCTCTCAGAGGCGGAACACACTATTCAGGAGATCGCAGCCGAGGTTGGCCGCGGTGCCCGTGACTTCAGCAAACTCTCTGCCGTCGCTTTTCGCAAGAATGGCGAAACGATCATCAACAAAACCGATCCCACTCAGATCCTCTGGGATCTAGACACGCTTCCTATGCCCGCCTGGCACCTTCTGCCGAACGAACGCTACTGGGAGATCGCCCGTCCTCACGGCGGCCATTTCCCTCCTGGGGAAGTCCTCCGTTACGGCTCCATGATGACCTCGCTTGGATGCGTGTTCCAGTGTCGCTATTGCCACATCGCAGGCGAGACGGTGGGGTCACTCTCAGGCGAGATCGGTCGCTTCCGGGTGAAATCCGAGGGCCGAGTCATGGCAGAGGTTGCCGCGCTCAAGAAGATCGGCGTGAAGCAGGTCTTCGTCGAAGACGACACCCTCCTCGGCATGAAGCGTCGTGCCATTGATCTGCTCAAGCTGATCAAGGGCGAAGGCCTCGACATCATCGACGTCAACGGCGTGAACGTCGTCCACTTGATGAACAAGAACGAGCCCGACGCTGAGGTTCTGGAGGCGTTGGTCGGGGCCGGGTTCCGAGAGATCGTTCTGCCGTTCGAGTCGGGGACCCAACGAGTGCTCCGAAAGTACGCCACCAACAAGTGGGACACGCGCTACAACATCAAGGCTCTCATTGAAATGTGCAAGGACTACGGACTGACCATTGCCGGTAACTACATGCTTGGCTACCCCGACGAGACGCGCCAGGAGATCGAGCGCACCATCGACATGGCCAAAGAGCACATGGCCGCAGGCCTGGACTCTTCAAACTTCTTCTTGGTCATGCCGCTGCCGGGAACCCCGCTGTTCGAATCGGCGACGGCTGAGGGCTACCTCCCATCGGATTGGAACCCCGATCGCATGAATTGGACCAAGGCCAACATGGTGAACACGGAAGTTCCTCCGCAGGAGCTGGAAGAGCTCCGGGACCGTGCGTGGCGAGAGATAAACAACCAAGACTATGTCGCCTACAAGAGCGACATGGCCGTCAGCTAGGCACTCCATATGCGGATCATGATCATCGGCGCGGACGGTCAACTGGGCACTGACCTCGTGCGGACGCTTGATGGCGAGCTCTCGCCTCTGACCCACGCCGATGTGGAGATAAGCGACCGGGCCAGCGTCGACGCGGCCATGCTCAAGCACAAACCTGAGTTGGTCATCAACACCGCCGCCTATCATCAGGTGGACCTCGCCGAGGACAATCCCGCGCCCGCGTTCGCCACTAACACCATGGGCGCGCGCAACCTCGCGCTGGCTTGCGCAGACCACGATGTTGATCTGTTCCACGTGAGCACCGACTACGTGTTCGGAGGCGACAAGCGTGACCCCTACGAAGTCACCGACCTTCCTGGCCCGTTGAACGTCTACGGCACGTCCAAGCTGGCTGGCGAGAATTTCGTCAGAGCGCTGGCGCCGCGATCATACGTTGCTCGTACCACGGGGCTGTTTGGCATCGCTGGATCGCGCGAAGGGCGAAGCAATTTCGTGGAGACCATGCTTCGGCTTGCAGGGCAGGGCCGCGACATCAAAGTCGTCGCCGACCAGTACGTGAGCCCCACGTACACGCGTGACCTTGCGGTCGCCATGGGGCAGCTCATCGAGACTCGGAAGTACGGAACGTACCACATCACCAACTCAACCTCATGTTCATGGTTGGAGCTGGCAACGGCCGTGTTCGAGATTACTAAGCTTACGCCAAATGTCAGCGGAACAACGAGCGCTGAGTTCGGCGCCAAGGCCAAGCGACCGCTGTATTCCGTCTTGGAGAACGGCGCGCTGGAACGCGCTGGCGTGCCCCGCCTGCGAACCTGGCGTGAAGGGCTTGAGGCATATCTAACAGAGCGAGGACTGCATGCCGGATAAGCCCATCGACCTCTCACTGTGCATGGTGACCTACAAGGCCAAGGACGTACTCGAGGAATGCCTGGAGTCGATCTACGGACAGCAGCACAACGTGTCTTTCGAGACCATCTTGGTGGACAACGAGTCCAACGACGGCACGGCCGAGATGGTCCGCGAAAAGTATCCGCAAGTCATCTATATCCAGAACGACGACAACGTCGGCTTCCAGAAGGCCACCAACCAAGCCCTCCGCGCTGCGTCTGGTCGCTACCTGATGTGGCTTAACAACGACACCGTTGTCAAACCCGGTGCGTTCGACGCGTTGATGGCGTTCGGCGAAGCGCACCCTGAGGCAGGGATGTTTGGTCCCAAGGTACTGAATCGCGACGGCACCTTGCAGAAGCAATGTCGGCGTGGTGACCCCACTCCGTGGAACGTGTTGACGTACTTCAGCGGTATCTGGAAACTCTTTCCCAAGAGCCGATTCTTCTCGGGCTACCTGCTCAGCTATCGCGACGAAGATGAGACCATGGAAGTCGACGCCTGCTCAGGCGCGGCCATGGTGTTGCGGCGCGAAGCGATGGATCAGGTTGGCGCCATCGACGAGTCGTTCTTGTACGGCGGCGAGGACTTGGATTACTGCTATCAAGTCCGAAAGCACGGCTGGACCAACTACTACTACCCCGGCGCGCAGATCGTGCACTACGGCGGGCAGGGTGGTTCTCGTAACAAGCCTTATAGGCTCACCTACGAGTTCCACCGGTCGATGGTGCTCTACTTCCGCAAGAACCTGAGCGGCCGATATCCGTTCTACCTGGTCTGGCCGATCTACGCGGGGATCTGGGGACATTTCGCCATGGCGATGGTTCGTAACCTCATCCGCAAAGACAAAGTCCCCGGCTCGAAGAAGCCGTAGCCATGGAATATCGACGTTTAGGGCGTTCCGGGCTCGACGTGTCTGCGCTTGGGCTAGGCACCAACAATTTCGGTCGGCGTTTACCAGACCCAAAGATCGCCACGCAGATAGTGCACGCGGCCATGGATGCAGGCGTGAACTTCTTGGACACGTCCAACGATTACGGCGGCCCCCACGTTTCTGAGGGATTCATCGGCGACGCTCTCAAAGGCCGACGCCATCAGATGCTCATCATGACCAAGCTGGGCTCCAGCATGGGCGAGGGCCCCAACGCAGCGGGGAGCAGTCGTACGCATCTGACGCAGCAACTCGACGCCTCCCTTCGGGCGCTGGATACGGATTATCTGGACGTCTTGATGGTCCATCGTCCTGATCCGCGAACGGCCCCTGGAAGAGACGCTCCGCGTCCTTGACGATTTCGTACGCCAAGGCAAGGTCCGCTACTTGGGTACGTCCAATTTCGCTGCCTGGGAGATGGCTGAGGCCGAGTGGGTTGCCAAGACCGAGCACCTTGAACGCTTCGTGTGCGTGGAGCCTGAGTACAACATGCTCAAGCGCGCGGTGGAGTCCGAGCTGGTGCCGTTCTGTGAGCGATACGGAGTGGGCATGACGCCGTTCTACCCCCTCGCGGCAGGATTCCTGACCGGCAAGTACCAGCGTGGCGCCGACGCACCCGAGGGTACGCGATTGGCCATCGCGCCCAACCACGGCAAACGCTGGCTAACCGAGGGCTACTTCGACGCGCTGGATGGCATCACTGCGTTCTGTGAGCGAACCGGGCACCCCATGATCGACGTTGGCGTTCGCTTGGCTGCTGGCGAACCCCGTGGTGAGTTCAGTCATCGCAGGAGCGTCGCGTCCTGAACAGGTAACGCAGAACGCTGCGTCCGCTGAGTTGCGCCTGACCGCTGGCGAGATGGCCGATCTGGACGCGATCTTAGAGCCGCCCCCGACAGTGGCCGGAGCGTTGGCCCACGCCAGAGAGTCGCTGAGCGCCCACAGGCGCCCCGACGCCTCTGCTAGGTGATACCCAGCTGGTGGAGCGCGGCCAGATCGTCGCGATCCGCCCACTGCTCGACGATGCGCCCGTTGAATAGCCGATAGACATCCAAGCGGGGCCACGCCACGAGCGGCGCGCGGGGGGAGGCCCCCTGTCCCCGTCCCGTGACGGGGCCTCGCCACATCACGCTCGCCACCACCTTGTCGTGCTCCGCGATCAAGTCTTCGATCGTCACCATCACGCCGGGGAACGCTCCGCGGATCTTGCCGATGAGCTGCTTCACGGCTTCCGGCCCGTACGGATCTTCGGGAAGCCCCGGAACGTGAACCTCCACATCATGGGCGTAAACCTCATCGATGACATCGAGATCCCCCCCGGTGTGCACTTCGTCGTACAGACGACGGATGATCGCTTTGTTTTGTTCTGATACGTCTGACATTGGGTAGTCTCCTTGTGGACAACGCAGTGCGATTATCGGCCCGGATGCAATTTGGTCAAGCGCCAGCATTGACCGCAAACGCGACGCGGCTTAGAGTTCGCACGAATCAACGGCCCTCGACTTGAAGGGAGACACCATGATCGTCGTCGGAACTGACTCTGGGGTTTACCGATTCTCTGAACACAGCGGGGCCTGGTCGCCACAAGGCTCGGCGCTGGACGGCATGCCGGTCTTTGGCCTCGCATCCGACCCAACGACGCCCGGTCGTGTCCTGGCCGCAGCACGCGAAGTAGGCGTCTTCGAGAGCTTGGATGCTGGCGTCACCTGGGAGCAAACCGCGTCCGACATCGACCCATGGTCGATCGACGTTTCTGCAGACGGCACCGCATACGCAGGAACCCGGCCAAGCGCCGTTTATCACCAGCCTCCTGGTGGCGAGTGGGGGCCGCTCAACCTGCTCGAACAGCAGCCCGCCTACGGATCATGGACGTTTCCTGTTCCCCCTCATCTGCCGAACATCCGAGACGTGGCGTTCTCACCCAGTGACCATCGGACCATCTACGCAGCCGTGGAAGTCGGTGGCCTGTTGGTCAGCACCGACGGCGGAGCAACATGGGATAACCATCGCGAGGGCGTGCATCTCGACATCCACAGTATCTCGACCGCACCAGGCGAAGAGGATGTTGTCTACGCAGCCACCGGTCGTGGGTTCTACCGCAGCTTCAACGCGGGACGCCAGTGGGAGCCTGCCTGCGAAGGACTGAACGGCCTCTACCTAGTGCCCATCGTCGCTAACACCGCCAACCCCCACACGCTCATAACGTCGGCCACCAACGGCAGGCCTCGCTATTGGCGTACACGGGACTCAGGCGCAGAGGCGGTCATCTATCGCTCGACGGATGGCGGATCGCGGTGGTCACCAGCCATGGGCGGCCTTCCGGAACAACTCACCGGCGCTGTCGCGGGTCTAGCGGTTGACCCGGCCAATCCCGACGCCCTGTATGCCACGCTTGAAGACGGCCACGTCTACGCCAGCAACTCCTTTGGTGACGACTGGACCGAGGTCGCCAACGGACTCCCGCCAGCCCACGCCGTCACAGTCGTAAGCTAGGGCCATTTCCCTCCCCCGGAGCGCCGAGCGACCTTTAGTCCGGCGGACGAAGTCCATGAGATCCGAGGGCGAGCCCCGACTTGCTGCATGATCGAACCCGCCAACGAGCCCGGAGCCTCCCGGAGCGCCGAGCGACCTTTAGTCCCAGCGGCGAAGCCAAGAGATCCGAGGGCTCGCCCCGACTTGCTCCACGATC
>JAQCEV010000087.1 GCA_027618515.1 Chloroflexota bacterium | reverse complement strand
CTCCCCGTTGGAGCAGCCTGATCACAGTACGAGGGTGATGCTCTTACACCACTTGACGGGACACGACCCGGGCAGCGCCCGACGTCACGAGCGGAACGGACCGAAATGGACCTCTTTGGCCCCACCCAACGAAGCCAAACGACGCCAAATGAGGCCACCCCAATGAGCACGAATGAGCACGTTTGACCATACCCACCAGCCCCAACAGGAGCGCAACTAGAAGCTAACGGAGCACTGCAGCACAGGCCTCACTCCTAGCACCCCATGCTCAAACCCGCCCACAACCGACCAAACACGCTAAAACGCACGCTTCGAGAAGCACAAACTGGCCCATTGCCGATCGATCGTGTGCACCATGCTCATTCCACAGCCGCATCGAGATATCGCCGCGCTGATCCGGGGCACCGCGCGATGAAACCTGAACGCCAACCTACTTCCCCACGAACCCCGGCCTGCGGCATGATTGATTCCATGCTGCTGATCGCACACAGAGGCGGTTCTGGTGAGGCGCCCGAAAACACGCTGACAGCCTTCGAATTGGCCTTCCGAAGCCAAGCCGACGGCGTCGAAGCCGACGTTCGCCTCACCGCAGACGGCGTCCCCGTGATCATCCACGACGCCCGCTTAGACCGCGTCGCACGTCGACCCGGCCGTGTGTCAGAGACGGCGTACGCCGTCCTCCCCGAACTCCATGTGGATTCCTGGAGGGATCTGAACTTCCCTTCCGAGCGCCCACCCCGCCTCGATGAGGTCGTTCGCTGGTCCGCCGACAACCGCGTCCTCCTGCGCCTCCACTGCAAGGGGCCCGGGGGCGTGATAACCAATCTAGTGCGCCTCACCACTCGGGTACTCTGGGGAGTCGGCGATGGCGCAGCACCAGCGGAGGTCATGGCCTCCTCGCCAGCAGCCCTCTCGGCCGTCCGCGTCACCCACCCCGGCGTCCGCACCGGCCTCGTCGTCTCCGACCGCGTCACCGATCCCGTCAGCCGCGCCATCGCTGCCCGCGCCGAGTGGGTCCACCTTCCCTGGGCAGCCATCACCGACGCCATCGTCCAACGATCCCACGAAGCCTCCGTCGCCGTCGATGCCTGGACGGTCAATGACATCGCGACCGCCAGGGCTATGGATTGCCTCGGTGTCGACTCCATCGAAACCGACTTCCCCGCCGCCATCCGCGAAGCCATGAACGAGGCCCTATGACCACCCAACCAACCATCGAGATCATCGCCCAACACCCCGACATCGTCGGCGAGTGCCCCGTCTGGGATGCCAGCCGCAGCTCGCTGCTCTGGACCGACAACCGGTCCGAGCGCATCTACCGCTACACGCCCGCATCCGGCCAGATCGAAACCGTGGTCGAAGGCCACGCCGCCTACGGATTCACCCTCCAAGACGACGGCTCGCTGCTCCTGTTCCTCAACAACACGCGCATCGCCCACGCCGCGCACGGCCAGGTCACCACCGTGATCGAGAGCCTTCCTGGCGAAGAGAACACCCGATTCAACGACGTCCTAGTAGACCGGGCGGGCCGCATCCTCTGCGGCGTCCTCCCCACCGAGGGAGTCAGCAGCGGTTCGCTCTACTCCCTCAGCCCCGACGGCCAAGCAACGAAACTCCACGACGGCTTCAGCCTCCCCAACGGCATGGCCTTCTCCCCCGACGACCGCCAACTCTACGTCGCAGACACCCGTGCCAGGCAGATCCTGGTCTTCGATTACGACCTTCCGTCCGGCGCGGTGGAGAACCCGAGAACCTTCGCGACCTTCACCGGAGACGACGCCGGTTCGCCCGACGGCGTGACGGTCGACATCGACGGCGGTGTCTGGGTCGCAGCGACCGGCAGCTGGTCGGTGTCACGCTTCGCCCCCGACGGCACGCTCCATCGCTCCATCAAACTCAACGCCCGCAAGCCCACCAGCGTCGGCTTCGGTGGCGATGACATGGCCACGCTGTACGTCACAACGTCCAGCCGCGAATCAACGCCCGGGGAAGAGATAGGCCCCGCAGCGGGAGCCCTCTTCGCCTTCCAGTCCGGCACATCCGGCACGCTTGAACACACAACGAACTGGCGTCCCTGAACGCCCGTAACTCCGGAGGATCGCGATGACTATCGGGTGGATCGGCCTAGGACGCATGGGAACCCCCATGTGCGCCAATCTCGTAACCAAGGGCTTCGACGTGATCGTCCAGAACCGCAGCCAGGAGAAGGTCCAGGCCATGGCCGCGACCGGCGCGACTGCAGGCGGCACCTTCGCCGAAATGGCAGCAATCGTCGACAGCATCCACACCTGCCTCCCCGACGCCGACGCCCTCAACGACGTGATGTTCAGCCCGAACGGCATCCTGGCAGGAGCCAAAGCTGGCCTGGTGATCGTCGACCACAGCACCATCAACCCTGACCAGGCCAAAGCCCTCGCCGCAGCAGCAGCCGAGCGTGGAGCATCCTTCATCGACGCCCCCGTCTCCGGCGCGGGAGCTATCGCTGAACGCGGCGAGCTAACCATCATGGCAGGCGGCGAGCAGGCCGCCTTCGACGCCGTACGCCCCGCCCTCGAAGCGATGGGCTCCACCGTCCGCCTCATGGGCCCGTCCGGCTCAGGCAGCCTCACCAAGCTCATCAACGGCCTCATCATGTCCACCACGCTCGTCGTCTCGTTCGAGGGACTAGCGCTGGCAGCCAAGACCGGCGTCGACACGCAAGCGTTGGTGGACGTCATCGGCACAGCCTCCGGCAACAGCCGCGCCTGGCAACGCAACGCCACCCGGATCATCACCGGCGACTACGGCCACGACGGAGCAGTCCGCCTCGTCACCAAAGACGTCGACCTCGCCCACGACGTGGCGCAAACAGCGGGCGTCGTGCTACCCGTGTTAGAGGCAGCGCGCGCCCGCTGGCATCAAGCTTTGGACATGGGCCTCGCCGAGGAGGACATCTCCGCCGCAGTCAAAGTGCTCGAAGCCGAGATCGGCTTCAGCCTGATTCGCTAACTATTCGCCGCCGGGGCCAAGTCCCCAGTCGTACTCCGGGTTCGTGTAGCACTCATCCGGCATCACCGAAGTCAGATTGAATTTGGCCAGTTCCGCCTCGAAGTGCTTCCGGATGGCCGGGTCCTCGTCCACGTACTCGATCTGATTGTTGGCCCGGTCATCAACCTTCTCGTCGTACGCGAACTGCACCGGTGGGTGCATCGCCAGATAGCGTGCCGGGATCGGCCCCGTGTTGAAGTGCTGATGGAACCAACGACTCGGAGGAATGAAGATACTGCCCTCGTGCCAAGGAACGAATATTTTCTCCTGGCCTTCCTTCCACATCACCGAGAACCCCTCACCAGCGGGGATAACGATAGCGAACCCCGGCCCGTGGCGGTGCCCCTTCTTATATGCCCTGTTCGGTATAACCGACATGTGCGCGAAGTGCGGAGAGTGCGGGAACTGCATCGCAACACTCGTACCACCCGCGCCCCGGCTTTTCAGGTTCCGAAGCTTGTCCCAAGCGGCCAGGTCCGGGAAGAAGTTCCCCCATCAAACCAGGGAGCCCGTCGTACTAGGCGCGGAGCCCGCAGCGGAGTACAGGTCCTGATCGAAATCCTGGCCCTTCTCCGGCGTGAAGGCGTCATTGTTGAAGAACACCTCCGGGTACGGGATGCCCGCCAACGCCGTCGGCAGGAAGTTGTAGTGGATCAACCGAACCGGGGCATTGCCCTGCGCGTTGCTCAGTTGGTGCGTGCGGCCGTGGGGGAGCAGGAACATGCTCCGCTCGTGCCACTCGAACGTCTTCTCGTTCGCACCTCCCCAAACGGTGGTGAAGCCACGACCCGAAAGGACGTACACCAATTCATCCAGCGCGAACTTCAGAGGAGGAAGCTTCTCACCGGCAGGGATCTCGGTGATCCTCATCTCGCCCGTGCCCTCTTGCCCACTCAACATGACGAAGGCGGAATAGCACTGACGCTCCTCCCACCAGCCCAGCTCAGCGGTACGGCCATCCTCGATGAAATAGCCACGGTGGATGGGAAGCCCGGTCGACTTCGCCCACATGTAATGCGGCGAGATATCGAATCCTTCGTGAAAATCGACGATAAGTTCAGGTGCTTCGGGTGCCATGAGGTCTCCTTGCCAGTGATAGGAACGCCACTCCTACTGTTATCAGAATCGGCGGTCATATGCGAGCCCCACGCGAAATCGTGCGAACCCTCAAGTGGTTTTCAAGAAATACACAAGACTTTATGAATCTGGAATGGGTCGCCGCACCGTGACGATACGAGGTACGATGCGCGACGCTAGTACGGGATTGTTTCGCGTCGTCGACACACTCAGCGAAACATCCAATCAGGGCAACACCTTTTTCGAGGAAGCCCATTTCGGGGACAAAGTGAAAGTAGACGCCGTGGGATCCACCGTACTTGGGATACTCGTCATCATCATGGGGACGCTGCTAGTCGCCGTCTCCGGCGAAATCGAGCTTGCCCCATGGCTCCAATGGGCTCTCGGCGCAACCACCATAACAATGGGGTTGGTGTTCGTGTTGGTTCCATGGATACGGGTATCGTCCTACCAGACTCAAACGCAAGAGTTCGAAGAGATGATTCGTCGTGCACTCTCTGCCCCCCAGGGAGCCAGCAATGGCACCGACGTCATCGAGTCGACTGCGGTTGAGATCCACCCAACAGCTGGAGCGCCAACGCGCCCCCACGTTCCCACGCCAACCCATCCCGCCAACGGCCAGGCCGGAGCGCTCCTCCTTGAAGACCTGCGGCAGAATCAGTTAGCGGAGTTGAACTCTGGGAAATTGAAGCTCGCAGTTGTATGGCTAGAGATGGTCGCGCAAGCCCCCGAAGGGTTGATGGACGGCTGGACCCGTGCAGAGCAAGCGCTGGACATGGACGGCGAGGTAGAGCTGCCGCACGATCTGCAAAGGCTCAACGACCGCATCATTTCGCTGCTCGTACGCGCAAACATCTTGGGCAAGCTGAACGACCCCGAATATCGAGCCTACGGTGCCGTGCACCAGGCGACCGGCCAAGAGCAGATCAGGAACGAGATCAAAGACTGGACCAGCGCCCGCGCGAACCGCGTGTTCGCTCGCTGGGGCAATCAGTCCTGGCAGCAGGGCGAGCTCCGCGACATCGAGGCCAATCTGTTCCACCTCCGCCAAAGTACGCTGGCGGGTTGGTTCGGTCAGGTGTGGATCAAGCTGATCACCGACCTGATCGAAGAGTCCCACAACAACAAGGACATCGACGCTCAGGCCGAACTGCTGAGCGCCACCATCATCATCGCCTGCGTCTTCCTGAATTACGCCGCAAAGTATGGCGCCCAGTACGCCCGCTAACCAGCGCGTCGGTCATAGCCGCTAAACTTACTTGCGTACCAACCCTGCCGCGCGAGTTGCCACAATGGATGTCGAAGAGATTTTCCCCGGAGTTTTCGAACTCCGCATGGACTACGGCCGAGATACCGCAGGACTGCTGACCGACGGGGCGTTCCCCCATGCCGTCTGGTATATCGCGGGCCCTACGCCAGCGCTCCTTGATCCCGGCCCCACCGTCGTCGCTCAAGAGACGCTACGTACCCTGCGCGAGCTTGGTTACGACCCCAATGACATCGAATACGTGATCCCATCCCACATCCACGTCGACCACGGAGGGGGATCCGGCTGGCTGGTGCGCGAGTTACCCAACGCCAAAGCGGTATTCCACACGCGTGGAGTGCCCTACATGACCGATGTCACCAAACTCGCAGAAGGGACGCGCCAGGTCTTCGGCAACGAGTGGGAGGAGGTCTTCGGCGAGTTGCTGCCGGTACCGGAGGACCGCGTAGTCGCGGTGGAGGAGGGGTTCCACCTGGAATTAGGAGGAAGGCCCTACCGCATCGTGTTCATGCCTGGGCACTCACTGGATCACATCGGCGTCTACGATGAGACCAACGAGGCGCTTTACAGCGGACACGGGCTCGGCAATTTCATGCCCCACCGGTGGATGCCAGACGCGCCCATGACCCTTCCCTACTTCGACGTCGCGGCGAGCATCGAGTCCATTCGGCATGCCCGCGACCTGAAGCCTCGCTACCTGCTACCCGCACACACGGGATTCCTGGCTGCCAACCCCGCTTACGCCATTGATGCCGTGGAGCGCGTGACCATCGAGCTTGGAGAATTGATTCAAGCGGGTATGCGCGATGCCCTCACGCTAGACACCATGGAGGAGCAGGTGCGGGTCTACTTCTTCGCGAAACCGGACAAAGCAGACCGATCCTATCTCCCAACGGTGCAAGCCTACGTCAACTACTACGAACGACAGGCCCGTCGTCGCCAGGAACCGAACCGCAAGTAACGACTAGAGGGCGGCAAGTTCGTCGAACGTGGGCTCAGGCATCCCGTCCTGCCAAGTCGGGTCGCGGAGTTCCAAACGGTTGCCGCTGGGGTCGTGGAAGTAGAGTTCGCGTCCCGTGAACACACCCTTGCGCCGGTAAACGAGTTCAGCGACATCCACTTTCTGTTCGATGAACACCTTGCACGCTTCCGTCAGTGTTTCCGGCGTGACGGTGAATGAATGATGCACGTGCGCGCTGGGGCGGTACGGCATCTCCTTTGGCTGCTCGCACAGCAAGATGCGGTTGTCGCCCACGCCAAAGCATGACATGACCGAATTCCCAAGCCTGCCGATATGCTCCAAGCCCAGCAAGTCACCGTAGAACTTCTCGGACTCATCCAAATCGTTCACTGGGATTGACCAGTGCGTGACACCCTCAATGCTCAGTAGTCCCATGTGTGTCCCCTTTCGCTCACTCTTTGCGCTGATGGACGTTGGCCGAAGACTACAGCCGCCAAGAGCGAGCGTCTAGTCGTCCATGGCCAAGCGCACGTGGGTGCAATGAGCGTACCGCCCAGAGACGTATCCAGGCCAGCCCATCCACCATGCGTGAATCGCTTGAAGGTGCTCGTTCACTCATCGATCACCATGAACGCCTGTTCGCGGGATTGGAACTCGACGCTCTTGCTGCACGTGGGCTCGGTTGACCAGGAATAACCCGTTTGCTCTACTGGCCCCACGCTCCCAGATTCACAGACCTCGAAAGCCCACGCAAACCATGATGCCGAACGACCAGGATCGAATCCCAAGCGAGTCCCCGCTAGCGCAAACGCGAACCTTCGCGTTCATACGCTCAGAATTCGAGAGGACATCCGAGTCGATCGCGGCGTTCGGCGACGCTCGGCCCTCGTCTGCAGCAGCATATGACTCACTCGGCTACATGATCATGAGGTCGTATCTGGACTCCGTCGAACAGATCGACGCGACGGGCCTGCCATACCACCACAACTTGGGTGTGGCATTGTTCTGCGAACTGCATACCCAAGCCTGCTACCACTATTACCGCGAGTACGACCGCATCCAGGGGTTGACTGAAACTGCCTCCCCTCACGAGATAAGGCGCTCGAAGCGATCCTTTGGAGATCTGCTCTCTGCGGCCCGCCGTCGACTGCCCAAAGTGAACCTAGCCGTCCGAAAAAGCGAGTGGGATGTAGCGTTCGCAGGCACAACGACGTTCACATGGCCGGCATTGCGAGGAGCGCTCGCACCCGATGGTGTGTCGTTGCGGAACGGCTCGACAGGCAAACCGAGTGCATTCCCACGAGCCGATGTGCAGGCAGCGATGTTGCGCGCCTGGGTGTACGCCATCCACGACCAGATCGCCACCATGCTCGGGGTCTCGTCAGCCAGCATCAAGCGGTATGGGCCCGACCCAATCCGGCCATTGTTGACTCGCATGGCGGGTACCCCGACGTTGAGCGATGCTCCACCCGATCTATTGATTACCGGTACGCTCGGTGAGTTCCGCACGCGGCTGACGGCATTGTCAGCAATGGCCCGCGGGATCCCTGTACTGACATTCCACCATGGAGCGCAGTATGGGATTGGGGACGAGCCCTACTACGGAATGTACGAAGGCTATCTGCCTGATTTCAAGGTAGTTTATGGAGATACCACATTGCAGCGTCAGGCTGGCGCAACGACTGATTCCTCGAACGTGCGAGGCTCGGAGACCCGGCTTTTTTCCCGCACGGACAAGACCATTCGCAGGCTCCGCTCCGCTGCCCCTGTTGAGACGTTGACAAGCCTAAGGGGCAAATCGGTGCTGTACATGGCATCCGAGTTCGAAACGGTCCGGTATGGCCCTTTCAGAGATATCCACCCGTCGACCTACCTGGCCTGGCAGCAAGAATTGCTGAGGTGGCTCCAGACTCAAACGGGGGCGGCTCCCGCAGTACGCCTGCACCCCAAACGGCCGTCCACGCACTTTGATCCGCAGGGCTATCCGCTTGCCGACGGCGATCTCATCCAGGAGATCGAGCGCGCCGATGTGTTGGTGGTCGACTATCCAACGACCTCACTCGCCATCGCACTGGCGACAACCAAGCCAGTGTTGTATTTCGATCTAGGGATCCGGCGATTGTTCCCAGCTGCAGTTCAAGCAATTGAGGCACGGTGCATGACCGCCGCCACCGACCCTCTCGATCCAACCGCCGGCCCTGCAGCGATGGAGGCGAGCCTCGGTAAGGCATGCACGGATACGTTCACCGAGATGTTCAGCTTCGCGCCCGGCAGCGGCGATGAGGTATCAGATTCCGCGAAAGCCATCGCCCAGGCGCTTGCGATCCGGTAGCTGCTAGACTCCGCGCCATGAACTACCCCACCCCCCAGTACGCCAAGGTCAACGGCATCCGCATCGCCTATGAAGCCACGGGAGGCGGTTTCCCGCTCCTGATGTTGCACGGGTTTCCGCGAACGCATCGCACGTGGGAAAAGGTAGCGCCCTTGCTCACGCAGCGCTTCACCCTGATCACACCCGATAGGCGTGGGTACGGCGACTCAGACCGGGGAAGCGCCCCGGACACGTACGACAACGCCACTATGGCGTCGGACATGCTTGGAGTCGTCGATCACCTGGGCATCGGGGACTTCATGGTGATAGGTCACGACAAGGGGATGCCCACGGCCAGGCGGGTTGCCGCCGACAACGCTGTGCGAGTCAAAGGCGCAGTACTGCTAGATGGCATGCCTGAAGGGGCGAACGTACCACGCGGCAGAGACACGTCCGGGCGTGCGTGGTACATGGATTTCTTCCGACAACGGGGAGTCGCGGAACAACTCATGGGCCAGAACCCGCGCTTGTTCTTCTCCCTGTTCCTTGAGCGGAACCCGCACCTCACAGCGGAGGAACACGATTTCTACGCCAGCATGTTCAGCCGTCGCGGGTCGGTAGACGCAGTCCTCGCGGACTATCGAGCAGGGCTTGAGGTCGACGGTCAGCACTGGCGGGCGCAGGCAGAGGCCGGAGCCAAGATGTCAGTCCCTGTCCTGGCGCTCTGGGGCGGACGTGGGCCCACCGCAAACTCGCCGGTACTCGATGCGTGGCGACAGGTTGCCGATGACGTGCGCGGCGAGGTCGTGGAAGACTCCGCCCACTACGTGCAGGAAGAGCAACCCGAGTTCGTCGCTGGACGCATCTTGGCGTTCGCAGACGAACTCGGGCTCAAATAGCTCCTACGCAGCAATAGCCGTGCCCTTGGTCGAGTGAGTCTCCTGTCGATCCCAGGGCCGTCCATTTCGAGCCTCGAACAGCTTGTAGAAGTCCGTCTCGATCACCTTAACCTCGCCGCAGTTCTTGCACTCGAACGGCGCGTGGATGTCTCCAACCTTTTGCTTCCAGTGATGCACACATGCTGCCATTATCGTTCCCCCTGACGTGCACCCCGAAAATAGGTCCAGCGATAATTAGAGTTCTCCGGGCAAAAACAGGAGGACAGCATGCGAGGGAGCAGGTTTAGCGACGAACAGATCATCGGGGTGTTGAAAGAGGCGGATGCGGGAGCGGCGACGGCGGAGTTGTGCCGTCGGCACGGGATCTCACCGGCGACGTTCTACAACTGGAAGGCGCGATTCGGTGGCATGGGCGTCAACGAAGCACGACGGCTGCGCCAGCTTGAATCTGAGAATGGCAAACTTAAGCAGCTGCTGGCGGAGTCAGCACTCGACAACCACGTGCTGCGGGAGTTGCTGCGAAAAAATGGATAACGCCTGCAGCGCGACAGGAGGCCGTGCACCGCATCCAGGAGCGGTGGGACTTCAGCGAGCGTCGCGCCTGCAGGCTGATCGGCATCCATCGATCGGCGGCTCGCTATGAGCGGCACGGGAACGACGCACCGGAACTACGGCAACGGCTCTGCACCCTTGCCGCAGAGCGGCGACGTTTTGGCTATCGGCGGTTGGGGGTGTTGTTGCGGCGGGAGGGGTTCGACGTGAACCACAAGCGGGTCTACCGGCTCTATCGGGAAGAGGGGCTGTCTGTCCGGCGCCGCAAGCGCAAGCGGGTGGCGAGCGTCGCTCGGATCCCCAGGCCCGCACCAGAGCGTCCGAACCAACGGTGGTCCATGGACTTCGTCTCTGACGCTCTGGCCAGTGGCAGGCGGATCCGGGTTTTGACCGTGATTGATGATTTCACCCGAGAGAGTCTTGCGACGGAGGTGGATACCTCGCTGCCGAGTCTGCGGGTGACGCGGGTATTGGACCGCCTGGTCGGTGAGCGTGGTCTGCCGGAGCTGATCACGGTGGATAACGGCCCTGAATTCGCAGGGAGGACGTTGGACGCTTGGGCGTATGCCCATGGGGTGCGGTTGCATTTCATCGACCCAGGCAAGCCCGTCCAGAATGCGACCATCGAGAGCTTCAATGGGCGGCTCCGCGATGAGTGCCTCAATGAGCACTGGTTTACCAGCCTTCCCGCGGCCCGAAGCATCGTCGAGGCCTGG
>JAQCEV010000005.1 GCA_027618515.1 Chloroflexota bacterium | reverse complement strand
CCGGAGCGCCTAGCGACCTTTAGTCCGGCGGCGAAGCCATGAGATCCGAGGGCGAGCCCCGACCTGCTATCCACCTGCCCCCAACGAGCCAGGGGCATCCCGGCTCGCCATCAGTCACGCGACATCCCCATCCCCACCGGGAGTGCAGAGGCCCTCCTCTGCCGGGGGAGCGGGGGTGTCCCCCGCAATCTCTCTTTCTCTTTTTATCCCCCTTCCTGGACAGGAAGGGGCTAGGGGATGGTCGACACGTCAGCCAACGCACCAGCATTGCCATAGCTAGACGCCCCCAATCCCGGAGCGCCTAGCGACCTTTAGTCCGGCGGACGAAGTCCATGAGTTCCAAGGGCTCGCCCCGACCTGCTACACCACCTGCCCACCAACGAGCCCGGGGCATCCCGGCCAGCCATCACCCACGCCTGTCCCCACAGCGCAAAACCAAACCCCACACCCAATCCTCTAAAATGCCCACACAAGCCAACCCGAGGAGCCCACCCATGAAGTTCGGCCTACAAACAGGACAGCAAGACTGCACCTACGAGGAACTCCGCAACCTCTGGCGCCTCGCCGACAACTCCGGCTTCCACTGGATATCCATCTGGGACCACCACTTCGAATCACCACCCGCTGGTGGCCAACGCCCCGCCTTCGAAACCGTCGCCATCATGAGCGCCCTAGCGCTTGAAACCACCAACGTCCGCGTCGGCTGCCTCGTCTTCTCAACCGCCTACCGCAACCCCGGCATCGTCGCCAAAGCCGTCACCACCATCGACCACCTCAGCAACGGCCGCGTAGAGATCGGCCTAGGAGCCGGCTGGCACGAACCTGAATACAAAGCATTCGGCATCGACTTCCCCCGCCCTGGCATCCGCGAAGACATGCTCGAAGAAGCCGCCCAGATCGTCCGACAGATGCTCCTCGAAGGCGAAGCCAACTTCCAAGGCGAGCACTACCAAATGACTCACGCCTACAACGTCCCCGCACCCATCCAAGCCCACCTACCCATCTGGATCGGCGGAGCAGGCGAGAAGCGCACCATCCCCGCAGCCGCCAAGTACGCCGACGCCTGGAACGGCGCCTACGTCGCCGCCGACGTCTTCAAGCACAAGCTCAGCGTCGTCGCCCAAGCCTGCGAAGCGATCGACCGTGACCCCGCCACCATGGCCAACGCCATCAACCTTGGCTTCTACATGGGCGTCAACGAAAAAGAAGCGGACATCAAACGCAACAACCTACCCTGGGGCCCTGAAGACCCCCGCTACCACGGCCAGATCCTCGGCACCCCCGACCAAGCCGTCGACCAGATAGGCAAGTTCATCGAAGCAGGCGCCCAACAGATCAACCTCGCCATGCGCGCCCCATTCGACATCGACGCCACCCAAGCCTTCATCGAACAAGTCATGCCCGCCTTCCAAGACTAGCCCGGAGCGCCCAGCGACCTTTAGTCCGGCGGACGAAGTCCATGAGTTCCGAGGGCTCGCCCCGACTTGCTACACGACCGAACCCACCAACGAGCCCGGAGCCTCCCGGAGCGCCCAGCGACCTTTAGTCCTGCGGCGAAGCCAAGAGATCCGAGGGCGAGCCCCGACCTGCTACACGACCGAACCCACCAACGAGCCCGGGCCCCCGGAGCGCCGAGCGACCTTTAGTCCGGCGGACGAAGTCCAAGAGATTCGAGGGCGCCACCACACACCACCACCCAACACTGCCAAACGCCACTATCGCCATCGCCTCCCAAAATCGTACCCTGTCCTCACCAGCTCCCCCAGGCCCCCAAACCAACACCCCGACGCCAGCAGCGCGGCCCATCGCCGCGCTGTTGCTTTTCGTCGCCCACAGCCATCGCAAAGCAGACCCAGCCCACCAACCCACCAGCCCAAAGGAGAACGGACCGAAATGGACCTTAATGGCCCCACCCCCAAAAGCACCCTCACGCCTAGGCAAGCAACAGCACTACCCTACATCGCCTCTACCAGCTCACTGCACCAAGGGGCCATACGCGCCCAGATCGGATTAACCACGCTCAAAAGGTGGATGAACGAGGTCCGTTTCCGCTCAGAGCTCCAGCGCATGCGCGACGAAGCCGCATCTCTCGCCAAGGTAAAACTCCAAAGCCTCATGCTCAAAAGCGTCCTCGTCCTCGACGAATCCCTCGACGACCCCAGCCCCGTCCTCCGGCAGCGCACCGCTCGCGACATCATCGCCGCCGCCCTCAGATCGTCAGAGATCGACGACCTCCGCGATCGCATGGATGTCCTCGACGACACCATCTCCCGCGTAAAGAAACAGCGATGATGAGGAACCGACTACGCGCACTGGAGCGCGTCTTCGCCTGCCAAAGAGGAGAAGTAATCATCGAACCCATCGTGGAGATATTCGTAGAAAAATGGGCCGACGCCCTGGACAGCGGCAACCCGCTACCCGATTCCATCGACCTCGCGCAGAAGGTCATCAAACACGGCGTACCCGTGCTCACCGTCACGCCCCTCAACAGCTACCTAGCCCAATGCAAGCGCGACGACAGCATCCCAGAGCCAGACCGCATCACCCAAACCATCATCCACGGATACCTAGAGATACGCGGGAAACGCAAATGCGGCTGTGGCTACCACGCCTAGCCATCCCACAGATGCCCAGCGCTGCAACGGCCCCAGCCCCAGCGTCTACCCAGCAGTTCCACCTACGCCACTGCCGAGCGGCAGCCCCCCGTCGTGCGAGGACGTAGCTCGCCTACCGGATGACGGAGTTGCGCATGTTGGCGTAGTCGGCGACAACATATGTCCCCAACTCCTCAGGCGACGCAATGAACGCCCGACCCTTATTGATCTTCGTCATCATCTTCACGAACTCCAGCAACTCTGGGCTCTGATCCAACATGAACGTATTGATCTTGATCCCGTCCATCGTGCAGCGCCGAACTTCCTTCAACGTCTCCTCGACAACACTCCCATAGCGCCGGCGACGCCGACCGCCCCAGCCCGCCATAGGGTCGTCATCGAACACGTTGCGCGGCGTCTCCAACTGATCCTCCCAGCGCTCCTGGCCGGTCTGGTTGTACGTCGAAGGCTCGCCATCGGTGATCAGAATGATCTGCTTATTGTTCCCACCCTGGCGCTTCAGCACCTCACGGGAGTACCGCAGAACCTCCTGGAAATTCGTCCCGCCACCGTACTCAACCCAATACGTGTCCAGCAACATCGTCGACGTCACCGGCAACACGAAGTACGAGAACGCCAACGTAGTCACGTTGTCCTTCGGGTACTTGGACTTGATCAACGTATCCAGCGCCAGACCAACCCGCTGACCAGCCTGGAAGTACCCCGCCCACATCATCGACGCGCTCATATCCAACGCGATCACCGTGGACGCCATACTCTGCGTGATCGTCTGGTCGATCTCGAAATCCTCGGGCAACAACTTCACTGGAGTACCCTTGCCGTTCCTGATCACCGCATTGGCAACCGTCTTCTGCGTGTTCAGAGTCAGCGGGTCACCGAACTCCCAACGCTTCGTCTCATCCGTCAGCTCAACGCCGAAGCCCTTCTTATCGCGGTTATGATCGCCAACCTGACCACCGTGCATCATCTTGAAGATGTCGGACAGCGCCTTCTCACCGATCTTCCGCATCGCCCGCGACGTCAGCTCCAAACCGTGCTCGCCACGCTTGATGAATCCCGACTCCTCGAGCTCCTTCATCATCTTCTGGAGTTCCTTCGCGTACTCGCGAGCCTCCTCGCCCAGCACCCGCCCCATCCGATCAGCGTCGATCCGCGACGGATCGTTGTGCCGCATCGCATCTCGGATATCGCTCTCGATATCCTCCATGCCGTTCAGGTCGCCCATCACCTTCAGCGCGTCCTGCAACGTCACAGGCTCATCACCCGTCATCGAGAACCGCTCCCCCTGATTCGCATCGGGGTTCAACCGCTGAAGATTGAAAGCCAACTCGTACATGTCCCACTGCAACCGGTTGTCGCGCAGCAACGCCTCCATCATCCCCTGCAGCTCACTCCGCTGCTCGGGCGACATCGAGTTCATCAACGACTGCATCTGCGCCATCTGCTCTTGCATGTGCTGAGCAAGCTGGTCGAAATTCTCGATACCCGGCGGGAAGAAGTCTCCCCACTTAGCCATGAAATCGGAGATATCCGGATCCTCGCCGTTCAGCTTCCGCTGCGTCAGCTCGTTCAGATCCTTCACCATCTCCGACATCCGGCTCAGATCCTCCTCCGTCATGTTCTCCAGCCACTGCTGGATCCCCTTGAAGTAGTTCTGCATCACCTGCTTCTGCAGCGTCTCCAGCAACTCCTCGAACTGCTGGCGCGCCTCCGGGTCCATGAAGTCGTAATCCCGCAACTGCTTGATACGACCACCGACCTCCGGTGGCAGTTGATCCAACTGATCCGTGTGCTTTTTCGCCATATCCCGCAGAAGCTTCTCCAGCTCCGGCGACGGCGCCCCACTCTGTCCGCCTTGGCCGGCCTGACCACCTTGGCCACCCTGCCCAGGCTGACCCGACGCCGCCGACTGTCCAGGCGGTCCAGCCTGTCCCGGCTGACCTGCCTGGCGCGGCTCACCGTCCTGACCTGGCTCGCCACCCTCGCCAGGCTCACCCTGACCAGGCTCCGGGCCAAGATCACCGAGGCGCCCGCCGATACCAGAGCGCTCCTGGTCAATGATGTTGTCCAAGCGCTCCGCGATATCGTCCATGATCGAATCGAGGTTGTACTTCTCCAGATTCCGCTGGCGCGCCTCCTGAAGGCGACGCATCATCTCGCGCATCCCCTCCATCCGACGCCCGTTGGGCATAGTCATCCCGCGATCCATCATCCGACGCATCGCCTGATTGATCGAATCACCGTCCAGGATCTGCTCCGTCAACTTCTCGATCATGTCCTGCGTGGACATCTCATCCAGCTGCGAACCATCCCAGCGTGAGTAGCGATAATGAACCATACCCGCTCCTTTAACTGCTCCGTGCACCCTGCAACCAACGGCCTCAGGGTATCGTCAAAAACCCTAGTCGGCCAAGAACTCGCCAACCGCCGCGTTGAACTGATCCGGCACCTCAGTCGGGATGAAGTGGCCGCAGTCATCAAAGACCACCATCTTCGAACCCGGGATACCCGCGTGCGTCATCTCGCCCATCTCCAACGCATTGATCTGGTCATCCTTGCCCCAAACCACCAACGTCGGCACCGTGATGTGCTGGAACCGGCGAACCGTGTTGTAGCGGCTCCTCGTCTCCATGTTGTTCATGTGCGCCAGCACGTTCCGGTACGCCGTCAGCCTCTCCGGGTTCTGCGTCATCGCGAACCGGTAGTCTGCCAACGCCTCCTGATCCACCAACGGCGACTTCACAGTCTTCGACTGCTGATCCAACAGCATCTCGCGGGTCGGCGGCTGGAACTCCACCATGCTCTTCAATTGCCGAGGCATCGCGCCACCGCTCGCCACCAGCACCAGCTTGTTCAAGCGATTCGGGCTCTCGTAGCCGAACAACGACCCCAGCCAACCACCCATCGAGTGGCCCACCAGGTTGGTCTTCTCCAACCCCAACGCGTCCTGAAACTCCCGCAGGAAGTCCACGAGATACGCGAACGAGTACTCCTGCTCAAGGAACCCCTGGCCCTTGCCCCACGCCAACGCATCGATGGCAATCACCCTAAGGTTCTGCGAGAGCGGGCCGATGTTCAGGAACCAGTTGTGGCCCCCCTCCGCATAGCCCACGCCATGCAGCAGGATCGTCGGCGTCCCCGTACCTGCCTCGATATACCGGGTGGTTCCGTGGCTCATCTCCACGAACTTCTCTTCAGCGTTGGGGATGTTCACCCCGCCTATCGTCAATGCCATGGTACGGTCGCTCCTCGTTTCCCATTCCTGTCCCCTTACGAAGGGGGACTACAGGGGGTTTCGCCCTACTATAACGGGCCGCAGGCGTTGGGGGTACAATCCCACACGCTTCCAAGCCATGCGAGGAGAAACTAATGAGCGTAGTCATCACCGGCGGTATGGGATTCCTGGGCCTCCACACGATCCGCAAGTTCCTGGACGAAGGGCACGAGGTCGTCGCAACCCAGCACTCCGCCCGCCGTGAACCTGCATTCCTGAAGGACGACATCGGCAAGGCCCTACACATCGAGCCCATGGACGTCACCGACGCAGCCCAAGTCAACGAGGTCATCGGGCGCTACAAACCCACCGCCGTCATCCACCTTGCCGCACCGCCACCCCGAGGCATGGCCGCCCTCCCTGAATACCAGATCAACATGGACGGCCTGATCAACATCCTCGAAGCCTCCCGCGAAAACGACGTCCGGCGCGTCCAAATCGCTAGCTCACAAACCGTCTACCAAGGCCTCCCCCGCGGTCCCTTCAAAGAATCCGACCTCCTCCCCATCGAATCCAACATCTCCATCCAGGCCCACAAGAAAGCCATGGAAATCCTCTCCCTCCACCACGCAACCCACAGCGGTCTCGACGTCGTCATCGCCCGCGTCGGCGGCATCTACGGCCCCATGTACCAGACTCTCAACCACCCCATCGCCAGCATGTGCTACGCCGCCGCCCACGGCACCACCGCCGAGTACGGCCGAGGCGTCCCCTTCGCCGATGACGGTCGTGGCTACTGCTACGTCAAGGACTGCGCCACCGCGATCCAACTCCTCGACGCCGCCGACAACCTGCCCCACCGCATCTACAACACCAGCGGCGGCCCCGCCTCCAACATGAGCAACGGCGACATCGTCGCGACCATCAAGAAGATCGTCCCCGACGCCGACCTCCCCCTGCAGCCCGGCTCGGCTCCCAACGCCGTCCCGGACGCCTACCAAGACATCTCCCAAGCAGGCACGGACGTCGGCTACCACCCCGAGTACGACATCGAAAAAGCCGTCACCGAGTACATCGCCTGGCTCAAAGAAAACGACCGCTAAGCAGACACGAGCCCGCGCAGCAAGAAGCCCCCCGAAGATTCGAAACCACGTTTCGAAACGAGGAACTGAAACATGGAAATCACCATCGAACGAGACGTCCGCTTCGGCACCGGCGGAGGACGCGACCTGCACTGCAACATCCACCGCCCCGCCGACCAACTAGGCAAGGACGCAGCCCTCGTCTTCTTCCACGGCGGCGGCTTCGTCGCCGGCAACAAGAACTCCATCGACGCCCGTGTCGGAGTCTTCGCCGAACTCGGCTACGTCTGCATCGCCGCTGAGTATCGCCTCGCAACCGAGGCCAGATGGCCCGCCCAGATCAACGACGCCAAAGCCTGCATCCGCTGGACCCGCGCCAACGCCGGTGCCCTAGGCATCGACCCCGACCGCATCGGCGTCGTCGGCTTCTCCGCCGGAGGCTTGCTCTCACTCGTAGCCGCAGGCGCACCGGACAACGCCGAACTCGAAGGCGATGGCGGCAACGAAAGCGTCAGCTCCAAAGTCGCCACCTGCTTCGCCTACTACCCCGCCATCAACCTCTCCGCCCAGCACCCCCTCACCCCAGAAGCCGCCTCAGAAGCGGATTTAGCAGCGTTCCGCACCCAATCCAGCCCCCACACCTACGTCTCGGCCGCCTGGCCCCCCACCGTCCTCTTCCACGGCACCGAAGACATCACCATCCCCCTCGAATCCAGCGCCGACTTCTTCAACGAACTCCGCGCCGCAGGCGTCGCAGCAGAACTCCACGCCATCCAAGGCGTACCCCATGCCTTCGACCGCCATGTCGAACTGGGCCAAGCCTGCGCCATGCTCGGCGACCTCTTCCTCGACCGCCACGTCATCACCCCCCGCACCTACCCCCCCTTCCAATCCGGCGAACGCTAGGCGGCCGCTCATGGCCCTCAACTGGGACTACAAGCACCTCACCGAACTCCGAAGTTCGACGCACACTCAACAAGGCCCCATCGGTGCCCAGGTGCAATCTTGGGCTCAATCAGTCACGGCCAGCGCAGCGAAATACCCTGGCCTAGAGCAGGACAGGGTTTCCCGAGTTCGCCTCCGTGAAATCTGCCAGAGCCCTTCCGCTAGTCTCGAAGTTTGCTTTCTATCCTCCATGGCCTGGGGCGGGATGAATCGCAGGCACGGTCGCGTCGCCTGGGCGTCCAGCGGGGAGTGGATCAAGGCACTTGAAGAACTGAAAAGCGGGGGCCTCACACGGGAGGCAGCCTACCAGTCCTTCGCCGACCTACGAGCGCACAAGAAGCTCCCTGGCGTGGGGCCTGCGTATTTCACGAAGTTGATGTACTTCTTACGGCCCGAAGGCGACAGCTACATCATGGACCAATGGACTGGCAAATCGATCCAACTCCTCACCGGGGCCCCACTCCCCCACATGACGCGCCAAGGCTGGATCACTGCCGCCAACGGTGGAGCCGAGTACGAACAGTACTGCCAGGCGGTCGACTCCCTAGCGGCCGAACTCCACATCTCCGGCCAGGAAGTCGAGGAACGCATCTTCTCTGTCGGAGGAAAGAAACCAGGGGAATGGCGCGCCTACGTGAAGAAGCAGTGGCGCTACACCCAGCTTTGACGCAAGTTGCCTCAATCGAACCGGGCTAGCTATACACATGACACCAGCCCCGCAAGCCCCGCGCAGCAACAACAGGGGCCGGGAGGGCGGGCACAATCACGCTCGTCCCCCAGCGCGCCACCCACTAACACCTCAATGTTGTCAGCCACGCCGGACGGACACCAACACGCGCCCTGCGACATCTCGCCCTTACGCGATAGCTGCTCCGCCCAGTACAGTGGACGGTAAATCGGCCCAAACGCCATAAAAACGCCTGGCTAGCCCATCTTAGGCATGATCTCGGTGGCCAAAATCCCCATCGAATCCAGCCAAGCCTGGTGAGGGACCCACTCGTGACCCATCGCCAACAACACCCCGAACCCGCCGACCGTCTCGTTCAGCGCACCGATCTTCTCGGCGACCTCCTCACGACTGCCAACGATCCAGATGTTGTCCATCATGTACTCAGTCGTCACGTCAGAGTCCGGCATATCGGGATCCTGCTTCACGATCCCCATGCCCCTACCCTTGCCGATCAACGGCCCTAGGTACTGCTCGAAGTCGCGCGCCAACACACCCTCCAGCGCCATCTTCCGCGCCTCCTTCGTCGAGTCAGCCACGAAGATCTCCCGCGCGATGCGCCACCGGCTGCGGTCCGCCGCAACGCCAGTCTTCGCGGCCCCAGCGGCCACCGACTCCCAGTGGCTATTCAGGATCCGCGTCGGCGTGAAGTTGATGCTCATCGGGATGTACCCACGTTCACCCGCGAACTCCAGCGTGTCCGACTTCACCGAGATGCCCGCAAGCGCGATCGGTGGGTGCGGCTTCTGGTACGGCTTTACATGCACACGCAGCCCGATAGAGTCGTCAGGCTCAGGAACATTGAAATGCCAGCGCGGCTCGTCGTAAGAACCCGGCTTCGGGTCTGCCCACAGCTCCAGGATCAGGTCCACCGCCTTGGGGGTCATATCCCGCTGCTCCCCGGACGCCGGATCGATACCCGTCACCCTGAAGTCCCCGATGAACCCACCAGAACCGATACCCCACAGGAGTCGTCCCTTGGACATCTGATCCAACTGCGCGATGCGATGCGCCAGATAGAAAGGATTGTGGTTCGGGATATTCGTCACGCCCGTACCCAGCTTGATCTGCTTGGTGACACCCAGCGCCTGCGCGATGAACAGGTCCGGCGCGGGGATGTTCTCCCACACCGTCGTGAAGTGCTCCCCGATCCACGCCTCGGTGTACCCAAGCCGATCAAGCTCAACGAGCTGCTGCAGGTCGTCCTCGAGGGTTACCGCCAAGTCGGATCCGGGCGGGTGAAGGGGCATGTTGAAGAAACCGAGCTGCATCAGCAACCTCCAGCGAAACAGTCTAGCGATACCTACGAAACTCTACTCCAGGCAGAGCAAGTAATCGATCAGCGTTCCATCTTGAGGATGGCCAGGAACGCCTCCTGCGGAACCTCGACACGCCCGATGCGCTTCATCCGCTTCTTGCCCTCAGCCTGCTTTTCCAGCAGCTTACGCTTACGGGAGATGTCCCCCCCGTAGCACTTGGCCAGAACGTTCTTCCGCATGGCGGCAACCGTTTCCCGAGCAACGATGTTGCTACCAATCGCCGCCTGGATCGGCACCTCAAACATCTGGCGCGGGATCAACTTCCTCAGCTGCGCCACCAGCGCCTTGCCCTGGTAGTACGCGCGATCCTTGTGCGTGATCAGCGATAACGCGTCCACCAGTTGACCCGCGACCAGTACGTCCAGCCGAACCAACGCCGCAGGGTGGAAGCCGATGAACGTGTAGTCCAGCGACGCATACCCTTTACTGCGGGTCTTGATCTGATCGTAGAAGTCCACCAGCACCTCTGCCATCGGCAGTTGGGCCTCGATCACCACGCGTGGATCAGACGAAGGCATCGACTCTGAGCCGACTGCCCTTGCACCCGACGCGTCCAGATACTCGTTGCGTTTGAATACCCCGCGCCGCGCGTTGATCAACTCCATCATCGGGCCAACGAACCGCGACGGAGTGAGTATGCTCACCTCAAGCCACGGCTCCTCGATCTTGTCGATCACACCGGGGCTCGGCAGATCCGTGGGCCGCGAAATCTCGACCACAGACCCATCGCTCATGACCACTCGATAGCCAACGCTTGGCGCGGTGACCACTAAGTCCATGTCGTACTCTCGCTCCAGGCGTTCCTGCACGATTTCCATGTGCAACAATCCCAAGAAGCCACACCGGAAACCAGGGCCCAACGCCTGGCTGCTCTCAGGCTCAAAGGACAACGAGGCATCGTTCATCTGCAACCGATCAAGCGCCTCGCGGAGTTCGTGGAAATCGACGCCATCGGTTGGATACAGGCCCGCGAACACCATTGGCTTCTGCGCGCCGTAACCCGGCAGTGGTTCCGACGCACCATTGCGGGCGAGCGTAATGGTGTCACCAACGCGACACTCGCCTACGCTCTTCAACCCCGTCGCGATGTAGCCCACCTCGCCAGATTCCAGGCCAGGCACCTTCATCATCGTCGGCTTGAACGCCCCGACCTCCAGCACCTCCGCCTGCGTGTCCGTCGCCATCATCCTGATGCGAGCGTTCGCAGTCACCGCCCCGTCCATCACACGCACGTACGCAAGCACTCCCTTGTACGTGTCGTATTTCGAGTCGAAGATCAGCGCCCGCAGTGGAAGGTCACGATTGGCCTTAGGCGCAGGCACGCGGTCGACGACCGCGTTCAACAGCTCCTGAACGCCGCTCCCGTCCTTGGCTGACACCGCCAGCACCTCATCCGCGCCGAAGCCGAAAGCCGTCGTCATCTCGCCGATGACCCGCGGAACGTCTGCCGAAGGCAGATCGATCTTGTTCACCACCGGGATGATCTCCAGGTCATGTTCAAGAGCGAGATACACATTCGCAAGCGTCTGAGCCTGGATTCCCTGTGTCGCGTCCACGATCAGGATCGCGCCCTCACACGCAGCCAGGCTTCGCGACACTTCGTAGGTGAAGTCCACGTGGCCTGGCGTGTCGATGAGGTTCAACTCATATTCGCTGCCGTCAGTGTGAGTGAACGGCATACGGACGGCTTGGGCTTTGATCGTGATGCCGCGCTCACGCTCGATATCCAGCGAATCGAGGAGTTGCTCCTGCATCTCTCGCGCGGTAACCGTGCCTGTCATCTCAAGCATCCGGTCTGCGAGCGTCGACTTGCCGTGGTCAATGTGAGCGATGATGCAGAAGTTGCGTATGCGGTTTGGACCCATTGCACCAATCTTATCAGGCGTTAACCAACAAGCAGGCCGCTGGCGGCCTGCTTGTGTTCACCAATGTTTTCGGACTAACTACTCGCCTAAACCATCAGGCGTCTGCAGGAACTGAAACAGCGGACTGTTTGCAGACAACACCAACGTGGATTGTGAACCCAGTATGGTGGCGTACGCCTGCAAACTCCGTCGGAACGCGAACAGGTCGGCATCAGCTTCTAGCGCTTCGGCCAGGATACGGATAGCTTCCGCTTCACCGTCACCCCGTAGGCGATTCGAAGTCTCGTCAGCGGAAGCCGCGATGTTCTCAACTGCTTTATCCACTTCAGCAGTCTTAGTCAGGAACTGCTGCTCACCCTCAGCCCGAAGTCGCTCAGCCTGAACCTGGCGCTCACTACGCATGCGGGTGTAGACCGATTCAACGATAGATTCCGGGAAGTCCGCGCGCTTGATGCGGACGTCAATGATGTCGATCCCGAATCCCTGAGCGTCCGCCTGTGCTTGAACCGACGCAGTAACGATCCTGGTCAATTGTTCCCGGATAGACGAGCCGTCAGGCGCGAGGATCGCAGTCACTGTCCGAGTGCCATCCGGGTTGACAGTAATCCGCCCGCCGATGATCTGTTCGCGGAGCCTGTTGCCTACCTCGGCACGCAAGGAAGCGATCGCGATCTGGCTGATCTTGTCACGCGCACCTGTCTCAGTAAGGAGCGACTCACGGAAGTTCTGGATGCCAAGCTCGGTGGGCTGGATCTTGTACCGCACGTAGGCATCGATCTCCAGGAACTGGCTCTCCTTGTCAGGGAATCCAGCAGGTTGAACATCGACGCGAAGCACTCGTTTATCCAGCCTGGTCACCTGCTGGACGAACGGGACTTTGAACTGCAGCCCAGGGCTGGTCTCCACTGCCCGGATTTCCCCGAACTGCGTCACCAGAACGAGTTCCGTCTCATCCACTTTATATGCTGCTTGCCAGAGCACCACTGCGGCGATGGCCAGAACGATCAGTAGAAGTTTTGAAATCATAATGGCTCCTACTGCCCGCCGCCGATGGCGCTTGGTACGCCTTCGGTGAGAGGCAAGAATGGAAGAACTCCACTGCCTGCCTCTTCGTCGATGATAATCAAGCGGACGTCAGGGAGGATATCTTCCATAGCCTCAAGGAAGAGTCGTTGGCGAGTCACATTCTTGGACAGGTTGTACTGCTCAAGGATGGCGGTGAACTGATCGGCCTCACCTTGGGCACGCTTAACACGCGCCGTCTTAAAGGCCTCCGCCGCTTGGATCGTGGTCTGAGCGGCACCCTGAGCCCTGGGAAGGCGATCCTGCTCATACGCGTCCGCTTGGTTCACCCGAGTTTCCTTCTCCGAGCGCGCAGCGACTACATCGTCGAACGATGCTCGAACTGGCCCTGGAGGAGTAACTTCGAGCAACTGAACCGTCTGGATGAAGATTCCCGTACCGTAATGCTCCATCAGAACTTGGAGCAAAGCGGCCGTGTCAAGCTGCACCCGCTCCTTCTCACGGATGAGCACGTCATCGATGCTGCGCTGGCCAACGACCTGCCGCAGGGCGGCCTCAGCCGCGTCCTTCAGCGTCCGACCGTCCGGCTTGCCCTCGCGAGAACCTCGATCGGGATCACCGGGATCATCCACCTGGAATAGGAATTTCTTGAGGTCGGAGATGCGGTACTGGACGGCCAGCTTGACATCGACGATGTTCAGATCTCCCGTGATCATCAAAGCCTCAACCGCGACATCAATATCCGGGTTGCTCTTGCTGCTCCTGAAACCAATCTCCATAGATTTGGTCTCGGTTACGCTTTCCTTCTGTATCCTGCCAATCGGTGCAGGCCAGAACCACCTGAGTCCTGGTTCCGTTATGGTTCCGAACTTGCCGAACAGCTGAGTCGCTGCCTGCTCATTTGGGGCCACCTGGTAAACGCCACTCGCTAGCCATAAACCAACCGCAACGATTGCGATCACGATTACGCCGATCGAAGTACCGCCACCACCGGGCAACTTGGAGGTGAACCGCTTCCAGCTATCGCTGAGGTTCTTCATCACCTGATTCGGATCGAACTCGGGCCGGCGTTCGCCGTACATGAACCACCCTGCTTTGCTCACACTTCCGAGTGTGTCGTTCACTGCTCTTGTACCTGGGTACCCACCCCGATGCAAGGCTGCTGAAGTCTATCGGGCACCTATGGTCGAGTCAACAAAACAGCGCTCTCCGCGTTGACTCCGTGAAGGCCGCCGTGTACGTTCATTCCCGAGGCTTAACCAGCCAACACGCGCGCAGTTGCGCTATTCAATTGACTCTATAGGTGATACGTGCAAAAGCGCTACGACGTTTTCGGGATCGGGAATGCAATCGTCGACACAGAGGTCCAGGTCGAAGACCTGCTTCTGTCATCCCATGGCCTGCAAAAGGGAATCATGACCCTTGTTTCGGCTGAGGACCAAGCCGCGCTCCTCGAAGGGCTCTCAGGTTATGCGCAACACGGGGCGGCCGGTGGGTCAGCCGCCAACACCATGGTTGGCCTCGCCCAGTACGGCGGGAGCGCTTTCTTCTCAGGCAAGATTGGCGATGACATGTCTGGCGCTCTCTACCGCGAGAGCATGGCCGAAGTCGGCGTCGACTTCGATGTGGAGCCCGCCAGCGGAGCACCCACGGGCACCTGCCTCGTGCTTGTTACCCCAGATGGCGAACGTACCATGCAGACGTCGCTGGGCGCCGCCGCCGAGATCGACGTTCCCGACGTTGACGCCGATCGCATCGCGGCCAGCCGATTTGTGTACGTCGAGGGCTACCTATTCGGTTCGCCGACGGGGGCCAAGGCCGCCGTCGCGGCCATGGAAGCCGCTAAGCAGGCAGGCGTCACCGTGTCCCTCACGCTGTCCGACCCCGGCATGGCAGAGCACTTCATCGAGCCCTTCAGAAACGCCACGCGAGAGTACGTCGACCTGCTCTTCTGCAACCAATTCGAAGCCATGATCTACGCCGGGGTGCAGGACCGCGAAGAAGCACTCAAGATGCTTGGGCAGGATTCCCCGCGCGTGTTCATGACATGCAGCGGCGACGGTTCATTGGTGTACGACAACGGTGAGATCACCCGTGTCCCCGGCTACTCAGTGCCCGTCGTCGATACCACAGGCGCTGGCGACATCTACGCGGCTGGCGTCTTGTACGGCCTAGCCAACGGCATGGACAACGCCACGTCCGGCAAGCTCGGCTCGTTCGCTTCAGCCCGGATCGTATCCCGCATGGGCCCACGGCTCAGCGATCGTCTAGGCGATCACATCAGCGCGATCCTCGGCGGTGCGGACCCGACCGCAGGCATTTAGCCCCAGAGCCGCTCGCTGGCAATCTCGGCTCCCTGCACTGCCGCTTCAAGCTTCTTGAATACGATATCGGGATCCATCTTGCCGAAGCCAGCGAACGTGCCGAAACCGCAGTCGCTGCCCGCGATCACCCGTTCGCGCCCAACGATGGCCGCGAACTGCTCGATACGCTGCGCAACCAACTCGGGGTGCTCGACGAAATTGGATGTCGAGTCGAGCACGCCCGGAATCAGCACCTTGTCGTCCGGCAGCTTCGCGTCACGCCAGGCCTTCCACTCATGCGCGTGCCGTGAGTTCGACGCCTCGAACTGGTAGGCCTGCGGCTTCGCCTTGAGCAAGATGGGCATGATCTTCTCGACCGGGATGTCGTGGTCGTGGGGACCTTCGTAGTTCCCCCAGCAAACGTGCATCCGCACGGACTCAGCGGGCACGTTGGTTAGCGCGAAGTTCAGCGCCTCAACCTGCATCTCTGCGCGCTTCAAGAACTCCTCCTCCGTGAGGTCCTGAAACGCTGTGTGGCGGGCCATCGCCAGATCAGGGCAATCGATCTGCAGGAGGAAGCCCGCCGCAGCGATCGCCTCGTACTCCTCCTTCATCACCTCAGCGAGCCGCTCTATGTACGCCTCGTGCGTCGGGTAGTACTGGTTCGGCTGGAACACGGAGATAACTCCTGGCGACGCCGCCGTCATGAACGCCTCAACAGGGTGGCTAGCCTCCCGCGCAGCAACGAAGTGCTCCAAGTCGTTCTTGAGCAGCTCACGGTCCTTGATCTCGATGGGGCCGATGCACGCTGAGCGCGAGATAGGCTGGTTGCCCGTCATCCGAGCCATCTTCTCGCGAAATTCCGGGTACGGCGCCACGTCCAGGTTCGGCTTGCGCTCGGTCGTGCCACCGAACCCGGTAAGCCTATCCGTCACGTACGTCGAATAGCTCAGCTTGCCCATCTCACCGTCGCTCACCACGTCGAGCCCCGCGCCCACCTGCTTAGCCACGATTTCCTTCACGGCTCGCGTTAGCTCCACGTTGAGTTGGCCCTTGTCGTACTCCTCGCCACGCTCTCGCGCTAGCAAGATCTGCGCGACTTCAGGATCTCGCGGGAGGCTACCGACATGGGTGGTTAGGATCCGGTCGATGCTCAACTTCATGGGACGCTCCAAGGCTTGAATACGGCGGATTATAATCCCCATCATGGCACCATCTCCGAACGACCTGCCTGGCGGTCAGGCCCACGTGCGTCCTGGCATCGGCGAGGCTGACTTCGCGCTCGCACTCGCAGTTCGCTGGCGTGTGTTCGTCGAGGAGCAAGGCGTGCCCGCAGACCTAGAACACGACGCGGCGGACGCCGCCTCGGCCCACGTGCTTGCAGTAGTGGCTAGCGAAGTCGTCGGCACCGGTAGGCTCGTGTTCGACGCCGACGGCGCTCGGATAGGCCGTGTCTCTGTGCTGCCTGATTTCCGCCATCGTGGCATCGGGTCGCAGATCGTGGCCGCGCTTGAAGCAGAGGCCGCTGTGCGTGGATTCGCTGAGGTCACCCTCCACGCCCAGACCTACGTCCAGGAGCTCTACGACAAGAATGGCTACGCCGTTTCTGGCCCAACGTTCCAAGAAGCGGGCATCGACCACGTTCCGATGATCAAACAACTATAGGGGGCCACATGGGAGTACAACTGAGCGAGCTTGCCAAAGCGTTCTTGGCAGAGAAAGTTCTCGCGCACGTCGCGACCTTGATGAAAGACGGTTCGCCCCAGGTGACGCCCGTGTGGGTCGAAACCGACGGCACCGACATCCTCATCAACTCCGCCGAGCCCCGCCTCAAAACGCAGAACCTCATGCGCGACGGCCGTGTCGGTCTGTCCATCATGGGCGAGAACACCCGCCGCAACATGTTCGTCCGTGGGCGCGTCACCGAGATCACGGTCGATGGCGCCATCAACCAGATCAATCGCCTTTCCCTCAAGTACACCGGCAACCCTGATTACCAAGGATTCCGCGATGGCGAGCCTCGCATGGTCATCCGCATCGAGCCGCTCCGCGTCCGTGAGCGGGGGCTCGACCGCTAGCTCACCTCGTGACGATCTGCTTCGCCAGTTCCCCGAGCCCCTTAACGCGGCTGACCGGCTTGAACGCGGTCGCAGCCTCGTCCAACGCCTCGACTTCCTGAGCCGTCAGGTCGATGTCCGAAGCTTCAGCGTTCTCTTCCACCTGCCGCACGCTCTTCGCGCCAGGGATAGCCGCGACACGCGGCTGCCTGACTGTCCACGCCAGCGCCACCTGCGCGGATGTCACGCGGTGTGCGTCCGCCACCTCTCGCAGCACCGCCAGCACCGGTTGGACTCGGCGGATGTTCTCCGCCAGGAATAGCTTGTTCGCACGCCGGTATCCCCCTGGCCGACGGTCCGGCGTGTAGTGCCCTGACAGCAGCCCCTGCGCCAACGGACTGTACGCCAAGATCAGCCTGTCCTCCGCCTGCGCGAAGGGGATCAATTCCCTCTCAGCCGTACGCTGCACAAGGTTGTAGCGCACCTGGTTGGAGATGACCGGTGAGCCCAGTGCAGCGTCAGCCAGTCGCCAGCGTGCCAGGCCGAAATTGCTGACTCCAACGTCATCGACGAGCCCCGCCGCTCGTGCGTCCCGCATCCCAGCCATCGTCCACGATAGCGGCACCAACGGGTTAGGCCAGTGGAGTTGGTAGAGATCTGCGCGCTCCACACCCAGTCGGCTCAGCGATCGCCGTAGCGCAGGGATGACCTGACGACGCAGGGTGTGGGTCGGCCACAGCTTGGTCGCCACATACGCCTCAGAGCGGCGCTCCGCCAGGGCGATGCCGAGGATGCGCTCAGAGCGACCTCCACCGTAGATCTCGGCCGTGTCGAACAGCGTGATGCCCAGTTCAAGCGCCCGCTTCACTATCGCTTCGGCATCTGCCGGGCCGAAATCGCGGTCCCATCCCCAGCCCTTTGACCCGAACTGCCATGTCCCCAAACCCACTACCGACACTTGCCGCCCACCGACCCCCAGGTAACGCATTTCCTCTCCTGTCCGTGGAAAAAAGCAGAGCCCGTCGCTTTCGCGAAACGGGCTCTGCTGTCGAACGGCAGTTTACGGCCCTGCGGTGGCCTAGGCCGCCTAGCGGTCGCCTGAGGCCGCGCCGAGGACGGCGCCCTTCTCCTGGCCGGCAGCGTAGCCCCAGTCGTAGGACGCATTGGTGTACGCCTCTTCGGGCATCAGGATATCTAGTCCCTTCTTGCCCAACTCTTCCACGAACATCTCGCGGATCCAGGCCTCCTCGCGGGGGTACTCGATCTGGTCGCGAGCGCGATCCTCCACCTTCTCGCTGTGCCCGTTGAACTGCGGCAGCGGCGCAAGCGCCAAGTAGCGAGCAGGCGTGACACTGGTGTTGAAGTGCTGGTGGAACCAGCGGTCGGGAGGCGTGAACATGCTGCCCTCGTGCCAGGGAGCGATAACCTTCTCGCCGCCCTCAGGCCACATGATCGAGTAGCCCTCACCCGCCGGGATCACGATGACGCGTCCCGGACCATGGCGGTGGCCCTTCTTGTAGGTGCCCGGCGGGAAAACGGACATGTGCCCACCCATCTGCGAGTGCGGGAATGACACGTCAACGACGTGACCACCACCTCCACGCTGGCGGTGAGGAACCAGGTCCTCCCATGCGCCCATATCCGTGAAGAAGTTGCCGTACCAGGTCGCCCCACGCCCCATACCGGAGGCTCGGGATGCAACCGCGTAAAGCTCTCCCTCTTTGGGCTGAAGCAACTCAGGGTGCCCGTAAGGGTTGCTGAAGTAGAACTCTGGATCCGGCTCCAAGCTCATCGCCACCGGCAGGTAGCTGTTGTGCAGCAAACGCAGCGGCTGATCACCACGAGCGTTGGCGAACTGACGCGTAGCGCCACGCGGGATCAGGAACAGGCTGCGCGGACCGAACTCGAAGCTGTGCTTCGAAACGCCTTCCGCCCAAACCGTGCAGATGCCGCTACCGGCCAGCGTGTAGACCACCTCGTCCAGCGCGAATTTCGTGGGCGGTACTGTCGTGCCACCAGGAAGCTCGCTGATGCGAGCCTCGGCTACGCCCTCCATGCCCTCAAGCTGGATGAACGCCGCGTTGCACTCGCGCTCGGCCCACGGGCCAACGTCGACCGTTCGCAGGTCCTCGATGAAATAGCCGCGGTGGATGGGAACGCCCTGCGCCTCCATCCAGCGGTCGTATACGAATTTGCCGTCGCCGCTCCCTCGAGCGACCTTGTCTTCATTCTGGGTCATACGTTCGGCCTCACTGAATAATCGTTGCCGACAGGATACACGTCCGAATGTCCAGCGAAATTTCTCCCGCCCGCCTAGGCCCCGATTCATCGACTGGACTTGAAGGTAGAACCACAGTGGCATCACTGAAGTGACGGAATCGGGCTACTCATCCGGGCTCCGTCTTGATGTGTTGCATTCTGTTGCATTTTGTAACATTTACGAATGGAGCTAGCCCGGTGAGCCGCGTGGCTCTCTAGTGACAAATCTCATTCATTTCCGTTCATTTGCCTTTGCCCTCGGCCAACCCGCCGCACGTCGTGTCACCGGAAGTCGTCTAGGCAACAGTGTAGTCCGCCCGACGGCGTACACGCCACAATCTGATGTCATATTTCGGCCTACATCAATGGATCGCGCCCAGCGGCTCTTGCCACCCTGCGCCCTGCCGAGCGGCAGCATATGGGTACAGGGCGAGCCCTGTCGCTCGCCCTCGAAGATGGTGACCTTCGAACTTATCGCTTGAACGCGAGCTCGCGGTGGAAAAACTCGATCATCTTGGCGAGGGAATCCGTGCCCGCGTGCTCACGCCAGCGACCGGGATTGAACGGATCGTTGAACGCGTGGTTCGTGTCGTCGTAGCGGGTGAACTCGTAGCGCTTGTCATGTTTCTTGAGTTCCGCCTCAAGAGCGTCCACGGCGGCGGGGGTCGGGTTGTAGTCGTCGTTGCCGAAATAGCCTGCGAGCGGGCAGTCCAGGTCGGCCGTCTTGGACAGTGGCGACGGCGCGTCGCCCCACGCCTGCTCGATCTCGCCACCGTAGAAATCGACGCAAGCGTCGAATTCGTCCGTGCGCGTCGCCATCAAGTACGCGATGCGGCCGCCTATACAGAAGCCCGTCACGCCCAGCTTCGGGCCAACGACATCGAGTGCTCGCAGGCACTTCGCCGCCTCGGTCATGTCCTCGATGATCTGGTTATCGTCCAGCGTCGCCTTGAGCGCGGGCACCCGCTCCCACCGCGTGGTATCCGCGTATTCGAAGTCTCCAAGATCTTTGTGCGTCACGTTGGTGCGATGGAACAGATACGGCGCCACCGCCACGAAACCCGCTTCCGCCAACTCCTCGCACTTGCCGCGAACGAAGCGATCCAAGCCGAATATGTGCATCGCCACCACGACCCCGGGGAAAGGCCCATCGCCGTCGGGAGCAGCCAGGTACGCGGGCATGTAACGGTCGTTGACTTCGAGTCGGAGCCACCCGGTTTGCATCAGTTCCCCTTCAACTTCGTGTCGTAGAACGCGATCAGCTTGGACCACGCGTCGTTGACCACATCATCGCTGTATGCGCGCGGATTGGTCGGATCCATGAACGCGTGGGACATGCCATCGTACAAGTGGAACTCGTGCTCAACCTTGAGGCGTGTCAGTTCCTTGTCGACGCGCTCCATATCAGCAGGCGACGGGTTCTCGTCATCCGCGCCGGTGAACGCGATGATCGGACTCTCGATCCGGTCCGACGCCGCGAAGGCCGAAGGGCCACCACCACGTGAACTGAAGATACCCCCCGGATAGAAACAACCTGTCGCCTTCAACGAAGCGTTCCGCGTGGCCATCAAGTATGAGATACGCCCACCCATGCAGAACCCCAGCACACCGAGTCTTGCCCGATCCACAGCCGGGTGATCCTTGAGGTGGGTGAACGTCGCGTTCATGTCCCGCACGACCTCCGGCTCGGTGAGCGCAGCGGACAGCGACGGCAACACCGCCTCGGCGCGCTCATCGCCCCGGGGCATCGCCGTGATCTCAGCGAACTGCTCCAGCGACCACCCACGGTGATAGATGTCCGGTGCGGCCGCGACGTACCCGGCTTCCGCCAGGCGGTCGCAGATGTTACGCATGAAGACATCGATACCCAGCCGATGCTGAGCCACGGCAACCCCAGGGAACGGACCATCCCCCTCAGGGACTGCCACGTAGGTTTGCATCGGTGATTCGTCTACCGTCAGCGTGACTAGCGATCCGGGCATGTTAGTGCTCTCCAGGTGTGTTGTTGTCAAACGTTATGCGCGAAGCGTCTTGTTGAAGAACGCGACCGCTTTTTCCCAAGCGTCGGCAGCCGAGTCCGGCCGGTGCGCCTTCGGATTCGTGTGATCCAAGAAACTGTGTGCAGTGCCCTCGTACGAGTGGAACTCGTGGGACTTCCCGTGCTTGTCCATCTCCGCAGCGATCTCCGCTACGTGTTCCGGCGACGGGTTCTGGTCGTCCAGTCCGAAGAAGCCAGCAACAGGACACGAGATCTGCGGAGTGGAGTCCAGCGCAGCGGGCCGATCCTCGCGCGCCATCGTGATGAAGCCACCGTGGAACACGACAGCCGATGACAGTTCAGGGATGCGAGCAGCCATGAGGTACGACACGCGACCACCACCACAGAACCCCGTGATGCCGATCGGGGATGACCCAACCTGCGCCAACGAACTGAGGTGAGCCATCGACGCGCGTACGTCCTGCTCGATGTCGCTATCGTTCGTCTGGCCGGTCTTCGCCATCATGGACGGCCAACGCTCAGGGTCATCCTGCGGCATCGCGTCGAGTTCCTCGAGCGTCATCCCGTCCTGGCGGTGGTACATGTCTGGCGCGGCGGCAGCGAACCCAGCCTCGGCCAAACGATCACAGACGCTGCGGATGAACGTGTCCATGCCGCCCGCGTGCTGTGCCACGACCACCCCGGGGAACGGCCCAGGGCCGTCAGGAACCGCGACCCAAGTCTTCATCTGGGAACCGTCAACATCCAGAGTTACGTATGCGCTTGCCATCGGGAGCCTCCTGCGGCTGCGGGGTTAGGTAGCGGTCCCCACGAAGATGGTGACCATCTCGTGGAGGTACAGATCGGGACGTTTGAACGCGTAGTGCTCGCTGGCGGGCGTGGTCAGCTCAGTCAGGATGTCGGCATCACCAGCATCCAGGTAAGCCTTGCGATCGTCGTTCTCGACCCACCGACGCAAATGCCGACCCATGTAGGAGATCTGCACGTCTGTGAATGGCGGCAGCGCCTCTAGCATGAACGTGCGCGCGGTCACGTCGGTAAGTCCCGCCTCCGCCAGCATGTGCGTCCACCCGTAGGGGTAGCGCACGCCACCCTCACGTACGTTGGACGAGAACCAGCGGTGGAAGGCCACGTCGAGTCGATCCTCCAAGCCAGGCGCGCCCAACCCGATGTCGTCCGGCAAGAACCGCGTGCGGATGCTGCCCTCACGTAGTGCCAGCTTGCCACCGGGGCGCAACGTGCCAGCCAGTCCTTTCACCGCCGCAAGTTGATCCGACAGGTGGTGGATGGTCCGGCTCGACCACACCAGATCGAACGAGCCGGGCTCGAACGGCAACGCGCCGATATCCCCCTGCTGGTAGCTAACCGACGCAGCGTGCGCCCCGCGCTCGATCAACTCGCGGGTGGCCGCGATCATCTCTGCGCTCTCGTCGAAGGCCGTGACCATCCCACCGGCGGGAGCGATAGAGTCGACCAGCAGTTGCGTGAACCCACCGGCGCCACACCCAGCCTCCATCACGCTTCCGTTGGCGGGAATAGCAAGCCAGTCGATAGCATGGCGGTATACGTCCGCGTACAGCAGATCGTTGTTGCGGAGACTATCGGCGTTGAAGCCGTGCTCATGCCCATGACCGTGCCCGTGAGAGCCACCGTGGCCATGTCCACTCGCGTGAGAGTCATGCTTATCGTGCTGGCTTGCCATTGTTTTCCTAACTTACCTTGAGAACGATCTTGCCGATGACCGTGCGGTCCTCGATCATCTGGTGCGCCTGCGCAGCTTCCGCCAGCGGCAGAACGGTCTCAACAGTAGCCTTGAGCTTGCCCGTCGAGAACAGGCCGAGCATCTTCTCGAAATCCGCGCGGGTGCAGCCCGTGCCACCGCAACCGTGCACGTGGACGCGGTTCCGGAAAAGGCTCGTCAGGTTGAAGTTAACCTCACGCCCACCAGACGCGCCGAAAACGCAGATGTTGGCGCCAGGCGCTACGGCCTCGAACGCCCTGATGAACGACTCCCCACCGACACCGTCGATAACAGCGTCCACGCCCTTGCCGCCAGTCAGCGCCTTGACCTGCTCCGGCCAGTCGGCCTGCGTGTAGTCCACCATGTGGTCAGCGCCCTGGGCGATCACCCACGCCCGCTTCTCCTCGGTGCTCGCCGTACCGATCACACGAGCGCCCATGGCCTTCGCGATCTGCACAGCAGCGATGCCAACCCCGCCTGATGCTCCCTGTACGAGCACCCAATTGCCCGTGCCAGCCTGCGCCTTGTTCACCACCGCGTCCCAAGCCGTGCTGTACGTCACGCCGATCGACGCAGCGTCGACTGGCCCCACGCCGTCGGGCACCGGGTAGAGTTCGTCTTCCGAGACGGCGACCAACTCTGAGTAGTTGGCAGAGCCACCGCGAACGATGACCTTGTCGCCGGACTTCACGGTCTTAACCCCACTGCCGATCGCCTCAACGACGCCGGATGCGTCGCGGCCCAGGCTCATGGGCAATTTAGGCGCACCCTGCGCCGCACCCCGACGACTCGTAACGTCGGTCGGGTTCACACCCGCCGCGTACACGCGAACCAACGCTTGACCCGTACCGGGTTTCGGGTCGTCCACGTCGTCAAGCTTGAGGACTTCTGGACCACCAAATTCATGAAGACGAATAGATTTCAAAAGAACACCTTCTTAGATTGTTGCGGCGGCATTATCGCGTCGGCGCGGCCCAGTCGCAAACGCCCCGCGTCGCCACTCCCCATCGCTTATTGAAGATGGGGTAGGCATACGGGTGAAGGGGCTACCCTTCCCTGTCCCCAGCGACCAACCAGAGCGCCAAGGCCAGGGCTCATTCCAGGCCGTCTCTATCAACGATGGGGTAGGCATACGGGTGAAGGGCTGCGCCCTTCCCTGTCCCCAGCGGCCAACCAGAGCGCCAAGGCCAGGGCTCATTCCACGCCATCTTCGCTCAACGGCCGGGTAGGCATATGGGTGAAGGGGCCACCCTTCCAAGTGGGTGAAGGGCTGGCGCCTTTCTTAGATGGAGTTGAAGCCGGTGAGGTGTCGACCGAGGATCAACTGATGCATGTGGCGGGTACCCTCGTACGTATTCACCGTCTCCAGGTTCATCGAATGACGCATCGGTGAAAGATCCGTCGTGATCCCCGCCGCACCCAACAGATCGCGGCACGTACGCGCGATATCCAGCGCCGACTGCGTATTGCTGAACTTCGCCAAACTCACGTGCGACCAGTGAAGCTTGCCCTGTTCTTTGAGCCGACCAAGCTGCAGCGCTAGCAACTGCGAACGTGATAGCTCAGCGGCCATATCGGCAAGCTTCTGCTGCACAAGCTGGAAGCTCGCCAACGGTTTGCCGAACTGCTCGCGCTCCTTGGTGTATTCGATCGTCGTATGCAAGCAATCAGCGGCCGCACCATTCACTCCCCACACGATGCTGTAACGAGCGGAGTTCAGGCACTGTAGCGCTGATCGCAGCCCCTTCGTCTTCTCAAGCAGAGCGTCGTCAGTGACCAACACGTCCTGGAACGTCAGTCCACCCGTCACGCTCATGCGCATGGACAACTTGTTGTGGATCTCCATTGTCGTCACGCCAGGCAACGACGTATCGACGATAAACCCTCGAATGACATCGTCGAGCTTGGCCCACAGCACCACGATGCCAGCGATGCTCGCATTGGTGATCCAGTACTTGGAGCCATTGATGCGATAGCCACCGTCCACGCGAACGGCATACGTCTCCATGCCACCTGGGTCGCTGCCGTGGTCGGCTTCCGTGAGGCCGAACGCACCAAGCAGCGTGCCCGCCGCCATGTCCGGCAGGTAGCGCTGGCGCTGCTCCTCGCTGCCGAAGTCGTAGATGGCAGTCATGGCCAGCGACGACTGGACGGAGGCGAACGACCTGAACCCAGAGTCGGCGCGCTCAAGCTCCTCCATCATCAGGCCGTACGCGACCGGCCCAACGCCAGCGCAGCCATAGCCCTCTAGGTGGGCGCCAAAGATGCCCAAGCCCGCAAGCTGCGGAACGAGGTTGGCAGGAAAGCGAGCGTCTTCGAACGCTGGCACCACCTCCGGCATAGCGTCGCGATCCACCCACTCACGAACGGTCGCGCGCACCTGGCGCTCGTCGTCGGTGAGTTGGGAGTCGAGATCGAGAAGGTCGATGCCGCTGTAGTGGTTCATATCCAGTCCGCCTTGTCTCTTCTTCCTGAAACAGCAAGCCACCCGGCCGAGGGCCGGGTGGCTATGAGCTATCTATCTACCACCTAGCGTTGCTAGGTGTTTGCCGCTAACTTTCGCAGTAAGCGGGGATCGGGGCGGCTTCGACAGTTACGTTGCCGGCCTCGTCCGTCTCTTCGAGCTGACGCTCGGTCAGGTTGCAGAGCGCCAAAGGCGTGGTTGCCAGTTGGTTGAAGTTCGCGTCCATGATCAGGACGGAGAAGAGACCCTCGCCACCAACTCCGTTGCGGGAGAACCGACCGATACGCCACTCGGTTGCCCAAGCGCCGTCTTCGTTCGCGAGCAACGGGTACACCGAACCACCACCATCTTTGCGGCTGCCAGCGGGGATCGTGATGTCGGTCAAGACACCATTGCTGTCACCAATGAGGATGATGAGTTCCGTACCAGGCGTGAAACCAGAGCCCTGGAACCATACCTCGGTCGTCTCACGGCTCTGACCGGGCTGGAAATCAGCCTGCAGAACGCTCGTGCGAACCTCTTCAAAACCGGTGTGGCCGTCTGCCTTGGCAGTGCTACCGCCACCAAACATCGTCGCCAGAACTAAGCCAGCGAGCAATCCCATTGCCATCAACAGGAAGCCGCCTCTCTTCGTCATCATTGCCGTGCTAATCACATCGTCCTCCTTACCGTGTCGTCGTCCAGGCATTACCGATACCAGGCCTCTGCAAGTGATAAGCCTGGATGAACCGAATGGAAACCCTTAGTGGGGATTTCCACCCCGCGAATCGACCTGAACGTTATCCGTCCACGTTTCTCCTGTCAAGATGTGAAGGGCACTTCATTCGAATCTCCTGGCAGGCCATTCCCTACTCCATGCTCAACGATACCTTGAGCGCGCCGCCCGCTGGCTCATGGGCCAGCGTGAATGCCTCCCTAATTTGCTCCAGCGGGAACACGTGCGTCACGAACGGCGCCATGTCTATCTCACCGCGCTCGATGATCCCCAGCGCCTCCCTGAACGCAACGAGGCCAGGCTCGTCTTGAGCGCCGAACGTTGTCGTCGTATTCAAGCGCTTCAAGAACAGCGCGCCCAGATCGAATGGCACCAGGTCATGCGTCGTTGGCAAGCCAAAGATATGGATGTGGCCCGTCGCCTTCGCCATCTTCACCGCCTGGTTCAGCGTATTGTTGCCCCCCACCGCGTCGACGATCAGGTCGGCGCCGACGCCGTCCGTGAGCGCGAGAACGGCGTCCACTGCGGCCTGGCCGGTCACGTCGACCGTGTCGTCCACGTCGAACATGCGCCCCGCCTCGCGTCGCTGCTTATTTGGCTCCACCGTGATGACTCTCCCCGCACCGATACGCCGCAGCCAGAAGTCGTGGAACAGCCCAGCGCTCCCCTGCCCCAGCACCGCAACCGTCTCACCATCCAGTTTCGGCAACTCACTTGCCGCGAAGATGACAGTCCCAAGCTGCTGAGCCATCAGCAGGTGCGCCACCTCGATCGTGTCAGGCAAGGGGATCAAGAAGTGTGTTGAGACGAGCTGCACCTCCGCGAAGTTGCGCGCCTCCCAGATGTTCGGCACGGTCAGCACTCGCTGACCGACGCTGAACTCAGTTCCTCCATCGTCGATCACAACCCCTACACCCTCGTGACCAGGTGATCCCGGAGGTAGAGGCCAATTGTTGCGCGGCCATCCATGGAATACGTAATGCAGATCTGTCCCACAGATGGAGGACATCAGCATCCGCACGAGAACACGACCCGCCTCAGGTTCAGGTGCCGGCACCTCACGACAATTGATATCCGCGAGGCTTTCAAGAACCGCAGCTTTCATAGTGCTCAAAGTGGCTTGCTCCTACACACGTGGGGGTTGCCCGAAGTTCAGGAGTTTAGTGGTGCGCGTGCCCACGCGCCAGCGCGTGCCAGTGCGCGAGGAGCATGGGATAATCGGCCTTGATCGCCATCCGTTCGCCAGGAGCATTCACCCCATGACACGCGTCCAACCAATCACCGATAAGTCGCAGTTGCCCACGGAACGCCAAGCGGAGTGGGACGCCGTCTTTGCAGGCTTAGGACGCGTACGTGGCCCCTTCGGCGTGATGCTCACCAGTCCGGGCCTCGCCCCTGCCGTACTCGACAGCGTGCTCATGGCCCACGCTGACGGCGTTGTCGCTGACACCCTCCACGAATTGGTGATCCTAGCCGTCGCCTATGAATTCAACGCCCCGTATCAGTGGTCCGCGCACATCGCGCGAGCCCGCGAGGTAGGCTTGAGCGACACGGCCATCGAGGCCGCACGCACGGGAACCGACGACCCCGCGTTGGACGCCGATGCGCGAGACGTGTTGGAACTCACCCGCCAACTCTGTCGAACGCACCAACTCGATCAAGCGCTCTTCGATGCGCTCGTCGCCAGGCATGGCGAACGATGGGTGATGCTGGTCGTCGCCACCGTCGGTCAGTACCAATACGTAGCGACCTTCAACAACGCATTCCAGGTCGACTCGTTGCCGTGTGACGACCAGTTGCCCGTAACGTAGGGGCGCACAAAACAGCGCCGGAGCGATCGTTCGATCTCTCCGGCGTCTCGGACTATTCACCAACTTGATCTACCGTGGCCTTGAACTCCGTTGCCGCTCGTGGGTATCCATCCAGATTGCGCGCCCTCCGCGTAGGAGGTTCTTGCCTGCGCCTATGACATCAGCGCGGAGGCCTTGGCCCTAGGATGCCTCGCCAACCAGGTACTTGCCTGAACTGGCGGGCTCCGACTGTGGATTGCGCCTCAGCAAATTGCACCTCCATGGGTTATTCGGATTCCGGTGGGTGGGCCTCAACCCCTCCCTTCCGATCCAACACCAGCGTAGACCTGAGGCGTGATCAGGGTATGAATCCGCCCCCCATTCTCGTGTTGACCGCGTGAGAGAGATGTGAAGACAGTTGGACGCGGTCAAGCAGAGTCATTGATTCCTGACCGTTTCGCAACTTTGATTAACCCATTGGGGTGATGGCAACGCCCTTAGGGGTGGATAGACTGAATCCTACATACAAATATGTAGTACCCATCGCGATGACTCACGATGGGGGAGAAACGACCGAGAGGCTACAAGCCAGTAGGCAGGGGGAGGGTGGAGATGGTGAAACGGGCGGATTGGATCAAGAGGGAGGAGCGAGGCTTCACCCTGATCGAGATCGTGGTGGTGCTAGCCATCCTTGGCATACTGGCCGCGCTCCTTGTGCCGCGGTTCGCGGACGTATTCGGCGAGGGGGATCAAACAGCCTTCAACACCGATGTCGTTGCGGTCGAAAAATCCGTCCAACAGTTCAAGGTAGCGCGTCACGACGCTCCAAACGGCTCCAACGAGTGGGGCGCTGGCGCGAACAACAAACGCATCTACCCCACCACAGACGGTGATGTCGGCGACATCGAGATCGACCTGGCTACGACGGCCACCGACACCAACGGCAACTTCCCGATGATCCAATGGACTGACGGCGTCGCCAACACCGGTTCCTACTGGTACGTCGTCCTCCACAGCGGTGAAGTGGCCGCAGCCTACGAGAATGCAGGCATCTACTACGCGGGCTACAACCAAGCCTACCCGTAGACCGCCCCAACTGGCCTCGACCAACCAACCTACAGCAAGAAAAACCGGGCCCGACTCACTCCTCCCAAGCGTGGATCGGCCCGGTTTTTTGATATCAACTGCCGTCCGGCCAGTTGGAAATCCTGCCTGGTCTCCAGCGCGATCTGGCACAGGAAGAGCACTGGAGGATTGCGTGCTAGCATAGGAGCGCCGCCCATACGAAGCGTCGTTACGGGGCGAGACGTGAAGAAAAAAGGTGTCCAGTGAGAAAGTTAGCTTTGATAACCGTGCTCGCTCTCGGATCACTGATTGCTCTCGCTGCGTGCGGGGGGGATGAAGCAACCCCCACTCCCACGCAAGCGGCAGCTACCCCCACGGCCATGGCACAGGATCCGACCCCGACAGCCATGCCAGGCGCCGTCCCAACCCCGACTTCTCAGGCCACGACCGCTACGCCAACGCCAGCCGGTCGTGACATGGCGGCCTACTTCGAAGGCCAGACCATCCGCATCGTCGTTGGCTTCTCACCAGGTGGCGGCTATGACACCGTCTCCCGTATCTTTGCCGCAACCGCTGGCAAGTATTTCCCTGGCAACCCGCGATTCGTCGTCGCGAATCAACCAGGAAGTGGCGGCCTGCGAGCCCTGCAAACCGTGACCAAGGCAGAGCCTAACGGTTTCTCCGTAACGCCTATGGCGAGCCGGTTCATCATTCCTGAAGTCATCGGGAACGACGTAGAAGGCTTTGATCTGTTCACCGCCACGATGATCGGGACGCCTACCTTCACGAACGTTCACCAGAACTTCTGTGTACGACGTGACGTCGCAACAACCTGGGAAGAGATGAAGGCCTCCGGTAAGGTCTACACCATTGGTACGTCATCTCCAGGTGGTGACGCCATCGGTCCCGCGCTGATGGAATACCTTGGCGAGCCCATGAAGGTGATCTACGGCTACGGTGGAACCTCCGAGGTGCTCGCCGCAGTCGACCGTGGTGAACTCGACGGTTCGACCCGATGTAACTTCAACTTCATCGAGCCCCTCTTCCCGAATTGGATCGAGAGCGACACCGTCGTCCCCGTATATTGGTGGCGGTCACCGATATCCCCTGAGTGGTTGGAGGCTATCGGTGCCCCTGAGCCCCCCTACCTGTTTGATGTCGCTCCGGCAAGCGCCGAACAAAAAGCGGCCTTCGAATTTGGTGATACGGCCGAAAGCATGACCCGGATGTTCACGATGGCTCCCGGCGTCCCCGATGACGTCGTCGCCGTCTGGCGCGACGCATTCAAACAGACGTTGGAAGACCCTCGATTCCTTGAATTGGCAGCCGCTGCCTCCCTCGAGATCGGATACGGAGACCCCAACCTCCTCCTCGACCAACTAGAGGGAGCCAGGAACTTCACGGACGAAGGCAAGAACCTGCTCAAGAACCTCTACGGCCTCGATTAAACCCGAAGTCCAGAGGTTGACCGCCTTGGTGGTCAACCTCTGGACTGTTCCTGTCGCAGTTACCAACAATCTACAAACGGAGCCTGCAAGATGACCACCAATATCCCTGGACGGGTCGGCTATGACAGCATGCGCGAGTACATGCAAATACTTGAAGAGCGAGGCCTGCTCAAGCGGGTCACCGGCGAAGTCGATCTCGACTTTGAAATCGGCGCTATCTCCTACCGCTCCCTTGTCCGCAACGGCCCGGGTCTCTTGTTCGAGAACGTAAAAGACTATCCAGACATGCCGTTGGCCACCAACATCATGTACAGCCTCGATCAACTGGCCGTCGCCTTCAACGGTGAGCGTGACTGGGTCGCCCTGGAAGAGCGTGTACACGAAGGGATGCGTAATCGCCTCCCATCCAAGATCTCGCCCACGGGTCCCGTGAAGGATGTCATCATCAAGGGTGAGGAAGTCGACCTCGGCATGCTCCCCACACCGCTCTGGCACGAGCTTGACGGCGGTCGCTACATCGCGACCACCGCAGGCGTCGTCACCATCGATCCCCAGACCGGCGCCCACAACATGGGGCAATACCGCTCCATGATCATCGACAAGAACCACACGACCGTGAAAATCATGGGCGACTTCCCCGTGGGCTCACCCCCTCCTCAAGGCTCCAACTACGGTGGCGCCAGCGACAGATCCGGCGCGGCCCACGTTCTAGAGAACGAGGCCAAAGGCCTCCCCACACCGTGCGCCATCGTCTTAGGCATGGACCCTCTGCTGGTGCTCGCTGCTGGCACCGCCGTCCCCACGGACGCGAACGGCCTTGCCGAATATGAGGCGGCTGGCGCCTGGGCTGGCAGACCCGTCGACCTGGTCAAGTGTGAGACCAGCGACATCCTCGTTCCCGCCAACGCTGAGATCATCCTCGAAGGCGAGATCGTCCCCGGCGAGCGCCACTACGACGGCCCCCACGGTGAGTCCTCCGGTTTCTACAACAAGAACTACGAGTGCTTCGTCTTCCGTGTGGACACCATCACCCACCGCACAGCTCCCATCAGCTTCGGCCTCATCTGCGGTCGCATCGAGGACTACCCCCGCCCGCTCATGCGCTCGGGCTCCATCCTCAACACCCTCGTCGAGAAGACGGGCTACACGAACATCCTTGAAGTTCACTTCCCCGACGCCGGTGCCAAGGGCGTGATCATCATCCGAGCCAAGATCGACCACGATGGCCAGCCCAAAGAGATCATGGACGCCGCGTGGGAGCACCTGAGCTACCGGTGGGTCATCGTCGTCGACGAAGACTGCGACGTCCACGACTGGAACGACATCATGTGGAGAGTTGTATCGTTCGCAGAGCCAGAGCAACACGTCTACCTAGGTGCCGTACTCAAGCGCCCGCTAGGCCGCCCTGGTGAAATGGACTTCATTCCCCCTTCACGTGGCATGGGCATCGACGCCACCAGGGAGAACAAGATCACGGAATTCCCGATTCCCGCTCCGTCCAAGCCGACCATGGAACTGCTGAACAAGGTAGGCAAGCGCTGGGAAGAGCTGGGCCTCTCCTAGCCCACGTAAACCGACCAACGTAGATAGCATCACAGCCACGCCAAGTCGTGGCTGTGATGCTAAAACGACCCCGGTTCGATAGGCCAATCACAAGAGGAGACCACTCATGACCACCACAAATTCCATCGAAGTTGCTCTGGAAGCACAAGGCTCCCAGCCCAATTTCCGCCACGACATGATCCTGCCGCTGGTACAAGGCCGGGTGCCGATCGAGGGTGTTTCGTTGAAGATCGCGGGGCCGAGCGACACCGCTGGCATCTTCGAGAACCCTCGATTCAAAAACGGCGAATTCGGGCTGCTGGACACCAACATCGGCGACGTGATCCCAGCCATAGACTCCGGGTGGGATTTCGTCTGCCTACCGGTCATGATCAAGCGCAAGCCCGTTTACAACTACGTCTGGGTCCGCGCAGACCGGGGCATCAACACCCCCAAGGACCTGGAAGGGAAGCTCATCGCCGCTTCGTCGTGGGGGGTCGTGACCACTTACACACGTGGGATGCTCCAACGCTTCCACGATGTCGACCTCTCCAAACTCCGCTGGACCACGAACCCCAGCCCGTGGGAGTTGTACAAGCCCGTAGATGTCGACTACCCGACGGACCGAAGCAAGCGACAGTGGGATCGCCTGCTGGATGGCGACGTTGACGCCTGTACCGGCGACATCACTGACCCCAAAGCATGGGCAGCGCTCGAGGGCAACCCCGGCAAGGTGAAACGACTATTCCCGGACTACCGCGAGATGCATCGCCAACTGTGGAAGGAACACCACGTCATCACTCCTTCTCACATCATGGTCATGGGCGGCAAGCTCAACAGAGAGCGCCCAGATCTGGCCCGGAAGTTCTACGACGCATTCGAGCGCTCACGAGAGGTCGCCTACGCTGACGCCGAGGGCGATGGCACCAGCTACAGCTTGGTCATGGATGCGAGAGAGCTAGTGCGAGAGCAACTCAAGGACATGGGTGACATCTACAAGCACGGCATCACCGCGAACAAGAACAGCATCGACATGATGTTGGACTTCTACTACGACCACGGGCAGACCAAGCGACGCCTGTCCTTCGAAGACGTATTCGCTGCGACCACACTGGACACGTAGCGAGCCGAACGCGCCTCAACCGGCAAACGTTAACCAAAAAGACCCGGGCCCGACGCACGCACGCAGCGTGAATCGGCCCGGGTCTTTGATATGTATAGGTTGAAACGCTAGGCGATCGGCTCTGCCAAGAACACAGGGATAACCCTGTCCGCCTTCAACTTGTACTCCGCGTACGGCGGGTACGCCTCCACCGCGATCGCCCACAGCCTCTCGCGCTCCGTGGAATCGTCCACCTCGCGCACGCGCATCTGAGTCACCACAGTCTTGTCCCTGACCTCCACGTTCGGATCGGCCCGCAGGTTATACACCCACACCGGATTCTCCGGCGCACCGCCCTTCGACCCAACCAGCACGTAATTCGCCCCATCCGCCACGCGCATCAACGGCGTCTTTCGGACAGCGTTCGTCTTGTTCCCTCGGTTCGTCACCACCACCACAGGCAAGCCCGTCTCGCGCAGCGTCAGGCCTTCGGTGCCCCCGCTCCCCTCGTACAGCTCAACCTGATTCGCGACCCACTCTCTCGGACTCGGAATGTACTCGGTCATGATTTCCTCCCTTTGGCAGATGAAAACGGCCACAGGCACATAATCCTAGAGCCGAGGCGCGCCGTTCGCCAAATTACCCGCTGTCCGCTGCCACGACCGTCCGTCACGCACCGATTCCAGCGCGTGCTGGCTGACGCAGGCATCCCGCGCCACCGATTCCACGACTTACGCCACACATGCGCAACTCTACTGCTCGCCCAAGGTGTCGCGCTCCGCGTGGTCATGGAAACGCTCGGCCACTCCCAGATGAGCACGACCGCAGACATCTACGCGCACGTATTGCCAGTGCTGATGGCCGACGCTGTGGACAAGATGGATGCAGCCCTGGCTTAAGAAACCCGCAGCCGGAAGGAGTCAACTCCAAGGTGGGCCGGGCGGAAAATCGACCTGTTCTGTGGAGGTTTCTAGTTTTTTACGCCCTTCTTCTTGAGGAGGAGGGGACGGGGGCCACATGTCTCGGATGCCAATACCTTTCGCCCCAACTCGATCAATGGACGGCACCAGCAGCAACAGCAATAATGCTGCGATCGGTAACAAATAGGTCTCCCAGTTCTGCCCCACATTTATCCACCGAGGGAGCAGGGTGGCCCCTGGGGGGCCGTCCCAACTCAAGAGTGGCGCGACCAGGTAGATGGATAGTAGCGCTGCGAGCCACGTGCCGAAAACCTTGCGCTTTACTCCACTATGGAACCACCAAACCCACCAGTCCCTGCCTCCTCCGCTCGGCACCGCAGGCTCAATCCCATCCGAGGCATAAGCAAGGGTAAGCGGCTCCAGTCGACCCGGCCGTCGGGCCCAAACCCAATAGCCTTTGCCCATCTGAAGCCACTGCTGCTGGCCAGGGAGCATACGTTGCCAGCGCCCCTCTGAACCTCCGGAGTAGGAGTAAGCGACGCTCCAGTCGATGTTGGCGAGGTAACGGTCAATATCGGGGACAGCTGGTCCCCCGCCAGTGAGCACCGCGATTAGGTTCCAGCCTGCGCTGATTTCGATCTCATAGGAGGTGGGGCGAAGCTCATCGGCCAATGAAAATTCGAGCGAACTATCAGCAGCAGCATTTACCCAATACCCCAATCGGGCATCGACCTGGGTTATCGTTCCCTCGAATTCGGCGTATTTGCGTGGGCTTGCACCCTTTATCCCGCGACTGGCCACCGACCAGATCCCAGAATCGTACGCCAAGATGTCCACAACCTCGCTGTCTGCAAAAACACCGGCTACGGATGTCTCCACGGGAATCCATGGAAACGAAATGAGGTTCCAGCCCTTGCGGATTGCGATTAGAGCCACGGATTCCTCCACTATGCCTATGTGTTCACGTGTTCGACGATATACGGGTTGCTGTCAAACCTGCTGTCAACTGGTGTCGCGGCCGACCTTTCGATCCAGCTCAGACTAGCTGTACCAGTCAAACAAGTGGTGGGGAAGGCGGGACTCGAACCCGCACGCTGTTACCAGCACATGATCCTAAATCATGCTCGTCTGCCATTCCGACACTTCCCCGCCGAGACAACCGTAAGAGGATACCGGGTGCAGCAGCGGATTGTCCCGCGCAGCACCACGGTGATACGTCGCTTAGAACCGACTACGTCGTGGTGGACGCTGCGGACGACGCTTGGCGGGACTCGGCCCGGTGGCAGGTGGCTCGGCCACTGGTGGGACTGAAACCGGCAACATCGCCTGCGGCGGCATCCAGGGCCTCGCGACCTGCTTGGGCGCCGTGTACCCCAATTCCTCCAAGATCCCCTTAGCGACCCCCACCTGGATGCGCGAGCGATCCAGCAGGATCTCGATCTCTCGCACCTGCTTGTACACTGCCTTCTCCGGCTTGCTCTTGATCTTCGATTCGTCGCCCTGCGCGATGTGATCGAGCGACGGATCTTCCCGGATCGCCGTCGCCACGTACTCAGCCGCGTCCGTGATTTCCAGCAACTGCATCACGCCTGCTTGCATATGCAGCCGCACCCGGCCGCCACGCTCGCTGACCTGCCCTGGCACTGGGGCGATACGAGGGTCTATCGCGTCAAGGTTCTGCCGCTGATCGACGATGCCCCGGTAGTCGCTGCTGAGATACAGCGACTCGACATGAGCGTGCAGCCTGCCCACGTCTTCACGGATGCCAAGAAGCATCTTCATCGACCCCGGATCCTCCTCGGCCTCTAGGTCGGCCTCGGGGATCTTGATGGCAGGCCGGATCGCGAAAGCGAGCGCGAGCACCAGCGCAAGAGGGAGGAATGTCATCCTGAACCCCACGCCCATCAGCAGAGCGATGAGCGCGAATGAAGCCCACCGAAGCAGCGAACGGCGCTTGTACCTCGCCAGAAGCGGCACCGCGAACGAAGGCAGGACGACGACCAGGAAATAGACCACTATTTCAGGCCTACCAGTCAGGCCGATCGAGGCAAGCCCCAGGGTGGCCCCCATGCCGCCGAGCAGCCCGAAAATCACGGCCAGCCACAGCGGCATACGCCCTGCGGCGAGGTAGTCCGTCCAACGAGGTGGAGTAGGCTGACCGGAAGCGTTCATGGCCCAAAGCGTAGCAGGTAGCCAATGCTGTCGAAAGGCTCGATTCAGCTCGCCGAAAGGGCTTCGTGCTTGATCCTCTCGGTATCTGGACTCCCCGACTCGCGGTACAACTCACGACCGTCAGCCGAAAGCACCACGAACGTCGGCAGCGCCCGCATACCATAGCGCCTGGAAGCGTCCCTACCCACCTGCTCGTCAGCGCTTACGCGAACGACGAGCGCGCGGCCATCCAGATTGGCCTCCATCGCATCCACCGAACGCTTGCTGATGAGGCAGATGGTGCACGTGTCCGAGTACAGCTCAAGCACTACCGGCGTACCCGACGCGATCGCAGCGTCCAGCTCCGCCAGATTAGCGACATCACTCGGGCCAGTACGAGACGTCGTCCAGCCCGCGCCCAACACGAACAGCACGAAAGCGATCGCCACCAGCCCACGCCAGTTGCGGCGCTGATCCCAGGCGAACATGCCTGCGATGCTGAAGACGAGAACCGCAATCATGGTCGCGGAATTGTTGTTGATGAACTCGCTCATGGGGAACGCTACTTAGGATACACGCGCGCCCTGAGCGATGCGCAGGCCCGGCCTAGGCCGTCGCCAACATGCGCTCGATAGGCAACCGCGCTCGCTCCGCGATGTCCGCTGGCACTGACACCTCATACTGATCGTCAGCCAACGCCTGGTAGAGATTCTCCAACGTGATCATCTTCATGAAACGACAGATCATCGCCTCAGTAACCGCGTGGAAACTCTTGTCAGGGTTCTCCTTACGCAATGCGTGCAGGATCCCCGTCTCCGTCGCCACCACGAACTCGCTGGCGGGCGATTCCTTGGCTCGCGTCATCATTCCGCCTGTGGAAAGGATGCGCGCGCCGTCCATCGACGCGTCGTTCTGCGACGACAGATACATCGCTGCCGTCGTGCAGCCGCACTCAGGATGAACCATGAACTCCGCCTTCGGGTGCGCTTCCCGAGCCCGGATGATCTCCACCGGCTGCACCGCCGCGTGCACGTGGCATTCGCCGAGCCAGATCGTCATGTTCGTCCGCCCCGTCATCTTCTTCACATGGTTGCCCAAGAACATGTCTGGGAGGAAAAGCACTTCCTGATCCGCTGGGATCGACGCCACTATCTCCACCGCGTTCGCAGACGTACAGCAGTAATCGCTCTCCGCCTTCACTTCGGCGGTCGTGTTCACGTACGACACGACGATCGCACCTGGATGCTCAGCCTTCCAAGCGCGAAGCTGGTCGGCAGTGATGGACGACGCCAGCGAACATCCAGCCTCGAGGTCAGGGATCAACACGCGCTTCTCAGGCGACAGGATCGCCGCCGTCTCAGCCATGAAGTGAACACCACAGAACACGATCACGTCCGCATCGGTCTTAGCGGCCTGCCTAGACAAGCCAAGAGAATCACCAACAAAATCAGCGACATCCTGTACGTCACCGATCTGATAATTGTGGGCCAGCACAACCGCGTTGCGCTCCGTCTTCAGTCGCTCGATCTCCCGCACGTAGTCCAGCACGTTACCCCTCGTAGCTGCAGTAGTGCGTAGATTTTATTAGCTTGCAACACCGTTATGTGAATTTCGTCACAATATTAACCACCCAGCACGGGAGTCCTGTATTGGTGCCTCTAGTCAGAGTAGGATAGACACGTTCCCGCAACGCACCCATAGCCCCTTCCCATCTGAGGTCACTCCTTGCTCGAGCCCATCGCCGAGGCCGTCGCGTACCTGCTCGTGCCAAGCTATTGGGGTGCAGTCTTCGTCGCAGTCAGCCTGGCGCTCATGGCCAGCGTGATCCCCGGCGTGAATGCAGTCCTCGTCATGGCCCTCGCGATGGCCATCGTCCTATTCAACGTCGACGACCCCGCCCTCGGCATCGTCCTCCTCGCCACCATCACGGGCGTGAACAACACGCTGGATTCCATCCCCGCCATCCTCTACGGGCTACCAGGTGCGGCCACGCAGGTAACGTTCCTGGAAGGCCACCAACTGGCGAGACAGGGAAAAGCGGCCCACACGCTGGGCGCTGTCTACTCCGTATCCGCGCTGGGTGGCATCATCGGAGCAGCTCTGCTGATGCTCGCGATCCCCGTGGTTCGTCCGTTCGTGCTCAAGTTCGGATTCTCTGAGATCGGAGCGACCGCCCTCGTCGGCCTGGGCATGGTTTCCGTCCTCAGCCGAGGTGCCATGGGCAAGGGCCTAGCGATGGCCATGCTCGGCCTGCTCCTTGGCATGATCGGCCGCGATCCCATGGACGGCTTCAGTCGACTAACGATAGGCCCCATCTTCCGTATGGAACTCGTGCCCGTGGCGCTCGGCCTATTCGCGCTGCCAGAGATGTTCGACCTTACGATCAGCCGACGCCCCGTCGCCCCAGTAGGCGCGACGTTCTCTAACCGACAGGTGTTCGAAGGCGCTCGCGAGGGCCTACGGCACTGGAAGATGGTCATCCGCCAGTCAGTGTTCGGCGTGTTCCTCGGAGCGATTCCGGGAGTGGGTTCGGCGGTGATCGATTGGCTCGCCTACGCGTTCGGCATCTTCTTTTCCAAGGACAAGACGCAGTTCGGCAAAGGCTCGTTGGAAGGAGTCATGTTCGCCGAGTCCGCGCAGAACGCCAAAGAAGGCGGCCAAGCCATCCCCACCTTGGCGATGGGCGTACCTGGTGGGGTTCCGTGGGTCCTCGTCATGGTGGCCATGATCGCGTATGGCATCGCACCGGGCCCTGAGATGCTCGGCGCCAACGCCCACATCACCATCCTGTTGGTCATCACATTGGCCGTCGCCAACCTCATGGTCACCGGCCTCGGGCTGCTGATCACGGGCCAGCTAGCGAAGCTCACCACGATCCCCTACCCGGTTATCGGCGGGATCATCATCCCCATCACGTTGCTCTCATCCTTCGTCGACACCACCAACTGGCGAGGCGTGCAAACGCTGCTGGCCATGGGCGCCGTCGGCCTCGCCATGAAGCACTTCGGCTGGCCCAGACCCCCCATGCTGCTCGCGTTCATCCTCGCACCGATCATCGAACGCAATCTGCGCAACGGGATCTCCGTCCACGGTGTTGGTGGCGTGCTCACCGACGGACTGACCATGACCATCGTTGCCATCGCCGTCGCAACCACGCTCCTGTTCCTCCGCGCCATGCGCAAGCTCGACGATGAGGAAGGCGAGCAGGCCAAGCGAGTGATGCATGTCGCCGAGCTGGAGACCGGGCTCCTGCCAACATCATCCACGCCTAGCCACGAGCCCACTTCGGTTCCGGCCTCCACCGAGAAGTCCCCGCTCTGGATGCGCTGGCACTGGGAATACCTCTTTCACGCCGCCCTCATCATCGTCACAGTCGCGTGGCTCTGGGACGCCAGAACCTACCCGGAAGGCGGCTGGCGCGTTCCCGTCGTGCTCTCGGGCGGGGTGCTCGCCATCACTCTACTTGAGGTCATGAAAGTCGCCGTTGGACGATCCCAGCAGACGTCCATCATGGACCTCGGCATGACCAGCGCAGGCATCGAGGGCGCATCGCGGGCGGCCGTTCGACTGCTGGCGCTGCTGGTGCTATTCGTGCTGATCGGCGTCACGCTACACCTCGCGTATGCCGCATTAGTACTCGCGGCGACCATCCCGCTAGTCATGCTGAAGGGGCTCGGGAAGTGGCCCATCGCCGCCATCACGGCAGGGATCGTATTCCTCTTCACGACGGTCGTGCTGGACAACATCCTGTTCATGATCTGGCCGGAACCCTTCGTCACCGGATGGGACGTGCACTGGGGAATCTTGCTCCCATCTTTCGGTTTCTAGGAGAAACCCGCCGCCGCTACCGAAACCCGCCCTCACAATAGGATTCACGCGGGCAACAACACGACTGGAGGAGGTGTCAATGACGCCGAAGACCGACGCCCCCCAAGCGTGGGAACGCGCGGGTTGGAGTTCCACGTTTGCATCGCTCAGCTACCGCAACTTCCGGTTGCTCTGGGTCACCACCGTTCTCAGCGCTGGCGGCAACTGGGTTCAGCAGATCACCCTGAGTTGGCTCGCGTACGACCTCACCGGCTCGCCGGTTCAAGTGTCCATCGTTCTCGGCGCGCGCACGCTGCCCATGCTCACCTCACCATTGTCGGGCGCCCTCGCCGATAGGTTCGACCGTCGACGACTACTCATGCTCGACCACCTGGCGATGGCGGTCATCGCGATGACTTTCGCCGTTGTCGTCCTCACTGGCCATCTCGTGATCTGGCACATGTACGTTTTCTCGTTCGTCTCCGGCGCTACGTGGAGCATGAACAACCCCGTGCGCCAGGCCCTCGTCGCCAACTCGGTACCCCGCGAGATGCTCACCAACGCCATCGCGGTGAACTCGATGGCCTTCAACTCCATGCGCATGATTGGCCCAATGGTCGGTGGTGGCCTGATCTACCTGGTCGGGCCTGGCTTGAACTTCATGATCCAAGCCCTCATGTACGTTGCCGTAGTGATCTCGATCATCCCGTACCGCGCTGAATACTCCGCCCCGAAGCGCGCTGATCGCCCATCATTCATCAATGGCTTGGGCGAGGGCTTCAAGTACGTCGCAAAGCACCCGATCGCACTATCGACCATGGCCATGAGCCTCGTGCCCACCTTCACGATGATGGCGTTCCTCACGAGTCAGATGGCGGTGTTCGCTGCCGAAGACATGGGTGACCCCGACGGCCGGACGCTCGGACTGCTGCTCGCGGCCATGGGCGCAGGCGGAGTCATGGGCACCCTACTGATGGCCCGCTTCAGCCGCTACAGGCACAAAGGACGCATCGCCATCGGCGGCGGGTTCGGCGCAGGTATCGGGCTCCTCGTGCTGTCTCAGATAACCGTATTGTGGTTGGCGTTGATCGTGCTGGCGATCCAGCAGATGTTCCTGATGTCCATCATGATGACTAATAGCGTCATCATCCAGTCCACAACTCCCGATGAGTTGCGGGGGCGGGTTATGGGCGTCTACATGCTGAACATCGGATTCCAGCCTTTCGGCGGCGTCATCGCCGGATTCATCGTCGCCGCCACGTCGGTCTCCACCGCCTGGATGTCCGGCGCCCTCGTCGGCCTCGCAGGCGTTCTCCTCATCGCCATCTTCGCCCCCTCTTTCCGCCGCTTCGCCATCTAGGCTATCTGCCACCCAGAGATTCCACGTTGCCTGTCGGGGCCGCTCCATGCCGCATTCGCGTCAGCCATACCGTCCACGAATGGACGGTAAAAGAGAGGGGGGCTATTTCGCGTCGAGCAGGTCACGACCTACTGCGGATGGCCATAACGTCCACTCTAGCAAGATGGGTGAATGGCGGAAGCACCAGACGTCATAGCCAGTGGCCGGTTCTCCGGCGATCGGCGTCGCATCAGGTCACGACGCCAGACGCAATCAACGACGCGACATTAGGTCGGGCTTCAACCCGGATGAACAAGAAGGCGACCGCCCCACGTTCGCACATGGGGTGGTCGCCTTCGACTAACGTCTTGTCCGTGGTACTTCTAGTTGAAGTACTTCGGCCCTAATTCCGTGATGATCCTCTCCACCGCAGCTGTGCCAGCGTCGTAGTCGATCGATGATTGTTTCATGATCGCATCGAAGTCCGGACCGGATGTGGGTCTCACGTCTGCGAACCCAACCGCCTTCCGGAACCCATCCATGAACACCGGGTCAGCGGCAGCCGCCGCCCAGGCCTTCTGGTGCGCTTCTACCATGGCCGTGGGGGTTTCCGGTGGCAGCCATAGGTACTTGTGGAACGCAGTGAGCGCTTGGAGCGACTTCCAGGCTGCTAGGTAGTCACCTGTTAGCTGGGAAGCGGGATCCGGCGCAGGAAACTCCGGAGGGGCTTCGAATGCGCTTGTTCCGTAGTAGGCAAAACCGACCATGAACCCATCCTCAATCCAATCCGGACGGAGGGGCCCGATCCTCCACCAAGCGGCTGAGAGTGTATTCACCTCACCTCGCTCGAAAGGCACCATGATGACATTCGTGGATGTCGCCCCGGATATCGGCAGGAGCCTCAGGGGGAAATCAAAAGCCTCAGCAAGAATCATCAAGCGAGCCTCTTGCGCACCTACCCCACCGGGCGTTTGCGCGGAGCTTCCGAACAGCAACGGGACATCCGACCCGCGTGCTTCTTCGAACGTGTTGTACGGGAGATCACCACGGATCCCGTAGGTGTTTCCAGGGACGACGTGCGCCCCGATCGACTCGAAGTCGGCGACCTTGAAACTGGACACATCTAGCGCTTCCAGTTCCAGCAACGCCTGCGAGCTTACGAGCATCGTGAGGCCGTCGTCCTTGGAGCGGGCTAGCAGGTTGGCCGCAGGGATAGGCCCGCTGAAGTTCGTGACGACAAATCCGGGCTTCCCTGGGAAGAAGTCGCCCCAGGCCTTAGCTAGGTACCTTGCTTCTCGGTCCGTTCCGCCCCCTGGGTCATTCGTGACCAGGATGCGTATACGCTTGCCAGAGAAATACCCCTCGGCATCAAACGATGGCGTGGGCGTGGCGACCGGCGTCGGCGTGGCCGGAGCGGGCGTTGGCGTGGGTACGCCGGGGGCCAATGTGGCCGTAGGCGTCGCTGGCGGCTGCGTCGGCGTCGGCGTAGGGTCGCTATCGCAGGCGGCGGCCAACAGGCCAACCATCAGCAAGGCTGCAATCACCCAGGTGGATGATTTCATCAACTGCTTGCCTCTGGGCATGAGTCCCATGATCCTTGATCTCATATCTGTTCCTTTACATCCCTTGTGTACATACCTGTTCAGAGTTTCTGTCCGCCTAAGGCGCGTCAGAATAGATCCAGTATCCATTGACCGAGCCGCGGCTCTGGCCAATAGACGGCTGCAAATTTGTCAGCAATAACGAATATGAACGTCCACACAACCACGGGGGCGACCACGGCTCCGCCCCATCGCCACCTACCGTTGCCTAGCGACAACGGCCCCAGCACCGCGTAAACGAGCCCCGCATAACTGAGGCCTATCAGCAGGGAGGTAAAGACGAACAACGCGAGCAGGCCAGCTACGACCAACGCTGCCCGAGACGCCCCTCCGAGGCCCGAGCTTCGCATCCCAACGTCCATGATTTCAACGTGACCTTCGCTGAAGAAGAAAACGTTTTTCACCAATTGCCCCGTCACCAGCACAAACACGGCAATGCTCGACCACATCGGCACGATCCCCGAACGCACGGGCAGGTCGATCGAGGCGACTATGAACATGCCAGCACCCACCATGACGGCGACTGCCACCAGGTTGTCCCACTGGCGCCACGCGATCTGCAATCCGGGTTTTGACGCCGTGGCTGCAAGGGTGCCGCCCCCCGCTCCCCTCAATGCCTGGGGACCCACGTCCGACGTGGCGGAATCTTCAGACACGGAAGTGGTGATCGTTGAGGTGACGCCGATCCTAAAAAAGAAGTAGCCCAGCACAAGGGCCGATAGGAAAAGACCTACCGAGAGTGGCCGCGTAGCTATGCCGATGAAGCCATAGATAGAGTACGCGGACTGGAAATTCGCCTCTATGATCGGCCCTAGGATGAAACCCAAGATGAACGGCGGCCTAGGCCAGCCTGACATCTTCATCACGATGCCGATCGCCCCGAATCCGAAAACGATCGGGACTGCGAGCCAACTGTTCATGCTGATGAATGCGGTCAAGATCGAGATCGGAATGATGATGCCACCGATCAAGGGGTACGGTACCAATGACAACTTGGCGAGCTGTCCGGTGAACAATATGCCTAAAACCGTCACCATGAGGTTCCCGATCGCCAGCGTCACGACCAGTGTCACAACCAGTTCAGGCCTTGTCTCGAGAAGGATCGGGCCAGGTGCGATGTTGTAGGCCAGCAGCCCCGCGAGCACCAATGCCCAGGCCAACCCACCTGGCACCCCTAGCGCTAACGTCGGGATAGCCTGCCCGCCTTCCTTCGCGTTTTGCGCGGATTCGGCGAACAAGACGCCTTCAAACGAGCCTTTCCCGAATTGGCTTTTGTCCTTGGTAAAGAAGATGCCAAGAACATAGCTGAGCCAGTCGATGACGGCGGCTCCCACGCCAGGCACTGCGCCCAGATAGGCGCCGAAGATCGACTGGCGGATGATCATTTTCCATCGGCGGAGGCCATCTTTAGCCCCTCTCCAGACTTCCCGGTTCGAGATCTTACTGTCGAGCGGCGCGAGTGACTTGCGTGTCATCGACAGGTCAATCATCTCAGGGATCGAGAAGAACCCGATGGTCGTCGCGATTACCGGCAATCCTCTCCATAGGTCAACCTGCCCAAAAACGAATCTCGCTGAACCCGTTATGGGATCAAGACCCACCGTGCCTAGCAGGATGCCCGCCATGCCCGCAGCGAGGCCTTTCAGCATCGCCCCTTTGCTCAACGCGGACACCATCACGACGCCGAACAGCGCCAATGCGGTTATCTCGGGGAAACTGATTTTCAGGATGACCGGTCGGATCACTGGAATAACGAGCAAGAGAGCGATCGCACCGATCACACCGCCTAGCGCTGAGGCGGAATAGATCCCTCCCAAGGTATGTGCCGCAAATCCTTTTGATGCCAACTGACTGCCCTCGAAAAAGGTCACCTGAGTCGCAGCACTCGGATTGCCCATCAACACTGCCGGGATCGAGTCCAGCGTGTTATTGACCCCTGTGATGGTCGCTAGAAGTACCACGCCGATGACCGGGTCGGTGATATTAGTGGTGATGAATGGGATGGCCAAAGCCATCACAAGGATGGCCGAGAATCCAGGGATTATCCCTGTGGCGGTCGCTAGAAGAACGGCAGCAATAACCGCGATCCAATAACCAGGCCCTGCCATCAGGGCAACTGTTCCCGAAATGCCATCTAGCATCGGACACCTTCTGTAAATGCACCGCCCTTGCGGTGCATACGGCGAATTGTAATCCCGCGGATGTTATATCACGAAGACAACCGCCGTGGCGCCCCACCCACGCCGATGTCAGTCGCCATTCCTAGAATCCCTCGACCAGCGAACGCAGGGTGCGACGAGCGCCTCTGGGCCGCCAGCGCCGCTACGCGACACCAGCGCTCTGACAGATCACGTTCAGCGTCGTCTCCGGATGCCTCCTTCTCCGCGAGTCTGGCCGTGTGCTACAGTACCAAAATCTGCAATTCTGCAATGGCGAACGCGTAGCGCGAGGAGAAATCTATGGCGATGCAAGACCTTGAACGGCTTATCGACGGTGACGGTCACGTGATGGAGGATGTCCAGGCTATCGTTGACCGCTTGCCTGAGGCCTACCGCAGCGGCAACGGTAGCGCGATCCGCGACCCGTTCCCGCCCATCGACCACCTGCATTCCTCCAACAAGCACAAGGTACCCGATGGGGCCTTTGCTCCGGTCGGCGTGGAAGGCTGGAAGGACTTCATGCAGGACCTGGCCATGGACTCCACCGTGCTGTACACGACACGAGGCCTCGGCTTCGGCAAGATCGTCAGCAAGGACTGGGCCATCGCATTAGCTCGGGCCTACAACGACTTCATGTACGACACCTACATGAAGGATCAAGGTGGTCGCTTCCAGGTCATGGGATTGATCCCACTGCAAGACCCCCACGCTGCAGTCGAAGAATTGACCCGGATCTCCAAGGACTACGGCATGTGCGGTGCCATGCTTCCCTCGACCGGCGCCCAGGGCATGCAATCCCACCTCGGCAACGAGCGCTACTGGCCTATCTACGAAGCCGCACAAGACCTAGGCATGGCGCTCGGCATCCACGGCGGCGCGCATGACAACATGTTGATGGATGACATGAGCCCCTACGCGCCCGTCAACGCTCTTGGACACCCCATCGGCCAGATGGTCAACTTCGCCGGCATCATCTTCAATGGCGTCTTCGACAAGTACCCGGGCGTGAAGATCGGCTTCTTGGAGGCCGGTTGCGGATGGTTGCTCGCGTGCATGGAACGCTTCTCTGGTTCTTGGGCCAGCCACGTCCAGTACGACCCGAACGGTCGCTTCCTCCAGCTGGGGAAGGGCGAAAGCGTCCACGACTACATCAATCGCCACATCGACGCAGGACGCATCTACGTGGGCGTCGAGGGCGACGAGCTGACACTGGCTTCTGCTGTCCGGATCACCGGCAACAAGCCCTACATCTTCTCGTCGGACTTCCCCCACGAGGTCAACAACGAGAGTTGCAAAGCAGAAATCGCCGAGCTTCGAGATAACCCGGAACTTACTGACGCCGACAAGGCAGCGATACTCCACGCCAACTCGCTCGCCTTCTACAGTCTCAAGTAAGTCAAAGAAGAACCACAAAATTGGAGGCCATCGCACTTCAGCGGTGGCCTCCAATTACGGCCGACCAGCGGTCGCCGGCGTCGCTCCAGACTCCACTCGCCCTGACAACGTCCCCCTCCGGCTAGCCCTGCGCAAGCAGCGACAGAGGGCCGGGAGGGTGGGCACAATCACGCCATTTCCCGTTGACCAGCCACGAAGCGTCAGCTATCCCCGAACCACAGCAGATGAATGCGCTGCCGATGGCCGAAGCGCCAGCCGATCGGCGGCCTCGTCCGGCCTCAGCTCTCCGCCGCCGTCACTTGAAGATTGCCTGATCGCTCCATCCTCGGCTCGCCCTCGTAACCTCCCCCTCCGGCTAGCCCTGCGCAAGCAGCGACAGAGGGTCGGGAGAGCGGGCACAACCACGCTAGTCCCCGTTGACCAGCCACGAAGCGTCAGCCATCCCCGAACCACAGCACCCCGTCCTGCGTAGACCTAGCCCAGCGCTACGAGCACAGCCTTTACCACCTCAACGTCGCGCGACGGCGGGACCGTCCGTGGGTCCAACAACACGCGTTCCGCCTCGATGCGCGACATGATCGCTGGCTGGCCGATACGCAAGCGGTGCGCCAGCGCGTCAGCGCCACCCTCGACGCCCGATGTTTCGATGCTGACGACGAACGTACCCAGCACGTCGGCTGGCAGCGTGCCCCCACCGATAGCTGAGCTTGCGGGCGCAACGCTGGCCACGGCACCTATCGACTTCGCCATCGCCCCTGCCCTCGCCTTCAACTCCTCTAGCGGCACCGCCATCATTCGCCACACCGGCACCTGCACCGCCGCCTCGTTGCGTACGTAGTGCAGAAGCGTCGCGTGTAGCGCAGCCAGCGTCAGCTTATCCGCGCGTAACGCCCGCGCCAGCGGATGCGACGCAAGCTTGCCCACCAACTCCCGCGTGCCTACCACGATGCCCGCCTGCGGCCCGCCTAGCAGCTTGTCGCCTGAGAAGAACACCAGACCCGCACCGCCTGCCAGGCTCTCCTGAGGCATCCACTCGTGCGTTAGCCCGAACTCCGCCGTGTCCAGCAACGCCCCGCCACCCAGATCGTGAAGCACCGGGATACCGTGGCGATTCCCCACCTCAACGATGTCTGCGAGCGCAGGCTCAGCCGTGAAACCGATCACCTTGAAGTTTGAGCGATGCACGATCAGCAGCGCACCCGTGTTCTCCGTGATCGCGTTCTCGTAATCGTGGGCGTACGTCCGATTAACGGTCCCCACTTCCACGAGCGTCGCGCCGCTCTGCACGAGAACGTCCGGGATACGGAATCCACCACCGATCTCGCTCGCCTCGCCGCGTGAAACGATGACCTCTTTGCCTGCCGCGATCGCCGCCAGGCCCAGCAGCATCGCGCCAGCGTTGTTGTTCACCGCGATCGCCGCATCCGCCCCCGTAAGCTGATGTACGAGCGCAGACACTGCCGTATGCCTTGAGCCTCGCGTGCCCTTATCGAGATCCAGTTCCAGGTCTGAGTACCCCTCGCCCGCAGCGGCAGCAGCCTGCGTCGCCGCTGCCGACATCGGCGCGCGACCCAGGTTCGTGTGCAGGATCACACCCGTCGCGTTGACCACCGGAGTCGGCCAAGCGCCCCACGCGACCTGTCCAGCGCCCACCACCGCCTGCGCCACAACGGCTGGCGTCGGCACATCGCCACCAGCGATCACGGCATCGCGCACGCGCGCAAGTTCCCCGCGCACAGCATCAACCACGATGTCTCGCTTCACATCGGCCAACATTCCAGCCAGCGCAGGCTCCGCCAGCACACGATCAACCGACGGCAGGTTACGGAGAGCAGCGTGCCCATTTTCAGAAGAAGTAGTCATGCCCCGCATGATAGGCGTCGGCCCACAGGCAGGGCAACGCGCCCGGCCTTGCGCGATCGGCCTCGCGCGATAAAATGACTCACTCCGGCCGAGCCAATACTCCTCCCGTTGCTCGGCAGCCCAACGCCGGAGCGGTACACTGCCCCCGACCAACGGCCCCATGCCGATCATCGACCCCCAATCAAGGAGTCTCAGGTGTACGACCGACCTGTACTCGACATCGACGACGCGCTCAAGCTCGTCGACGCCGCCCTAGCCGCAGCCCCCGCCGAAACGAAGAAACCCATCGCAGTCGCCGTCGTCGACGAGATGGGCGACTGGGTAGCATACGTCCGCATGGACGGCGTGACTCCGTTCGCCCGCGAGTACGCCCGACGCAAGGCGTATAGCGCATCCCTCATGCAACGTGACGTCCATGAATTCTCAGCGGCTCGGGCCCAGAGCGGACGTCCGCTAGCAGACCTCGGCGACGCTCGACTGGTCGGCGCTCAGAACGGCGGGGTCGTCATCAGAGACGCCGCTGGAAACGTGCTCGGCGGCCTCGGCGTCGGCGGTGCTGCCCCGGAAGAAGACGAACGTATCGCAAGAGCAGCCCTTTCAGCGGGAGGTTTGGCATGACCCACCTACGAAAGACCCTCGGACTTGCAGAGTCCCGCGCTGCCGTCGACGCCATGCTCGTCAAAGCCAACGACATGGGCGGCAGGCCCATCGCACTGGTCGTATGCGACGACCGAGGCGACGTCATCTGCCAAGTTGCTCAGGCTGGGGTGAACCCAGCGCTTGCTCGCCAGAACGCGTTCAAGAAGGCGTACACGTCCGCAGTGAGCCGCACCGACACCCTCGCGTTCGCTGAGCGCGTGAAAGCCATGCCTGGAGGCGTAGCCTCTTTCGGCAATCCCAATTTCTTCGCAGGCGGCGGCGGTGCCGTACTGGTCGCTGACGACGGCACCATCCTCGGCGGCATCGGCGTCAGTGGCCGCACCAACGAAGAGGACGAAGAGATCGCCCAGACCGGCAAAGCGACCGTCGCCGCCAGCATCAGCGCCAGCACGTAACGTCACGCGCTTGCCGCCCCAGGCAAGGCCCGCCATCAATCACGCCCTCGCCTAACGCGAGCCGGAGGACACCATGGGTATCGTCAGGATGGACCACATCGAATTGTTGGCCCGCGACCTGGAACAAACCATCACCTTCTACGTGGACGTCCTCGGCTTCAAGCGTGGCCGACGCACCATCTCCGCGCGCCCTGACGGCACGCGCGTCGAACAGGCGTGCGTGATCCTCGACGATTTCATGATCGAACTCTTCCAAGCGTCGCCCGAGGCCATCGAGGCCGGGTGGGATCCAAGCTTGCTGGGCGTGAAGACGTTCGCCCTGCGTGTCGAAGACATGGCTGCGACCAAAGCAACATTGGAAGCCCAGGGCGTCGTGTTCAGTCGCGAGCCAAGTATCGGATCTTCGTACGAAGGCCTGCGCGCTGAGATCCTCGATCCCAGCGGGATCTCCATCGAGCTACGTGAGTGGCTAAAGGGCGACAGCTACCACGTCGCTGGCTGGAAACCATCCAAAGATTCGGTGACGCTGGTCTCGTAAATCCGGCGTTGGAGACAGTACACGCCAGCGCGCCACCCGGGTGCCGCCGGTTCGCGCGCCCACCACGATAAGCGTCGTGGCGAGAGATGCTTTGGCAGGGAGCGGGAGTGATCCAACTCCCTGCCTTTTGCACTACCCAATCACCGCTGGGCTTGTGGTACCTCAAACAGGTGATCCACACATCCAAAAGAACGATCCGTCCTATGGAATGCCCAAAGTATTAGGTGGTTTAGCGCGTCTTTGGGCACTGCAGCGCGCCGCCATCAGCTGAGCCTCTTTCAGGCTCGCACCTGTTCTGAGGTGATTGTTGGGCGATCACGAGATTGAACCTATCGAGGCCCGTCGCCGGTTGGTTATCGGAGTTGTAACAGAACGTCATGACGTCCGTGTAAGCCAGCAGCTGCCGGTTGCAGACGAGTCCATCGGACTCTTGCGCAACGCTGCCGGTTGGGTCAAAGCGAACCGCTACGAACGTAGTATCCACCTTGTTCTTCGGAACAACGATGTGCAACTCCCCGGACGTTGCCCCGAAGGAAACGCAGGTCAAATCGCCCGCGATATCCACGCACAATTCTCCGGTCGAGCCTGCGACGCTGCTCTCTAGGTGGCCTCCGATGACGACCCCTCCTGGCTGGGTTCCGTGGCCGTGGTTGGCTGCCATCGCTGGCAGCACGCCGATCAACATGCCCAGTACCGCCAATGCAGATGCGGCAAAGATTCTTGTCCTCAGATCACGCTTCTCCTCGTGTTTATTGCTACAGATCGCTAGTTTGTCAGAAGCGTTGGTCCTGCGCTAGTGGACCTTTGACGCGGATGGTGTTCCAACAGGCACGTCCCCATCCTCCTGCAATCACACCCGGCAGACTCACGCGTGCCGATAGTTCCCTGGCTCGGCATCTGAGCGCCGGTGGCCGTGCATCTGCCTTGCGCTTTATGCAACGGCGGAATAGCATCCGCGCGCCAGGGCGGCGGACTGCTACCAAGTATCACAGGAGTGTTCAATATGGATCTCACTGGGCTGATTGACGCGGATACACATGTGGACGAGACGGATGCTACCTGGGAGTACATGGGCCCCGGGGAGCAGCAGTTCAAGCCAGTCACGGAGATGCGATCTAACCCCAATTCGAGCACCGAACACGCAGAGCTGAGGGAGTGGGTCGTTGAAGGCGTTCGAACGCGTCGTCCTATCCGGAACGACTCGAAGAGCGGGACCCAGGTAGGCGCACGAGAGCTGCTCGACGTCGAGTCCCGCTTGCGTCACATGGACGAGCTTGGGACCGAGATACAGGTCATCTATCCGACCTTCTTCCTGCATGTTCCGGCGTCGAGCGACGAAGGGCAGATCGCGGTTGCTCGCAGCTATAACCGATGGCTCGCGGATCGCTGTTCGGCCTCAAAGGGTCGCTTGCGCTGGGTCTGCGTTCCCCCTCTGGTGGACATCGCCGAGTCGATCAAAGAGTTGCGGCTAGCTAAGGAGCATGGGGCGTGCGGCGTTTTCAAGAAGGGTGACCAAGAGGCCGGCCACGAGCCCAACGATCCCTACTTTTTCCCGCTGTACGAGGAGGCAGAGCGACTCGATATGCCGATCTGTTTCCACACTGGCGGCGGCGTTAAGGAAGTGCGCGGCGGGTTGCTGAGCTCGAAGATCCCTGCCATCAACGGCATCTACTCGCTGCTTGAGAACAACGTTCCTGCGCAGTTCCCCAACCTCCGTATCGGCTGCGTGGAGGCGGGCGCATCCTGGGTGCCCTTCGCCGACTACCAACTCCGTAGGCTTCATGACCGGCACGCGATGTCCAGCAACGAAACGGGGCGAGAGCTAGGGTTCGACGTAACGAAAGACCTGTTCAAGAGCAACCGTGCGTATGTCGCCTGCCAGGTGGACGAGGACATCTCCATGATCCTCAACTACATCAGCGAGGACAACCTGCTGATGGGGTCGGACTACACGCACCAGGACACGTCACACGAGCTGGAATTCCGGAGCATGCTGGAAGCGCGCGTGGATCGCGAAGAAGTCCCAGCGTCAGTGGCCCGAAAGATAACCCACGACAATCCGAGGGCGTTTTACGGTCTCTAAGAATCGTTAGGACGAGAGGAAAGGGGCACCAGGTCGGTGTCCCTTTCTATTTGCGTGGCGCGAGGGCGAGTATCGTAACGTGGCTGGTGCCCGCTCTCACGCGTGATGCCCAGCCTCACGCGCGTAGCCATTCACGCCGATTGCCGCCCGTCGCCCATCCTCCTACAAGCACGCCTGACAACGCGCACGCGTGCCGAGGTGGCGGAATGGCAGACGCCGCGGACTTAAGATTGGGAACCACTCGTAACGTCCGGCATCACCTGACACCACGGAACCAGGCCGTTACCCAGAAAATCGCGCCACCTCGCACCTCCAGCCGCATGCAGTTATGTGGGCAATGTGGGCAGAGGAGAGCCCCTAGTCGCAAACTACCCGATGCTCCGGCAATTGCTCCCAGGTCGCACTCCCAAGATCCGATATCCGAGAGGCTTCGCGCCAACCATCACCAATCAGTTCGCAAGGCTACCTGGGCCGCCCTCCACCCGGTACTATCACTGCAGCGCTGACGGTGTGAGGAATTCTTGGAAACTTCAAGTGACTCGGGGCTGGTTCTCTTTTTCTGGATCGTAATCTCGATGCTTATGTCTGCAATCGTCTTCGGAAGCTTCGCCGGTTATGTTGCAAGAGAAAAAGGATATTCGCCGAGACGGTGGCTCCTTCTAGGGGCAGTCTTTCAAGCCATTGCTCTTCTTGCAGCGGTAGGACTTCCCGACCGTCACCTGGCAGCACGAGCGGCCTCCATTCGTTGAGGTCCCTTCCCCGTCTACTTCGGAGGGTCAGTCAGAACACAGGCTGTAACTTTTCGGCGAAGACTCAGTCACCCGACGACATCGGAGCTAGCGGTCAGATCACTTCCTAGCCTCCGCGCCTCTCTCAGCCCGGTGGGTAGTCTTTAGCAGCCGCCCCTTTCACGTTTGCGGCGACCGCTATCTCCTCTACCTCTCACCTCCTGGCACACCCCAATAGGGTACCGGCCTTGGTAGGGGTAGGCCTTGCTCGCACCCCGGTTACCGTCCTGGCGAGCCCGCTGGCCTGCCTCTACCAAGAACACGTGGCCGAACAGATCAGCTTGTTGCTGTACTTGTATAACAACGCCTGCCATGATTGGCCCAGTTTTCAGAAGAGGGGCAATGAATGGCAAACGACCAATCGTCCGAACACTGTCAGACGTGGATCAGATCAATAGGTGCATCTCCCATGAAGATTTGGGGAATTCTACTCGTTGCATATGTCCTGCTCCTCACAGGAACTGGCTATGTAGTGAGGTGGTCCCGGTTGTTTGAACAGTCAGGGCCGTCGAGATAAGTGGATTCCCTGCCTGCTTATG
>JAQCEV010000086.1 GCA_027618515.1 Chloroflexota bacterium | reverse complement strand
ATGCGGATTTCGAATACGAATTCGAGATGGCGCTCATGAATCGAAAGCTAGCTCCGGACATCGATGTCGTTTGCTTGATGACCGACATCAGATACCAATTCGTTCGAGCGAGCCTCATCAAAGAGGTCGCTCGGCTCGGTGGTGACATCGAAGGCCTTGCGCCGGCCAACGTGATAGCCGCGCTCAAACAGAAGTACGACCAAAGCTAGGCCACTCCCCCATAGGGCCAAGCAGTTCAAAACAGCCACAGGACAAGCCGATCAGCGGAGCCAACGGGCCCCAACAGGCAAAGGGTAAGGAGGATGGGTAGATGGACATTCTGGAACACATCGACAAACTGGAAGCCATGACCACGCAGGCGAAGCGCATGCCGATCACGGGACGCGCAATGATTGACGCAGAACGCCTCGTTGGGCTTATCGATCAGATGAGACTCGCGGTGCCGCGCAACGTGCAAGAGGCCCAAGAGGTTCTCGATCGCCGTGAACAGATCATCAACCAAACGATGCTCGACGCACGCCGCATACGAGCCGTGGCTGAAACCGACGCTCGTTCGCTGGTTGACGAGAGCGAACTGGTGAAACTCGCCAAGAAACGTGGCGACGAGATCGTCGCCGAGGCCCAAGAGCGTGGCGCACGCTTGCTCCAGGCCGTCGAGATTCAGGTTCGCAAGAAACAATCCGGCGCTGACCAGTTCGCGCAGGATTCGCTCGCCCAACTCGAAGAGCAGGTGCTCAACGTGCTCAACGTGATCCATGCCGGGCAGCGCATCCTCTCGCCTGCCGAGGAGATGCTGGCCGCCAACGTCTCCGATGCTCTTGGGGCCGGAAAAGCCTCCTAAGCTCAGGCCAACGATTGAACCGAAAGCGAGGCGGTCTTCTGAATGAAGGCCGCCTCGCTTTGCGTCTGGCCGTGTCACCGTATAATCCTCCGAGATTCGCCCCCCGAGACTAAGCGACTAGAGGATTACATGACGGCCACCCAGACGCTCGCGCAACAAATCACCAGCACCAAGGCCGACAGCCTGCCCGACTGGATCTACCACGAGTCCAAGCGGACGCTGGTAAACATGCTGGCCATCTCGATTTCAGCCTCAGGCGCCGTGCCCGTGCTAGCGCTGACCGATTGGGCACGCGACGAGGGGGCCAAGGCCCGCGCGACGGCTATCGGCTCCGGCCTCCGGACCAGCCCAACCATCGCTGCACTGCTGAACGGGTACATGGCCCACCTCCAGGACTACGACGACACCCACTTCCCGACAGTGTTGCATCCCACTGCCCCGGTCTGGCCCGCGATCCTTGCGCTTGCTGAGGACATCGGCGCATCCGGTCGTGACGCCCTCGCAGCCTTCGCCATCGGCGCAGAGGTCGCCTGTCGTGTCTCCATGTCCGTTCACCCCTGGCATTACGACGCTGGCTGGCACATCACCGGTACGGCAGGCGTTTTCGGCGCCGTCGCAGGCGCTGGCTGGCTGCTCGGCCTCACGGCTGACCAGATGTTCAACGCCCTCGCCATCGGTGGCACCCAGGCCAGTGGTGTTCGTGAGGTCTTCGGCAGCGACACCAAAGCGCTGCACCCGGCGAAAGCCGCCAGCAACGGCCTCCAGGCCGCTCTGCTTGCCAAGAGTGGCTTCACCGGCCCCGACGACATCATCGGAGGCCGCCGTGGATTCTGGGAGGTACTCTCCGCTGCAGGACACAACGAGGAAGAACTCACAGGCGCGTGGGGCGACCGCTGGGCGTTCGCCAACAATGGCCTCAAGCCCTACGCCAACGGCGTCGTCTCCCACCCCATCCAGGATGCCGTCATCAAGCTCCGCAACGAGCACAACCTCAAGCCCGAGAACGTCGCCGGCATCAAGGCCCACGTGCATCCCCTGGTTCTTGAACTCATGAACCGAGCCGAGCCCCGTCGAGCCCTTGAAGGCAAATTCTCCTTCCAGCACTGCGCCGCCGCTGCCCTTGTTGATGGCGCTGGCCACGATGCCCAATTCACCGACGCCAAAGTCCTCGACCCCGTGATCTCCGCCGTTCGAGCCAAGGTCTCCGCTGAGATTGACTCAACCATGAAAGAAGAGTCCGCGCGCGTCGTTATCACGCTCAACGACGGCACCACCGTCGAGACGACCACCGAGCACGCCACCGGCTCGCCCGAGAACCCTATGAGCAACGAAGCGCTTGAGATCAAGTACTCAGCGCTCGCTTCTGAGATCATCGGTAAGACCCAGGCTGACGAGCTCCTTTCTGCCGTCTGGGCGCTCGACTGGGCCACCGACGTCAAGCAAGTGACCAAGCTCATGGTCAAGGGTTAGCCCTCCCATGACCGAGCCTATCTTCCAAAAAGACGCCTTCGTACGCGACTTCGACGCCGTTGTCGTTGGCGTCGGGGAAGCTGGCGTGACCCTCGACCGCACGGCGTTCTACGCAGGTGGCGGTGGCCAGCCCTGTGACTTCGGCACGCTCGCGTTTGGCGACGCGACGGCCGTCGTCAACAAGGTCAGTCGCAAGGACGGCGAGATCGTCCACGAGCTCGATGGCCCGCCCCCTGAGATTGGCGCGCAAGTGCATGGCGTTGTCGACTGGGACAATCGTTACGCGCTCATGCGAACGCATACCGCGCTGCACATCCTGTGCGGCGTCATCTGGCGTGACTTCGGGGCCCACGTCACCGGTGGGAACATGACGCCTCTTGCAGGGCACATGGATTTCGAGTTCGAGAACATGACCGCCGATTTCGCCGAGCGAGTCGAAGAGCTCGCCAACGCCGAGATCGCCGCCGCCCGTGACATCAGCGTGCGTTTCCTCCCTCGGGACGCCGCCTTCGCTCACCCCGACCTCATCCGCACCAAGATCAACCTTCTGCCCGAGGGCATCCCCGAGGTGCGCGTCGTCGATATCAACGGCCTCGATGTCCAAGCTGATGGCGGGACGCACGTCGCGAACACCCGAGATGTCGGCCGTATCCGCATCGTTGGCCATGAATCCAAGGGCCGCGTCAACAAACGCCTCCGCCTCGTCATCGAAGATGCGTAGGTCTGGTGCCGCCACGCCCCATGCCTAGGGCCGTCGTCTACGCCTGGCTGGCGGTCGGGGTTGCCAGCGTCTCCGCCGTCGCAATCTTCATACGCCTCGCCGACACCAACCCCATAACCTTCGCTGCGTACCGCATGTTGATGGCAGCCGCGATAGTCGTCGTGCCCACGCTACTCCGTGCGCGAGGCGAGTTGTTCGGCCTCACGAGACCTGACCTGCTGCTGCTGTCCGTGTCGGGCCTACTGCTCGCCACTCACTTCGCCGTGTGGACCGCGTCGCTTTCACTCACGTCGGTTGCTAGCTCCGTGCTGCTGGTTACCATGTCGCCCATCTTCGTCGCCGCAGGATCGCTCATCTTCCTCCGCGAACGTGTCAGACGCATGACCATCGCTGCTGTCGCTATAAGCCTCGTAGGCGGCGTCATCCTTGCATTCGGCGACCTCGACTGGACCGATCGCCGGTTGCTGGGCGATGGACTCGCCCTCTCTGGCGCGGTTGCCGTTGGCGCTCACTTGCTCATCGGTCGGAAGGCCCGTCGTACCGTGGGCAACCTGCCGTACATCACGGTCGTCTACATCACCGCCGCCGTTGCCTTACTCGCGGGCGCGCTCATCTCCGGCGCGCCCATGCTCGGCCTGCCTGCTGAAACCTACTTCTGGATTTTCATCACGGCCCTCGTTCCCCAGGCCGTCGGCCACTCGCTGCTGAACTGGTCGCTCGCACACGTCTCTGCCACCAACGTCGCCCTCGCCGTTCGCGCCGAGCCCATCGTCGCCACCCTCGTAGCGATACCCGTCCTCGGCGAAACCCCGTCCTGGATGGTCATCCCTGGAGGCGCGCTCATACTGTTTGGCGTATATCTGGCTCTCAAAGGTGAAGTCACAGGCGCAGCAGACGCGTGACCGGCCCTATAATCCGCCCCGATGCTTATCGAGCTGACCGTCCGCAACCTTGCTGTGATCGAGCACACTCAACTGGAGCTCGGCCACGCGCTGAACGTCGTCACCGGTGAAACCGGCGCGGGCAAATCGCTGTTGGTGGACGCGCTTGAGTTCGTCCTTGGTGGCGTCGCCGACCGCTCGTTGATCCGCGCGGGTGCCGATGCCGCGTCTGTCGAGGCCATTTTCCAGGTACGCGAGCCCAGCCCATCGCTCGCTGCCGCTCTCACCGCGGCCGGCGTTGACCTAGACGACGAGGGCGCTATCGTCCTCTTCCGCGAGACGCATCGTGAAGGGCGCACCGTATCGCGCCTGAACGGGCGCGCCGTGCCGGTGAGCGTTGTGCGCGGGATCGGCGTCGCGCTCGTGGACATCCACGGCCAAGGCACCCACCTGTCGCTGCTCGACCCGACCTTCCAGCTCGTCATGCTCGATTCCCACGCCACCGACCGCTCGCTCCGGCCCGCCGTCGAGCAAGCCGTCGCGGTTGTCCGCACGCTCGAAGCCGAGTTGGCAGAGCTTTCTGCCGACAGTCGTGCTGCCGCTCAGCAGAAGGACCTGTTGGATTTTCAGGTCAACGAGATTGCCGACGCGGGTATCGTGCCAGGCGAGGAGGCAGTCCTTGTCGCTGAGCGCGACGAACTAGCCAACGCCCGCATGATCCAGGAGGCGTGCGCCACAGCGTACGAAGCGCTCTACGGCGATTCTGCCAACGCGGATGACCTCATCGCGCAAGCCGTGCAGGCGCTACGACGCTCGATGGATCCATCAGGTAAGCTGGCGGGCCACGTCAATGCCTTGGAGGAATCTGCCGCCCGCCTCAGCGACGCCGCCCGGGACATCCGCTCCTACGCCGAGGGCATCAGTGGCGACCCTGCCCGCCTCCTGGACGTGGAAGAGCGCATTGAGGTGTTGCGACGACTCAAGCGCAAGTACGGCGACACCGAGGAGGCCGTGCTCGCCTTCGCCGACGAGGCGCAGCAGAAGCTGGAGGCCTACGAGACCTCTGACGAACGCCTCATTGCGCTGACCTCGCAGATCGCCAACGCGCGTGAGTGGGCGGGAACGCAGGCCTGGGAGCTATCCAAAGCGCGCAGAGACGCTGGGCAACGCCTCTCGGTCGCTTCTGCCGAGCACCTCATTGAGGTTGGCATGCCCCAGGTGCGCTTCGCCTGCGAGATCACGCAACGACAGGATGACGATGGCCTGACTTGCCCTGATGGGGTTAGTTACGCATTCGATGCTACCGGCATCGACCACGTGGAATTCCTGGTTGAAACCAACCCTGGTGAAGGCCTCAAGCCGCTGGCCAGGGTTGCCTCTGGAGGTGAGACCGCACGCCTCATGCTGGCGCTCATCAGCGCCCTGCGATCCGAGGCTGGCGTGCCCACGTTGGTGTTCGACGAGATCGATTCCGGCATCGGCGCGCGCGCCAGCGAGATCGTTGGCCGCAAGCTTTGGGCGCTCGGTGGTGCCGCGCAGGTGCTCTGCGTCACGCACCTCCCCCAGATCGCCGCCTACGCCGACCGCCACTTCCGCGTGCAGAAGGCGGTCGAGGACGAGCGTACGTTCGCTGGCGCCCTCGCGCTCGACGCCACCGCTCGCGTCAACGAACTCGCCGAGATGCTGGGTGGCGAGCGCAACGACGACATCGACGGCGCGGCCCGGCGCATGTTGGAAGCGGCTGAAGCCACCAAAGCGGCTAGCTAGCGAACCAGCGTGAACGTCTCGATCATCTCAGGCTGACTCTTGAGCAACTTGCTCACGGGGCATCGGCCCATGATGACCTCTAGCCGCTCGCGCTGCTCCTCATCCAGGTTCCCGGTAGCGGTCATGTGGCTCAATATCCGTTCCTGGCCGTTGCCAACGCGCTCGTTCGTCACCGTCACCGTCACCTCGCCCAGATCCCAACCCTTGCGCTCGCAGTACAAGCGTAGCGTGATCGCCTGGCACGACCCCAACCCGGCCAGGAGCAACTCGTGGGCGTCCGGCCCCTCGTCGTCCCCTTCCGGCTCTGGCTCGTCCGACAGCAACGTGTGACCGTCCACGGATATCTCGTGAACCATCTTCGTCTTGTTCCTCACCACGACGGTACCCATACCTGACTCCTAACGCCAACGAGGGCGAGGTCTGCCCCGCCCCCGTTCGTTCGTATTCCTATCTCAACCAACCAACACCCGCGCGCAGGGCCAAATCGCGTCCCTCGCCAGCGACCGCCCGGCGCCGCACCCGGTCCCGCGAGGACCTCGCTCGCCTAGTCGACGCGGGAGAAACCGGGGGTGGCATTGGGGATCTGGGTCACACCGGGGCGGAACTCAGGATCCTTGCGGGGGCCATCGCTCTTGATGGTCCAGCTTGTCCGACCAAGCTTCTCGATCTCGATCTCGAACACGTCGCCATCGTTGATCGGCCCCAAGCCCACGTGGTACGTCCCCGTCGTGATGATGTCGCCGCCTTGAAGCTGCAAGAATCTGCTTGCCCACGACAACTGTTCCGGGATCTTCCGGGCCATCGCTGACGTGCTGTAATCCTGGCGCGCGCCACCGTTCACCCACGACTTCACGTTCAGCGTGTGTGGGTCGCCCACCTCATCGCGAGTCGTGATCCACGGGCCAACCAACGCGAACGTGTCCTGACCCTTCGGGAGGAACTGCGTGCGCCTGGTCATCCCGCGAGCGGAGATATCCACGAACGGGCAGTACCCGAAGATGTGATCGTAAGCATTCTCAATCGACACATTCTTCGCGTGATTGCCGATCACGAACGCGATCTCTGCCTCTGGCTGGAAAACGTACACCGGCGCGATGTCCAGCAAGTGCACCTCGCCTCCGGGCCCGACCGTCTCAGGAGACTTGTAGAAGAACTCCAGCGGGATGTCGTCTGGCTTGCGCTCTGGCGTGTCCAGATAATTCGCGAACGCTGCCAACACCTTACGTGGCTGCGGGATCGGGTTGAGCAGCGTCACGCTCTCCAACGGCACACCGTCGCCGCTTGCCGCGAGCGACTCGAACTGCGCCCGGAACGTCGCGTCCCACTCCTCGATGACCTGCTGCATCACGCGCTGCGGCCCTTTCTCCTCTCGGTAGGAGATCGCCTCGCTCACATCGACGACACCCTTGCCGTCGACCAGCACGCCCACGCGCTCGTCGTTGAATCTCAGAATCTTCACAACACGCCTCCCCTGATCTGCTTGGTTTAGCGTCCGACAGCAATGGGCCTATCCAGGCTCGGCGCTATCGAAGCGCGCGCATTCTAGCCGTCTGGGCCACGCCGTGGCCACGTGCGGCGTCTTGCGATAGTTGGCGGCGACCGCGTCCAAGTCTGCGCTCAGACGTTCAGGGAATGAGCGAGCGAGGGGGAAAAGAAAGAGCAATTCACCGCAAAGTAGCAGCATCGGTCGTTTGATGAAAGTACGCCAAGCGCGAAGGACCAAACCGGGACCGTCGATCCCAAACGCCCGACGTCGCACCCGGTCGCGCGAGGACCAGCTCGCTCGTGCGAGGACCTAGCTAGCCCTAGCTCGCAGCGGCTGCAGCCGCTATCGCCTGGACATCGCCCTCGATGGCGGCGGTCATGGCTGCGATCGCAACCTCGATCTGATCGTCGTCGGGCTTGCGGGTCGTCAAGCGCTGAAGCAGCAGGCTCGGCACCGTCCCCGCACGCACCAGCATATTCGCTGAATGCTTTGCGTTGAACCGAATCACCTCGTAGGAGATCCCTGCGATCACCGGGATGAACACGATACGTGACGCGATGCGGATCGGCAGATCAGGCGTACCCATCAGCGCAAAGACGAGGATCGACACCAGCATCACCGTCAGCAGGAACGCCGTCCCGCAGCGCGGATGCGCCGCCGGGAACATACGCACGTGCTCGTTGTCCAGCGGTAGGTGCGCCTCGTGGGCGTGAACCGACATATGCTCTGCTGCGTGGTACGCGAACACCCGCTTGATGCTCGGCATCAAGCCTACCAACCCTAGGTACGCGAAGAAGATCAGCAAGCGCAAAACGCCCTCGCCGAGGTTACTCAAGATGGAACTGTCCGTGGCGGGGTCGATCACGGTGTGTGTGATGACAAGCGGCAACACGAAGAACAACGCGATACCGAGACCCAACGAAAGTGCGATCGTCAGCGCGAGAGCCAACGGGGATATCGGCTCATCGTTGTCGTCCTCGCCTGCAGCGATCTGCGCAGAGTATGTCAGAGCTCGCATACCGATGGTCATGCTCTCTGCCAGTACCAACGTCCCGCGCACGAACGGGATGCGGCGCCACTTGTTGATGGCCCATTTCGGCACGGGCTTCAGTAGCGTACGGATGCTCCCGTCGGGATGGCGTGCCGCCACCGAGTAGACGTGGATACCCCGGATCATCACGCCTTCGATCACCGCTTGCCCTCCGTAAACGGAGGCGTTGGGGCTCTGCTCGTGTTCGTGGGCCAATCTACTCTCCGTCGCTGATCGCTACTTCGCTCTACCAAACTGCCCCAGCGAGGCTGAGGCAGTCAAGGTACTTTTGTTCGGTTTCTTCTACCAGTTCAGCGGAGCTACTTCTCCAGGTTGAAACGGCGGCGCAGGCGTTCCACGCGGCCCTCGGTGTCAACGATACGCTGCTCACCCGTGAAGAACGGGTGGCACTGGGAGCAGATCTCCACTTTGATGGCCTGCTTCGTAGCGCCTGTCGTCCACGTGTTCCCGCAGGAACAGGTAACCACGGCGTCATCGAAATAAATTGGGTGAATCTCAAGCTTCATAGTTGCATTCCGTTCGTTCAGTTACCAAGTCAGATGCGCCAGCAACCGCAAAGGTGCTAGGCGACCTCTGCGGGCGCGACGTTGGCGCGCTTCCGGATCTTGCTGGCGTGGTCGAATTCAACGACACCGTCAACGAGTGCGAACAGCGTGTGATCGCGACCCATCCCGACGTTCCGGCCAGCGTGAACCTTCGTCCCGCGCTGTCGGATGATGATCGTGCCTGCGCGTACGGCCTCGCCGCCGAATCGCTTCACGCCCAGGCGCTGTGAATTACTGTCTCGTCCGTTCCGGCTGCTACCGCCGGCCTTCTTATGCGCCATCAGCTGCTCGCTTTCCACCCGCCGGAGCCGCTGCTGCACCACCCGTCACGATCTCCTTGATAGCGAGCTTCGTGAGACGTTGGCGATGCCCGGACTTCACCGCATAGCGTGTCTTGCGCTTGTATTTGAGTACGATGATCTTGTCGCCCTTGGCCTGCGTCTCCACCTCCGCGACCACTTTGGCACCCTCTACTAAGGGGGTCCCTATGGTCGTGGACGAGTCGTCCGAGATCATGAGCACTTCGTCTAGCTCGATCGTACTACCCTCATCTGCCGCGATTTTCTCAACGACAATGCTGGTGCCGGGCTCGACGCGATACTGTTTTCCGCCTGTTTTTACGATTGCGTATGTCATTGCCAGACTTTCGTGCAGAGGTGGTTTCTCCACCCTATCTCCACATTGTCTCCACCTGGGACGGGGGAGCAACCGAAGAATGATAGCAGTAGCGAACGAGCTTGTGTAGTGGTGACGGGTGGGTTCGCACTGTGCGAGGAGCAGACAATGGGGTGTGGCGCAGTCCGGTACCGTGCCTGCGTTCGGAGCGGGAGGCCGCGAGTCCGAGCCTCGGCTCCCCCGACCGCGACTTTGCAATTCGGCTTATTGGCGGATCATGGGCGCGCGTGACTCATACGGCCGGTATCTTAGGAGGAGTGGCGACGGTTCCATTTGTCTACGGCTCGTTCTATGGAGCTTTCAGTCCCCTGTGCGCTCCCGCGCGCGACTCACTAATGGGCAGATTGTCGTGGTATAACGCATACCGTTTACCCCCGGCCCCGCCTCTAGAAGTTGTTCGTTACCCCTCAAACCGCTTAGCGTATGAAGCATTCTCCGCGAGCCGGCCCCGTCAGCGGGTCCCACGCACAAGAAGGTGTTCCCGTGCAGTACCGCTACATCTCAGGCGACTCCCACATGGAAGTCGACACAGCCCTATGGACCGACCGCATCCCGGACAAGTACAAGCGGTGGGCGCCGGAACTCCGCCACTTAGACGGCTATGACGCCTATTTCATCGACGGAAAGCTGGTCCGCAAGGCCGCCCCAGCCGACCTCTACGCAGGTAAAGGCCGCGAGAACTACGTGCCTGATGGCGTCCGGTACGAAGGAACACCCGGAACCGGAGCACCCTCACAGCGCCTCGACGAGCAGACGCAGGACGGGGTCGACGCTGAAGTGCTGTTCCCAGCCCAGGCCACTGGCCCCCGCGTTTGGCGCACGGTCGAAGACGATGAAGCCTACAAGTCGATTCTCCACGCTTACAACGACTGGCTCGGGGAGTACTGCTCCTACAACCCAGAGCGACTCATCGGCGTTGGCATCATGCCTGCCGTGGACGACGTCGACGCCTACATCGCGGAACTCAACCACTGCAAAGAAGGTGGCCTGGGGGCCGTCATGCTCATGGGCTTTCCCGCTGGCGAAACCTACCCGTCTCCGGACGACGATCACTTCTTCGCGGCTGCCCAGGAGATGGGCATGCCCGTCACCGTTCACGTGGACATCGAGCGGCCCAAGGAGGGTTCGTACCTCCTGTACCCCAAAGGGACCGAAGAGGACCGCGTGCGCTTGGAAGCATCCGGTCGCACTCTTGCTGAGCAGGTCGCTCGCTTCGGGCCCACGCGCGGCAGCTCAGGCCTCGTTGCTGTGCAGTGGGTGCTTTCCGGCCTTTTCGACCGATTCCCCGATCTCAAGATTCTCTTCGCCGAGAACCAGATCGGCTGGATCCCGTTCTACCTCCAGGGAGCGGACGCTCGCTACGAGCGCAACCGCTACTGGGCTGAGGAGCACCTTGGGTTCAACCCGCTCGCTCGCGACCCCAGCGAATACCTCTTGGAGCACACCGTCTGGGGTTTCCAGTACGACCGCGTGGGCGTCGAGATGCGTAGCCTGCTGAACGTCGACAACCTCATCTGGGGCTCAGACTTCCCCCACCAGGAATCCGACTGGCCCTACTCCATGAAGATCCTCGACAAGGCCTTCGCCAACGCCCCCGATGACATCCGCTACAAGATGACCTGCGGCAACGCCATCAACTTCTTCGGCCTCAACGCCAGCTAGCGACCGATCCGCTACCTGACCTCCGGATAGATAAAACGACAGCCACCATCCGGTGGCTGTCGTTTTAGTTGCGTGACAAAACGTTCTAGCCCTGGCCCCGGAGCGGCCTCACGACCTTTAGTCCTAGCGGCGAAGCCAAGAGACCAAAACATCTAGGGGCGAGCCCCGACCAACTCCACGCCAGAACCCACCAACGAGCCCCGGCCCTGGAGCGGCCGCGCGACCTTTAGTCCTAGCGGCGAAGCCAAGAGACCAAAACATCTAAAGGCGAGCCCCGACCAACTCCA
>JAQCEV010000085.1 GCA_027618515.1 Chloroflexota bacterium | reverse complement strand
TTCGGGCCGGCTCGTTTGCTATCACGGATAAAGAAAGCCCAACTACGCATGAGTGAGAAGGAATTGCGGTTCGGTGTGATCGGGCTCGGTCGCGCGGGGAGCGGGATGCTTGCAGCGCTTGCCGAGCACCCCGGAATCAGGGTGACCGCCGCCGCAGACCTCCATCGCCAACACCTGGATCGGTTCCATGCGGACTTCGGTGGCGAGGTTTTCACTGACGTGGCGGCCCTGTGTAAGAGTCCCAACGTCGACGTGGTGTATATAGCGACACCCCACGGGATGCACGTCGAGCACATGTCGCTCGCTGCTCAAAACGGCAAGCACGCCATCGTCGAGAAGCCTATGGCGCTGACGCTAGAAGACTGTGAAGCGATGACTCAAGCCGCCGCCAATGGCGGCGTCCAGATGGTTATCGGGCATACCGCAAGTTTCAACCCTACCGTTCAGAAGATGCGAACCATCGTTGCAAGCGGTGCGGTCGGACGACTTGGCGTTATCAGCGCAACGTCCTACACCGATTTCCTGTACCGCCCTCGTAGGCCCGAAGAGCTCGTGACTGAGATGGGCGGCGGGATCATGTACAACCAGGTGCCCCACCAGGTGGACGCGGCCCGCTACGTCGCTGGAGGCATGGCTCGCAGCGTGCGTGCCGCAACCTGGGTCATGGACCCAGCCAGACAGACCGAGGGGGCTTATACCGCGTTCCTGGATTTCGAGAACGGAGCGGTCGCTACGCTAACTTACAGTGGGTACGACCATTTCAACTCTACGGAATTGGCCGACGGTCGTGGTTCCAAGGAACCCGAGCGCTATGGCGCCACGCGTCGTGCGCTCCGTGCAGCGGAGTCCCCTGAAGATGAGGTCACGATGCGGATCGACACGGGGTATGGCGGACAGCGCCCCGTCGCCCGCGCAGGTGCTGCTCCCGGATCCACTTCTCTATTGCAGGGCGAGTTGGGTTCTTTCGTAGTGACGTGCGAATCGGCCGACCTGCGGATGCTCCCTGAAGGAGTGGGCTCCTACACAGCCGATGGGTTTGAGCTCATCAAGCCTGAGCCGTGGCGTGGGGTGCAGGGACGTGGCGCCGTCATCGATGAGATCTACTACGCCGCAACGGAGGGACGACCGCTCGTTCACGACGGTCCTTGGGCCAAGGCGACGATGGAGGTCTGCTTAGCCATGCTGGAGTCGGCCCGAACCCGGCGCGAAGTGCTCCTTGAGCACCAAGTTCCCACCCGCGACCAGCTTTCCTGAGGAAGCCAATAAGACGGCTCGCCCGCATCGGTAGCTCGTTCGGGGCCATCATCCTTGCGCTGCACGCCCATACACGATAGATTTCCAGGCACATTCGGGACAGTGACGAATGATGTCTAGCCGGGTCGCGCGACGCGAGGCCTCGGCGGGGAAAGCTGACCACCATGAAATATCGCAATGTAGCGGCCACAGGGATGCGCATCTCAGAGATTGGTTTCGGTAGCGGAGACAACGCCGGGTTGATGGTGAATGGCAGCTTCAAGCAGCAAGTTGAAGCCGTCGAACAAGCGCTGGCTTCCGGAATCAACTACTTCGACACCTCTCCTGACTACGGCAAAGGCGTGGCCGAAACCAACATCGGCAAGGTCATGCGTGAGATCGGTTTTCGACCGTTCCTGACAACGAAGGTCGAGATCATGCCCAATGAACTAGGCAACGTCGCGGACGCGGTCGTCGAATCTGTCGACGAAAGCCTGAAGCGCCTCGGGGTCGATTTCGTAGATGTCGTCCAGATACACAATCCCCCAGGGATGGAAACAGACACTACGGTGCCCGGCTGGATCCACCTCGGACTTAACGATTACCTCGGCCCCAATGGGGCACTGGAGGGGCTAGAACGCGTGCGGCGCGCAGGCAAAACCCGCTTCTTCGGATTTGCGAACGAAGACGCGAATTCGGAGGCGGTTCACACCCTGCTTGAAACTCGCGAGTTCCACATGATCAACGTGTGGTACGACTTACTCAATCCGACTGCCGGCATGACTAAGCCAGATGGCTTAGACATCCAACACGACTACGGACGATTCATCGACCGTGCCTTCGAGCTAGGCGTCGGCGTCGCGGTGATCCGGCCGCTCGCAGGTGGTGTGCTGACGGATCACGCGGTGGCTGGTGGCAAACGTCACGCGCTTGCGGGCGGCGGTCTGACGCGGAACGTAGACGCGTATCAGGCGATGGTTCAGCGAGCTTTACCTTTCGCGTTTCTGTCGAGACAGGAGCAAACGCTGTCCCAGGCAGCCTACCGATTCATTCTCCAACACCCCGGCGTGACCACGGTTCTCGGCGGATACTCTGAGCTCGCGCACCTAGAAGAGGCCGTGGCTTGCTCTGGGGCTGACCCATTGTCCGACGAAGACATGGCATATATGGAGATGGTTTGGCGTTCCAACTGCGGTCGTTGGTCAACCGAGGAACAATTCATTTCCGGTCTATAAGGCCGGTACAGGGCCACCGGACAGGAATTCAGAACACGCGTCGGAGCTTTGAGAGGGAGTCGCGGATAGTGGAACACGTGGATCGCGGACAAAGTGGCGGTATGACAGATGCTTGAAGCAGCAGGCGTAGCTCTCTCCCATATTGCGTCATGGCAGGTACTGCTGGCCCTGGGTGCCGGAACCATCATCGGAGTGCTGAGCGGCGCTCTGCCGGGTGGTGCTGTTCCCACGCTGGTCGTCTTGCTAGGTTTTGCCTACGGCATGGATCCCTTCATCGCTTTGCCACTCGCCATCGGCATGGTTTCGACGGTACCCACCGGCGACACTCTTCCGGCAGTGCTTCTGGGAATACCTGGCTCAACCTCTGGACAGGCAACCATCCTCGATGGCAACCCCATGGCACGGCAAGGTAGGGCAGGCGTTGCGCTATCGGCGGCATACTTCGCGTCGCTGATCGGTGGAGTCGTGGGCGCCATCTTCCTGCTGATCACGATTCCGGTCGCCCGTCCAGTGGTCAACTCGTTCGGAGCAGCTGAGTTCTTTATACTCGGCCTCGTTGCGATCATGGTTGTTGGAGTCGTCAGCAGCGGGGCGTTGTTACGCGGGCTCATGGTTGGCGCCATCGGTCTTCTCATATCCACAGTCGGATTCGATGCCGGCAGCGGTATCGCCCGCTCAACGTTCGGTGTCGACTACCTATGGAGCGGGATCCATATAGTCCCCGTTGTTATCGGGCTTTTCGCCCTACCCGAATTCATAGACATGATCATCAGTGATCAGCCCATCGCACGATCCGCAGGGTCTGACCTGATGAAGCAAGCTAATTCGGGACGCCGCGAGGGGATGAACGAAGTTCTCCACAACTGGCCTTTGGTATTCCGATCAGCCGGGCTTGGCGTGTTCGTGGGTTTGCTGCCAGGCATCGGGGGATCGCTAGCGCAATGGCTCGCGTACGCGTCGGCCCGCCAAACGGTCAGTGGCGGGACGAAAACCTTCGGAACTGGCGATGTCCGCGGAGTGATCGCCCCTGAGTCCGCAAACAATGCGGTAGACGGAGGATCGCTGGTACCGACACTCTTCTTTGGGGTACCGGGAAGCGTTGGCATGGCCATCTTCCTCGGTTTCCTCGTGATTCTCGGTTTGCAGCCGGGCCCATCAATGCTAGACGAGCACCTCGACCTGACGATGACTATTGTCTTTGCGCTCGTGCTCGCAAACGTATTTGCAACCAGCCTCGCCCTGGCGTTCACTCCATGGCTCGCGAAGATCGCATTCGTACGTCCCAACGTCCTTGTCCCCTTGGCCTTCGCAACACTGAGCCTGGCTGCTTTCCAAGCGAACTTCCAGATCGCTGACCTGCTGGTCATGTTGGCCTTTGGGTTCGTTGGCTTCTTCATGAAAACGTATGGGTGGCCAAGGCCTCCCATCATCATTGCCGTCGTCCTCGGCCCCATTGTCGACAAGTTCTACAGTATCGCGAGCCAAACGTACGGCTGGGAAATGTTCACGCGGATCCCTGTCATCGCGATACTCAGTCTCGCGATCGTGACGGGCGCCTACACCGTGTGGGTCCAGCGCAAGGTAACGAGTCAGACCCCATTGCCGGATGGTGAGGGGGATATCGCTGATCTGGTGGCAGTCGCAGCGGCGCCCGAACCGGCTGCTCCTCACCGCTCGCTCAAGGCGAAGCTACGCCCCACAGCAAACGGCGTTTTCGTAGCGTTCGCAGGGGTGGCGTTCATCTATTTCTTGGCCATCTCGCAATGGTGCGGATCGCTGGACTTTTGCCACGGCAAAGACTGGCCGCTGACTGCGGCGAGGCTTCCGTTTCTCGCCAGCATCGCTGGCATCATCGTCGTGACGCTGTATGCATTGGTACATCTGATTCAAGCTCCCTCAACAGGTGAGCGGAAAATCATGGACATCGGCCGGACCAAAACGGGCGACGACAGGAGCACCGTGCTCCGAAGAACCTTGAAAGCACTCGGCTCCACAGTGGGTTTCGTCTTCTCCATCTGGTTGGTCGGATTCCAGATCACCGTCCCCATCTACATTTTCTTGTATCTGTGGATCTTCGGTCAGACGCGCTGGTGGCAAGCGTTGATCGGATCGCTGTTGTTCGTGTTCATCCTCTACTTTTTCTTCGACAACGTGATCCACGTGACGTGGTCCGATCCTATTTTCGGTGGGATCATCCCGGATATTCTCAAGGGCAAATGATCGTGGTGCGTGGACTCTATGTGTGAGTGGTGATAGGCTCCCCTGACCCGTCCGCCGGGTGGGCAAAAGTTATGATTTTGGGAGGGAACGCGTGAAAGGTAATCTGAAGAGTCTCCGACTGGGCCGTATCTCGGTGATACTGTCCGTGGTCGCCATATCGCTGCTAGTGGCGGCGTGCGGATCCGACCCAACGCCCACACCTGTAGCAACCGCCACGCCAGCCCCCCCTACAGCCACCCCCACGGCGCTTCCTCCGGGCGTAACCCCGCCAGCACCGACGGCGACGCCGGTACCCACCGTCGCGCCGATCGACTTCGCAGGCGACACCGTGCGTGTCACGGTTGGCTTCTCTCCGGGCGGTGGTTTTGACACCTTCGCGCGCATCTTCGCCGTTCACTTGAAGAAGGCGTTGCCTGGCAACCCGACGGTCGTAGTATCCAACCTTCCTGGGGCTAACACGTTGGTCGCAGCCAAGTCGGTCATCGACAGGCCGTACCGCGAGGGCAACGTTGATATCGTCCTGGTCATCGCAACTCTGATTCAGAGTGCGATCTTGCAAGGCGTGGAAGGCTTTGACCCCACTGACATCACCTACCTTGGTGTGCCTGACTTCGCCCCCAGCGACCAGACCTTCTGCGTCCGGACATCCGTCGCAGATTCCCTGGACGCATTCATGAACATAGGGCGGCCACTCACGTTGGCCCAGATCGGTCAGATCGACACCTACGCCACGACCTCCAAATGGGCAGTGCAGGTGGGCTTCCCGTTGGAGCAGGTCTTCGGCTACTCAGGTACTTCTGACATGAACGCAGCGTTCAACCGAGAGGAAGTTGAAGTCACGGCCACCTGCCGCGAATCCGAAGCTCGTTTGAACCCCGAATGGGCGGATGGCTTCGCCACGCCACTCTTCTACACCAAGGTTGAGCCCCCGTGGGTTACGGCAGGCAAAGCCCAGGGCAAGTACGAATGGGTGGACTCGTACATGAACATCGCCAAAGACCGTTTGGGTGCCACGCAGACGCAGGTCGACGGGATCGACGCGCTGCTGGATCTCTCTGCATCAACCCGCGTCTTTGCGATGCCCAGCCAGACTCCCCCAGAGATCATTGCTGCACTCCGTGCAGCGTTCGCTGAAGTCGTCGCTAGCGACGCATTCATCACCGACATGGTAGCCCGTGGTTACGATGTCGGCTTGAAGACCGGCCAGGAATACCAAGAGGTCATCGAAGGGCTACTTAAGCTGGACCCTGCGACCCTTGATGTGATTCGAGGTCTCTTCCCTGAGGTTTAGTCCTTAGGCGAGCTGACACCGAAACCGACCAGATAGACGATAAGAAGGCCCTCCCGAATGGGAGGGCCTTCTTATCGTCTATGCGTTGGCGAGCGACACGGAGGCCTTAGTCGTACCACTGTCCGGTGATCTCACGCACACTCGGGTACGTAGGATCGTCGATGGTCGTCTTGAACGGCGGGAAGAGGCAGTCGATGATCAACCCTGGTCCGCCAGCGGGGCCTTTCGTGTTCTTGAGCTGGTACTGGAGTAGGTCGATCTGCTCTTGAAGCTTGCCCGCGATCCCCAACAGTGCCTGCGTTTCAGTGCTGCCTGACTTCAACTGATCGCTCAGCAAAGCCAGCGCCTCCGCCACATCGTTGCCCGCTGTTGGCCGCACCTCAGCCGCGCCACCGTGCCATTCCCCTCCAGGGTGCCAGGTGATGAACGGAGTCATCTCCCCTGCCCACCTGAACGACAGCTCACCACTCTCGTGGCTATGGCGCACTCCTGGCTCACCAGGAAGCTGCATCAGCGCAGTCACCAGAACTTGGTCGGTCTCCAAGACCGAAAACACTCTCCGCCGAGGTCGACCGCTGACCTCCAAGCCTCGCCATCCTTTTTGATCTTCGGGCAGCGTGAACGGGTTGATCTCCGGGGCCATAGTCCCTCCCTTACTCAGTGACGATTCATTACCGGGGCGTTACTTCTTCTGCAGCGCCCTCTGCTTAGCCTGTTGGTACAGCGCCTCGATCTCGTCGATGTAGCCATAGCGGCCCGTGTCGTAGTAGGAGATAGCGCCGTCTTTGTAATCGCTGAAGTCGCCGTAGTGCTCCGTCGGCAGCGAGAGGCTTTCGTTCTTCGCGGGATCACGGAAGACGTTGATGGGGTCCTTACCACGCTCTGCGACCTCGATTTGCTCAAGCAGCATCTGCCGCAGCAGGATCACTCCCTCATCCGACTGCCCCAGCATCTCCTGTGAGCGATCGGCGATCTCCCCCTGCTCATGCCATGCCACATAGTCCTGTCCCAAGATGAAATCCGGATGCTCCATGACCGGCACCTCGAACATCGGCACCACCGACTGAGGAGGCACATCCACATCAGGTCCCGGGTCGATCACCTCATAGTGCAGGTGCCACGTGTGGGTATCGTCCATCGGGATCCGCATCTGGAACGCGTACCACCCCTTCTTGCCGATCCGAACGTAGTTGGGGAACAGCATCTGATGCCCCGTCTTCCAACCGTGCGCCTCCTCCGTTTCCCCTCGCCTGATACGCCGCTTCAGCATTCCGTACTCGGCACGCTCATAGGCGTGCCGCTCGTCCGGATTGTTCGTAAACATCGCGGCGGTGCTCCGCATGAACGGGTTTACCGCTTCGCCACGCGATTCTGAACGGTCGATGAGATAGTTCGCGTACCAGCCATGGGTGAACATCGCATGCCAGGAATCCGCGGAGTTCTCCTGGCATTGCAGCCAATTCGCAGGCAGCACCGTCGCGCCAATTTGGCGGAACACACCGTTCATGACGAAAAGATCCCACCGTGGCAGCAGAGGTCGCGGCTCCGGCCCCATATAAGCCCAGATGAGCCCACCCATCACTTCCAGCGGATAGGACGTGATGTGAACGCGATCCTTGAACGTGCTATCCGCAGGCTCCGCAGGTTGGTCGATGCAGTTGCCTGCGGTGTCGAACTTCCAACCGTGGTAGATGCACCGCAAGCCCTCGGCGTCGGGGTAGCCCGTGGCTAGATCCACCAAGCGATGAGGACACCGCTGCGCGATGAGTCCGTACCTACCTGATTTGTCCTTGAACAGAGTCAGAGACTCACCCAGGATGCGAACGCGCTTGGTAGGCGCATCAACGAACTCGGCCTCACCGGCCACGGGCTGCCAGTAACGACGCATCAACGTCCCCATCGGTGTACCGGGGCCCACGCGTGTGATCCGCTCGTTCTGCTCAACACTTAACATGATCGCGCCTCCTGAGCCGACAAGCGCGATTCTATCTGCTAGGGATACGCTGTTCCAGCACCCATTCGCGCCCCTACCACCCCGGTTCGCACGATGCCGGTGCATGCCGTTGCTCCCTGGCACCGCCCGCAGTACCCTGCACACGCATCAGAGTTAAGCGTGGGTTGGGAGGTTCGGATGAAGGACGCCTGGGACGCAGACGGTCACGTCGACGAATGGGAAGGTACATTCTCCGATGAGTACCTTGAACCGAAGTTTCGTGATCAACGACCGACAGTAGTGAATGCCGACCCCGAGGGAACCTACTTCTCATGGGATATCCCTGGACGAGGGCTCTTCCGCGTGGGCTCGTCCCCTTCGAGCAAGGGAGGCGTCAACGCAGACGAAAACATCAAGCTCGCGCAATGGCGAGGCAGTATGGAGAGCGGCGAGTTTCGCTCAGCTGCCGCGCGCGCGGCAGTGTTGGATGCAGAGAACACCTACCTACAGGTGAACTATCCCACGCTCCTGCTCGCGCATCCCCTGACCGGCGACGCGGCACTCAATCAGGCATTGACCCGCTCCTACAACAACTGGATCGCCGACATCAGCAATCAGGATGCAGGTCGATTCAAGTGGGTCACGGTCATCGACCCCAGTGACCCGAAGGCCGCCGCCAAAGAGATCGAACGCACCAAGGACATGGGTTCAGTGGGTGTCATGGTTTTCGGTGTCTACGAGAACAAAGCCATCGACCACCCAGATTTCGAGCCCATCTGGGCAGCCGCGCAGGACACGGGCTTACCCCTGGCGGTTCACCCAGGGCGTAGCGCGATGGCACTCTCTGACACGTACGACGACTTCGCCGAGCACCAGTTCCACTTCTCCGTGTTGATGGGCTTCAAGCGCATCATGGTCTCAGGCATCCTTGATCGATTCCCCGGCGTAAAGGTCGGTTTCCTCGAGACAGGCTGCACGTGGGTCGACTTCATGGTTGAGCAAACGGAGCTGGTCGTGCATGACGCTCAGTTCCGGGCGAAGCTTGGTGCCACCCGCGCCGAGCACGACGCGCTGATCGCCAAAGGCCTGCCCGATATGACCCCCGATGAGTACATCAAGGCAGGGCGCGTATTCCTGGGCTTTGAAGTCAACGAGGCGATGCTGCCCTACGTCATCGATCGCTGGGGCGCCGACTGCTGGGTATACGCCAGCGACATCCCCCACGGCCACCGGGTTCTCGACTCCCCTGGCTACCTCATGGGGCGCACCGACGTTCCTGAGGAAGCGAAGCAGAAGCTGCTTCGTGATAACGTGGCGAAATTCTACGGACTAACAATCACCTAGGAGGCCCGAGTTGGCGGAGCGAGCTAAGAGACTACAGGACCAGGTAATCATCGTCACCGGTGCCGCCAGGCACCTGGGCCAGGCCTATTCTGTGCGGCTGGCCGAAGAGGGCGCCAAACTCGCGATATGCGACGTGCTCGATTGCGCGGAGACTTCAGCATTGTGCGAAGCGGCGGGCGCTGAGGTGCTATCGCTGAACGTCGACGTCACGAGCGAGGACGCAACCCTCGACATGGCGCGCCGAACGAACGAGCGGTTCGGGCGCGTCGATGGCCTCCTGAACAACGCTGGGCTGATGACCAACATCACCGGCCCATCGATCATGGACGTTGACCCCGACTGGTGGGACAAAGTGTTCGCCGTCAACGTGAAGGGCACGTTCCTGTGCACGCGGGCGGTGCTGCCGTACATGCGTGACCAGGGAGGCGGAAAGATCGTGAACATCGGTTCGACGACCATGCTGCGGCCATCCAACAGCGTCAACTCGAGCATGCCGCACTACGTCGCCTCGAAGGGCGCCATCATGGCGTTTACGAGGTCCATCGTCCGCGAGCTTGGGCAGTACAACATCAACGTGAACACCCTCGCGCCAGGGGGTACGGATCAGGACGTCGACCTCACCGGGAGCGATGCGACCCCTGAGGAGTCACGCGCATTCGGGCGGCGAGGCGTTCCGTCCGATCTGACCGGCACCGTCGCGTACCTGTTCTCGTCGGACGCTGACTTCGTGACCGGTCAGTTGATTGCGGTGAACGGCGGCAAGGAAGTTTCGTAGCACCTGAATCCGCCAGCGCGGAGCGAGCGTTCAGGTCAGGCAGACACAGGAGGATCAAAGTGGTTCAGGCAACGACAACCGAGATGATGCAGGACCTCGCCGACCTTGGTGAGTACTTCTGGGCAGGCGAAGCGGAGATCGCCACGACCTTTCTGCAAGCGCTTCACCAGCCGGAGGATCACGTGCTCTGGCTGATGCATCAGTGCCTGCGGGAGCTTCGTGGAACGGGCCTGCTGCTCCGGCCAGGCACGCGCACTCAGTGGTTCATCGACAATGTCATGGCGGGCCTCCCAGACGCGGAGACGTCCGACGGCCGCGATGCCCTGGAGTATGGGCTGCACCAGATGCTTGAGGAGTTCACGCATTACCGGAAGTATGCCGACATCCTGGAGAGCATCACTGGCGGGCCAGTGCGCATGGCCGACCTAGAGGCGCTGCACCTGCCAAGCGACGATCGCTTGGAGGCACTCCGGGCACGACTTCTATCGGAGAACCCTGACCTCGCAAACCTCACTTTCAGCTTCGCCGAGGGCGGTGGCGCCGGTATCTTCTACGCTGGTGCCGTGCTCCAGACAGAAGACCCGCTGCTCCTGCGGATCAAGGCGGCTGGCAAAGAGATTTACAACGAAGAGGTCGGCCACTACGACCACAACGCCGATGGTGTTGGCATCGCTATCGAGTCAGGCCAGGACTTCGATTCCCTCAAAGCCATGATCATCGAGGTCTGCCAGGAGCGGCTACGGATGCGCGCCGAGATGCATGGCATAACCATCTCCGAGGAGCGCATCCAGGAGATCACCAATCGTCAGATCGAGCCGCTGAAACCCCACGTCATCGCATAGGCGCACCCGCTGTGCTAGAGCCCTCCTGTGAGATGTAGGCCGCCGTCGATGGGGAGTATCGTCCCGGTAACATGTTGGCTAGCGTCCGACAGCATGTAGATGACGGCCTCCGCCACGTCTGATGGAGTTCCAACGCGCCCCGTAGGCATGCGCTTTGCTGTGCCAGCGAGGTCACGTGCATCTGTGGGCGTCAGCGGGAGCGACGTGGGCCCTGGGCACACGCAGTTCACGCGGATGCGGTCGCTGGCGTGATCGATAGCCATGGACGTCGTCAGCATGTGAACCCCAGCCTTGGAGACGCCGTGCGCGACACGTTCAGGCGCGGCCCGGAGCGCGGATGTCGTGGTGATGTTTACGATCGATCCTCCCTGGCGCTTGAGTAGTTCAGGGACAGCCGCGCGGCTGACGAGGAAGGTTCCCGTAAGGTTGGTGGCAATCGCGAGGTCCCATTGAGCAGGCGAGGTGTCAACCGCTGTGCCGGTGACCCGGGCTCCTGCACAGTTCACTACGCCATCTAGCCCGCCGAAACGGTCGATGACCTGCGCCATGCCGGATTCGACCTGCTCATTGGCGCTAACGTCCACGGGAACGAAGAGGGCGCTCCCGCCCTCTGTTTGTATCAGAT
>JAQCEV010000084.1 GCA_027618515.1 Chloroflexota bacterium | reverse complement strand
GCGCCGAGCGACCTTTAGTCCTAGCGGCGAAGCCAAGAGATCCGAGGGCGAGCCCCGACTTGCTACACGCCGAAACCCACCAACGAGCCCGTCCCCGGAGCGCCGAGCGACCTTTAGTCCTAGCGGCGAAGCCAAGAGATCCGAGGGCGAGCCCCGACTTGCTACACGTACTGCCCAGAATCGAGCCCGGGGTCCACGCAAGTAAGCTATATTCTGTCCCCGACCAGCAAGCCACAAGCGAACCCAAGGAACACTCAATGATCATCGACATGCACTGCCACATCGTCCCGGAAGACTTCCCGGGTATCCCAAACCTACCAGTGATGCAGCACCTAGACGACGGCAACGCCGACATGATGATCGGCGGAAAGAAGTTCAGGTCGTTCCGCGATACCGCGTGGGACGCAGCCAAACGCATCGAAGACCTGCCCAACATCGGCGTGGACAAGCAGGTCGTCTCCCCGCTGCCCGAACTGCTCATGTACCACCTGGACTCAGCCGACGGATCAAAGCTCGCCAGCCACCTGAACGAAACCATAGGGACGGTCGTTCGCGAGCACCCCGAGCACTACTACGGGCTCGGCTCAGTCCCCATGCAGGACGTTGAACTTGCAGTCTCAGAACTATCCCACGTGAAGGAGCTCGGCCTCAGTGGCGTCGAGATACGCACCAACATCGAAGGCCAGAACCTCGGTGACCCCAAGTTCAGGCCTTTCTTCCGCGAGGCCGCGCGGCTCGACCTCGCGATCTTGGTCCACGCCAACAAGCCCACCTTCGCTGATCGACTCTCAGACGCGCCTGACGCACTCGGAGCCGATGCCGCAATCGGCTTCGGTATCGAGTGCGGCCTGGCCGGTGCGTCGCTCATCTGGGGCGGCGTACTCGCAGAGCTACCCAACCTCCGCATCTGCATGAGCCACGGCGGTGGCGTGCTGACCCAGTTGCTCGCCCGGAGCGACAACAACTACCGCAACCGCAAAGCCATCGGCGAACTGCTCCCCGAAGCCCCCATGGACTACGCTCGCCTCCTCTATTACGACGACCTCGCCTGGAACGTCCCGAACCTACGCTTCCTCATCGACGCCATGGGCGCAGGCCAGGTGGGGATTGGCACCGACTACACAGGCGCATCCGTTCGTACCATCAGCGTCGACGATGAATTCGAAGCGCTGGGCTTGAGCGCCCAGGAGCGTGAGCAAGTCTCCCACGGCAGCGCCGAGCGATTCCTAGGCGTGAGCTAACTATGGCGAACGCAGATGACGGACGCTGGGAACTGACTGGAACGGAGGAAGGCCCCGCGCTCCGGATCTTCACAGCGCGCTTCGACACGTTCCTGCATCCAGTGAAAGGCATCCCCCTCCGCGCGACCGTGCTTGCCACACCGCCCTGGTGCAACGTGATCGCCCTCACCCCGGACAACCAGATGGTGCTCGTCCGCCAATTCAGGTTCGGTGTGCGCGAGGTGACACTGGAGATCCCCGGCGGGATGGTCGATCCCGGCGAAGACCACGAGACAGCCGCCAAACGAGAACTGCAAGAAGAAACCGGATACACGTCCGACGACTGGACGTACCTAGGCGCCTGCCAACAAAACCCCGCGTTCCACGACGAACTCTGCCATATGTGGCTCGCCAAAGACGTGCGCCAAGCCCTGTACCAAACCACCGAAACCAGGCACGACAGCACTGAACACATCCACGTTGAGCTCATGGCCTCCGTAGCGGTCGTACAAGCAGTGCACGACGGGACGTTCCAGCACCCCCACGCCATCGTGGCGCTCTCTCGCTTCTATGACCTGCGCATCACGTAGCCAGTAAGGGCCTTGCCCCTCCAGAAATACGAATATGCGACAACTCATAGTATCATCTCTGACAGTCGCACTCTATGCTTAACAGATGCGCTATCACCGACGTCTCGCTGGTTCACCATTGCGTCTGCAATCGACCACAAAAACCCTCTACTCGTCGCTAACCGTCAGAGGTGAATGGTACAAAACGGTACAAAATAGTACAGATTTTCAACACCCGGTCGCGCGCGGGTACGCCAGTTGCTCCGACGACTCCGACGGAGCCCCATCGGCCCGTACAGCTACTCCGTGCGGCGCGCGAGAACCCGGCGCAACGCGTCGACATGCGATTCCACATCAGCCTCGGTCATCGGAGTCGATAGCGAGCCCACCATGTAGGACGCGACCAGTATCCCCTCGTTCATCAGCCCCAGGAACATCTGGCGCTTGAACTCCTGATCGACATCCGCAGCGTCCCTGAAGTTGTTGATGGCGTGATCAGTGAAATGCATCGCATAAAAAGGGCCCATACCCGTCACCTGAACCGGCACGCCGAACTCAGCGCTAACGTCACGGATACCATCCACGAGTTGGTCACGCAGCGCCTCCGTGCGCATCATCACCTCCGGCGTCAGCTTCTCCATCGCCGCCAGCCCTGCGGCCATCGTCACCGGGTTCCCCGTGAACGTCCCCGCCTGCGAGACTTTTGGGCCCTGGGTCGGATCGAACAACTCCATGATGTCGGCACGACCACCGAATCCGCCCACCGGCAGCCCGCCCCCGATCACCTTACCCAACGCGGTCAGGTCCGGCATCACCCCGTACCGCTCCTGCGCCCCACCGCTGGCCAACCGAAGAGTGACCACCTCATCGAATACCAACAAGATGCCGTGACGTTGCGTGACGTCGCGCAGCATCGTCAAGTACTCAAGACTCGCCGGGATCATCCCCGCAGACCCGAGCATAGGCTCCACGATCACGGCCGCCAGCTCCGCCGCATTCGCCTCAACGATGCGGCGCGAGTTCTCCACATCGTTGTATGGCAAGACCACCGTATCGCGAACCGCGCCGTCAGGGACGCCACCAGTGGAAGCCACCGCATCAGGATCAGCCGCGTCGCCCAGCAACGCAGGGCTCATCTTCACGCTCACGGACACAGCATCGTGCGTGCCGTGGTAGCCGCCCTCAGCCTTCGCTATCTTGCGTCGACCCGTGAACGCCCGAGCGACACGCACGCAGTTCATCGTCGCCTCGGTGCCGGAGTTGGCGAAACGCACGAGATCAACAGAAGGCAGCCGTTCGCACAGGAGCTTGGCTAACCGCACCTGCGGTTCGTTCCCCCCGCCGAACGCTGCGCCCTTCGCCGCTGCATCCTGGATTGCCCGCGTCACGTCAGCGTCTGCGTGACCGTGAGGCAACGACGTGAAATTGTTGATGAAGTCGGTTCGTGGTACGCCGTCCTGATCCCATATCTGGGTACCGGCACCGTGGGTGAAAAACAACGGGTACGGCGGCCAGAAAACCGAAGTACGGGTGTCGCCCCCGGGCATGTAGCGACGCGCCTCGTCCCACAGGCCGCGTGATTGGGGCGTCAGCGACTCGTAACGATCAACCTCGGTGTGCAGAGACATGCACGCATTCTAGCGTCAGGGTCACAGGCGATGGCTGATAAGATTCGCGGCATGCCAAACAGACGCGCAGCCCTAGAACCGTTCCTCGACAACCAACTTCCTGACGCAGTGGACAGCGCCAAGCTCTTCGCGGGCTCAGCCGGTGAATCACCGTCCAAGTACTCCCGAAGCCCTGGCATGTGGAACGCCGCCTTCGCTGAAGTCGGCCTAGACGCTCACTACGTCCCCTTCGACGTCCGCAGCGAGAACCTCACCGCGTTCGTCGCTGCGGTTCGCGAGCAGCCGGGATTCATCGGCGGCAACGTCACCGTTCCCCACAAGCTCGCCATCATGGAGTTGCTTGACGAAGTAGATCCGATCGCGACGCAGATCGGCGCGGTGAACACCTACGCCAAGCAGCCCGACGGCCGCTTGATCGGCTACAACTCAGACGCAGATGGCCTGCTCGCATCCATGCTCCGCACGCTGCCCGGCAACGACGCGCCTTTCCTCGATACCCTCGCTGGCAAACACGTGCTGCTGCTGGGATCAGGCGGAGCGGGACGCGCTGCCGCGTTCTCCATCGCCAGCAAGCTGGAGGGCGGCTCGATCACCATCACCAATCGCACCATGCCCACAGCCGATGAGCTCGCCAGCCAAGTCTCCAAGGCTTATGCAGGCGTCTCCACGATGCCTTTCGACGACGCCATCAAGCTGCTGCCGAGTATCGATCTCGTGGTCAACACCTCAACCGTGGGCCAATCGGGGTTACGTCATCTGAGCGGGGGCCGCATCTCCTGCCTGGAGCCCTTCTCCTCGCTCGCCGCAGCAGAGCCCGCCATCCTAGACGACACAGCGGATCTGCCCACTTTCTACCGCGAGTGGTTCGCGCTATCGCACCCCGCCATCGCCAAGAACAACGCTGAGGCTGCCCACGCCCTAACGACATGCAAACCCACCGCCGTATTCGTCGACGCCGTTTACTCACCTGACGAGACAACGTTACTCCGCCAGGCCCGCAACTCAGGGCGCCGCACGCTCAACGGCAAAGGCATGCTCATCATGCAGGCAGCTGATTCCTTCATCAAACGCATGACCCGCCCAGCCCTGATAGAAGCCGGCCACGACCCCGATTCCCTCTACGACCGAGTGGTTGCCACCATGGCCAAGGCGTTTGACGCCCAGGGCTAGCCGCCCGCACCTGCGCTGACTATCCTGTCGTCCATGGAACTAGGACAACTTGAGGCATTCTTGGTCGCAGTGCGCCTCCACAGCTTCAGCCGCGCCGCTGAAGAGATAGGCGTAACCCAGCCATCGCTCAGCGCTCGTATCCTAGTGCTTGAGGCCGAGCTAGGTGAGCCCCTCTTCCATCGAGTCGGTCGCGGGGTTCGTCTCACCGATGCAGGCCGAGCGTTTCTACCGTACGTCCAACGAGCCATGGTGACCTTACAAACCGGCCGTGACGCGATCGAGTCCAGCAAGACAGCATCCGCAGGCAAACTGCACATCGGCGCAGCCCGCAGCATCTCAACCAACGTACTCCCAGGCATCCTCGAAACGTTTCGCGAGCGCTATCCAGGCGTCGATGTCGCCATCAAGACCGGTCGTTCGAGCGAAGTGCTCGAATGGGTTCTGTCTGAAGAGATCCAGCTGGGCATCGCCCGCGACCTTCGGCACCCGGATGTCATGACAACCCACCTGTACGACGAGCAGGTAGTCCTGGTTACTCACCCACAGCATCGGTTCGCCTCGTCAGCTGTGGCGAGCATCTACGAGGTAGCGTCGGAGCCATTGATCGTCTACGACAAAGAAAGCACCTACTTCGTACTCATCGACAAGATCTGTCGCGAGGCAGGGATCCTCCCCAACATCCAGATGGATCTCGATTCCATCGAATCCACCAAACGCATGATTGAACGCGGGTTGGGTATCAGCTTCCTACCTCTCAACGCCCTGTCGCGCGAGTTGGAGTTGGGTACGTTGGCTCTCGTTTCGCTCGAAGAAGACCACCGCATCACGCTCCCGACGGGAGTGATGGTCCTCAAAGCCGCGTCTTACGGTGCGATCGTATCCGCGTTCCTTGAACTGCTCAGCGAACTCTACCCAGAGAGCGCTCCCCTGTCCCAGACTGCGTAAAAGCGCCCGCGATTGACGTTGGCGTCGCGGCAGCGGACAATCCCGCCCAACGACATCGTCCAACTAGGAGGAATCATGGCTACAGCAACCGCTGGCGAGACATTCGTAGACCAAGTCCTAAAAGAAATCATCTTGCCTGCTCGGGATCAACTCCTAGGCAACCGATACTTCACTGACTTACGCGCCGGAAAGCTATCCAAGCGCCGGATGCAGGGATTCTCGCTGGAGCACACCTGGTTCAATTGGGTACTGCTAAAAGGCACGGCCCTCCGCATGCTTGCCGCGCAGAACGTCGGGCAACTCAGGGGGAATCTCTTCCAGATTAGCGAGGAAAAGGATCACCCGGACATGTGCAAGAAGTTCGGTCTAGCCCTCGGCCTGACCGACGAGGACTTCGACAACCACATCCCGACGTTCCAAACCCTTCAACACACCAGCGTCATCGTCGCATCACCAATCACGGTTGGTAACGCAGCTGCGGGCCGCGCCTCCGGCATGGTCAACGAGACGCTCGTGCAACGCTACTCCGCAGAATTCGCTGAGTACTTGACCAAGGCGCCCTACAACATGACCGAAGACGAGATCGAGTTCTTCATCGCCCACGGCGTCGTCGATGTGGAGCACTCCAAGATGGCAGCCGCAGCCGTCGCTCGCACCGCCCTAACCGACCGAGACCAAGAGCTCGTCTGGTACACGGCGAAGCTTCAGACAAGTCTCAAGCTCGCCAAGTTCGACGCCATCTACGACCAGTACGTCTAGGCGTCGAACCACTCACTCGCGACAGGTCTGCTGCCGCTTTCCGGTGGCATCAGTCCCCCAAAGTGAATTTGGTCAGAAACAAGAGAGGCCCCGGTCGTTGACCGGGGCCTCTCTTTGCACCTGCTTTATTGGCGGACTCGCTAGGACCGGCCTGCGCCCTCCGGAATCGTCGGTTCGTCTTCCCAAGGCGTCTGTGCTGCCCAAGTCGAGACAACGCGCCTGATCGCGTCCTCGTGCGTGAGCGGTCTGCCCGCTTGAGCGGCCGTGTACTTGCCGAGCCGCCCTGGGTGGGCAAGGTTCGACCATCTCTCTAGTGGCAATTCGATGTTCTCATTGACCTTCGGGTCACGGACCACACCCATGGGCTCGCCACCATCAGCAACGATGTCCATCTGGTCACGAAGGAGTTTCCGGTAGAGGATGACTCCCTTGTCAGACTCGCCGAGCTTCTCTCGAGACCGGTCTGCGTTCTTGCCCTGCGTGACCCAAGCCACGAAGTCCTGATGGTTCACCAAATCAGCGATCAGTCGACCATCCTCCTCGAAGAGAGGAACGGTCCAATGTGGGATCTTATCCTGAGGTTCAGCCGTCTGGCCTGGTGCCGCCTTGAAGAAGTACCAGGTCATGTGCTTCGTGTTGTCGTCGTCGACGGGGATGCGGTACTGCAGGCTGCAGTTCGTCATGCTCCCAACGAACAGGACCTGCGGGAACAGGATTGGATGCCCAACCGCCCAGTCTCCATGGGTTTCATCAGTGTTGCCCGTCACGCGGCGCTTGATCACACCGTAATCAAACACGTCGAATCCAATTTTCTTGTGGGGCTGCGGGATCGTCGGGAAGGTGTCGGCCTCGACCTTGCCCAAAGCGGCAGCGGCTTGCTTCTGCTGCCAGACACCCCAATACCCGTGGAGCCATTCCAAGTGGACGGGGTCCAGCGAGTTCTCCATGCACTGGAGCCAGTTGCACGGCAACTCAATAGTGCCGATATCACTCCACCCGTTCTGGAAAGGCTCCCAGCGCGGCAGCAGCGGCGCAGGCTCGGGGCCCATGTACGCGAAAATCATGCCGGCGAGCTCTTCAACCTTGTAAGCCTTGACCCTGACCTTCTCTTTGAAGCGCCCGTCAGGATGAACCGTTTCTTCAAAAGGCTGCTCGATGCACTGCCCGGTCTCGTCGAACATCCAACCGTGGTACATGCAGCGAAGGCCGTGCTCCTCGGGGATGCCGTAGGACAGATCCACTCGCCGGTGCGCGCAAAGCGAGTCAATCAGTCCCAGCGTGCCGGAGCGGTCTTTATATAGAACCAAATCTTCACCCAGGATGCGGAGCGACTTGGTTGGGCGATCATCCATCTCAACACTGGCAGCGATCGGGTGCCAGTAGCGCCTGAATAGCTCGCCCATTGGCGTGCCCGGCATGATGCTCGTCAGCCGCTTGTTCTCGTCTACTGAAAGCATGAGCTCCTCCTAACGGGCATACGCCCGGTTCAACAATCCATACTTGGTACGCGCACGGTAAGACGTGATAGTACGAGTGGTCAAGTTCTTGAGGTGTCTTCCCGCAACCATGCCTGCGGCCCCGCCCTGACTGGCAACAGGGCGTACCGTTGGAAGTTGCAGCCCGGACGAAGATTCTGCACATCGGCGCCTGAACGGCGGACGGCTGGTGAGCGATCGCAACTCGTATTAGGCCTGAACGTCTACAGCCGCAACATTAGTGTGCGTCCGCTAGTGAAGTCCCACTTCTGAATGGCGCTGAACTTCCAGGGGCTGCGCCAGGACAGTAAAATGAACGCCTCCCCCGGAGAGGAGAAGGATCACCGTCAAGGTCGCCCCACGCTCGACGTTAGGTGTAAGGGACCACGCACCTCCAGATTCGTGCACCTTCATGGCGATCATCTGTAAGCCAAGACCAGGTGTGACGCGGGAGTCCCCCAGTCCGGCACCATCGTCCCGGACGCTGACGAGCAAGTCGTTCGTGCCGTTTAATCGCACTGTTGCAACGACCGACGCGGCATTCCCATGCTTGCGAGCATTGGAGAGTGCCTCCTCGATGACCCTGTAGGCAACAAGCCGCATCTCCATCGCGACATCAACTTCTGACTGGGAGCCGACACCGTCTAGGACGCTGTCGATGTCTAGGTGGACATCCATGATGGGCTGGAATCGTGATGCGAGTGAGCGAATGGCGGGAGCAAGGCCCAGTTTGATCACCGAAGGGTGCAGCAAGTGGCTGATCTCTCTGATTTCACGCTCACGAACGCCGTCGATCCGCCTTCGCGCCTCGGCGATCGCCTCCTTGGCCTGAGAGGGTGCACCGTCCACGAGAGCAGATGCTTGGCTCAGCGTGAAGTCGGCTACCAAGAGTGGTGTCTGAACGGGACCATGAAGGGTCTCCGCGATGTCACGGCGCACTGCCTCATTGGCAGCGCCCACCATACGGCGCGCCTCGCGCAACTCCTCCAACTGCTCGCGGAGCGCCTGTAAGAGCGTTCGGTTCTCGATGGTCAGAGCCGCTTGCTTGGTGAACGCCTCGTAAGCATGAACCATAGCCTTTGTAGGCAGCGCGCCCCCGTGAAACGAGAGCGACCCCACGACCTGACCACGCACCCACAAGGGCTGCACAGTCGAGTACTTTACCCCCAACAGCTTCGAGACGATGCGCAGCACAACATCCGGGACAACATCTTTAGCTGTCTCCATGAACGGTGCGGTGATCGACTCACCGCGCAGAAAAACGATTTCCTGTACAGCGTTGACGTGAACATCCATCGCCACATCATCGGGGTCGAATGACGGCAACAAGAGCCTGATCGCGCGCCGGGTTCTCTGCCCAGCGGCGGTGCCGTACCCAGAACTGGCCCTGCCGCGTATGACGCCGGTCTCCGGGGACCAAGTAGCCAGAATCACCATCTGTACTCCGGTCGCACCGCGAGCGTGCTTCACGATCTGGTCGTAGATGACCTTTATCTCACGCAGAGCGAGGTCGGTTTGGAAAGTCTGCTGCAAAGCGCTCTCGTTAAACTTTGAGGTTACCGGTGCACCACAGAGGCTAATGGCCGGAGCACTCGGTTTTGGTCAACGTTGGGTTACGGTGTTGGGTTACGGTTAGGTAGTCGAATCGTTGCGAAAGGACATCGGAGGCAATCGCCAAGCACTACTTCGGTGCGTGCTACCATTCGATAACCGGCAAGCGAAGGATGGCCGCTCCCCACCATGAAAACGCTCATCATTGACGACGACCCTGACATCCTTGAAGCAGTTGCGCTGTGCTTCGAGATTCGTTGGCCCGGCACAGTGGTGATCACCGCAATCGACGGCCAATCCGGGATGAAACAGTTCCGCGATCAGGGAGCAGACATCGTGATCTTGGATCTCGGTCTCCCGGACATGGACGGACTTGAGGTCTGTCGGCAATTGCGAGAAATCAGCGAAGTGCCGATCATCATCCTCACGGTTCGCGACCAAAGGAAGGACATCATCCGTGGGCTCGAGATGGGCGCGGATGATTACATCACCAAGCCGTTCGACCAGATGGAACTCCTTGCCCGCGCGCGTGCCGTTCTCCGGCGCGGAACCATGCAGCAGACCGCCAACGAGCAGTCATTTTTGAATGGTCGCCTCACGATCAACGTCGACGGGCGCGAGGTTCGCTTGGATGGAAACCTCATCCGACTGACGCCAACGGAGTACAACCTCCTGCAGCACTTGGCGCAGAACGTTGGGAAACTAGTCACGCACCGCGAGATGCTCTCCAGGCTGTGGGGGCAAGAGTACATGGATGCAACGGACTACTTGAAGGTTCACGTCCTGCACCTGCGACGTAAGCTTGGCGACGACCCCTCGAACCCAACGATGATTGCCAGCGAGCGCGGCATCGGGTATAGATTCATCGCCTAGCGCTCCGAATGAGGTGCTAGCACCTCATTCGTTTACCGAAACACAACCAGGCATGCACTCCACCGCTAGTTAGAAACACGTAATGTATGGCTTGCAAGTTGCCTCCAGGGAATGGAAGTAACCGGCAGCAAGCACGGATCGGCGTGGCAATTCGGGGTTTGGCGCCCCTGGCACCCGGTTCACGGAATACACGGGGGGAACAGCGGTGAACACGATCAGTAGGCGGTTATTCCTGATAGTGGCGGCAGTGTTCGCGTTTGCGATTATTCCGTCAGTAACCTATGCGGCCGGGCTTTCACCTTTTAGTGCGTCTGGCACCATCGTGCGTGTGGACGCTGGAGTGGAAAGTGTGGATCCCGCGACGGGCGGGTTGCTTACCGCAGGCCAGGTGTTCACCGGAACGCTCGGATCTTCGTGGGACGGGATCGATGGCGCGGAAATCACTGTTTCCCAAAATTCTTTGATCGGAATCGACCCCTCGGCTCTGCCGACGGGCTCGTCGCCGTTACAGGGAGCGGCTTGGGGTGGATTCGAGATCAGCACAAGTAGCGGGTCGCTGGCGGGCTCATATCAGGCGAGCATCACGGGGACGCTCTACCTTGATCCTTTCGGCAGTATCTTCGGGTGCTCATTCACCACCACACTAGGCCCGATCGACTTCACTGGAGATGGGATCGCCGACCCCTATGGTGCATTCGTATCGGTCAGTGACGTCGGAGAATGGGACGTCAACCCAAACGGGCCCTCAGGGCAGCTTGAGGCCATCCATCACGTTGGCGGCCTCCTACTGGCGACTGCTGGTGGCTGCCTCGGTGGCGCGGAAACCGCGAGCCTGACCCTCGAAGGTCTGCTCAAGCCGTTCGCCAATGAAGACACAGACGATCACGACCGAGGCAAAGGCAACGACGAGAAGACCACGAGCGAGAACAGCAACGACGACCATGGCAAGGCCAACAAGAGCGATGACGACGACGGTGACAAAGGCAAGAAGGGCGATGACGAAAAAGGCGAAGGTCGTCAAGGGCGATAAGCCCGTCGTAGCTCAACATTGCTACCCGCGATGGATAATCAAGTCTGATGGATAATCAAGTCTAAAGAAAACGACGCAGGCCCCGCACTTCGGCCGGGCCTTTTTCCAGCATAGAGTTCCTCATGGCTACCCAGACTGAAAATCAATCCCAGAAAGCATCAGCCGATGCATCCACGATGCCTGAATTGGCCGTATCTCGTGTCACCGGCTTTGGCGACGCAGGATTGGATGCTGAATGGGAGAAGTACTGCGGCTACTTGGATCTGACCATGGACGAGTTCCAGGAGATCCAGGCCAGGCTGCTCCAAGAGCAGATCGCGCTCGTGGCGGAGACGCCGATCGGCCGAAAGATGTTCAGGGGGCGCGTGCCACTCAGCGTGGCCGAATTCCGTGAGTTCGTACCCCTAACCACATACAGCGACTATGTCGCGTTCTTCGACGAAGGCCAGGATGAGTCCCTCGGTGGCGCACCCCATATCTGGGCACGCACGACGGGTGCCCATGCGGGGTTCAAGTGGTGACGTCCGATGCGCACCAGGGGCTGAAGGACGCCATCGCCACGGTGTTCGCGGGTGCGAGCTGGCA
>JAQCEV010000083.1 GCA_027618515.1 Chloroflexota bacterium | reverse complement strand
ATAAGCAGGCAGGGAATCCACTTATCTCGACGGCCCTGACTGTTCAAACAACCGGGACCACCTCAGTTCATCAACTGCTGGTTGACTGTTGACAGCGTCACGCCTAGCGAGTGGACGTCGATGGTGTGGGGGTGATCCAGCGTCTGGAGCCCCAGCGTCGGCAAGTCACGCGTGTGGTCGAAATGCAGGTGCGTCAGTAGCACGTGCTCGATCCGCAATTGTTCATCGCGACCGAGCGTGCTTACGAGGCTTCCCGCGTCGATGGCCAGCTTGCCGTCGATGAGGAAACACGTGTGGTGTGCCGAGTCTGTCTCGAGGTTGTGCGCTCCGAGTACGCGTACCTGCATCTGATCTCTCCTAGGGGCGAACTTAGGGTATGGGCCGCAGCGCAGGGACGCAACCACTAAACGCGCGTGCGTGCACCGATTGGATGCGAGGCTTTACTTGCGAGGTGTAGAACCCGTAAGGTTCTCAAAGCGTTTCGAGATTGACGGCCGTGTGCCGAGGAGTATCCATGAAGATCGACGTTTACAACCACATCCTGCCGAAGCCGTACTTCGACAAGATGGTCAGCATGAGTGAGAAGGGCGCTTATATGATGAAGCGCGTCACCGAGATCCCCATGCTTTACGACGTGGAGGCCCGGTTCGAGAAGATCAATCAGTTCGGCGAGGACTACGTGCAGATCCTGTCGCTGAACCTGCCTCCTCTGGAGGTTCTGGCAGGGCCCGAGGACAGCCCGGAGTTGGCGCGCATCGCGAACGACAGCATGGCTGAAGTCGTGGCTGCTCACCCGGATCGTTTCCCGGGGTTCGTTGCGGCGCTGCCGCTGAACAACATCGAGGCCTCCCTGGAAGAGACCGACCGTGCGATCAAGACGCTCGGCGCGAAGGGCATCCAGATCGGCTCCAACATCAACGGTGGGCCGCTGGACGACCCGGCGCTGAATCCGCTGTGGGCAAAGATGGCTGACTACGATCTGCCCATCTGGTTGCACCCGACGCGCTCAGCCAGCGACATCCCGGACTACCGCACGGAGAACCGCTCCTACTACGACATGTGGTGGGTGTTCGGTTGGCCTTACGAGACCAGCGTTGCGATGGGCCGCTTGGTCTTCTCGGGCATCTTCGATCGCCACCCGGACATCAAGATCATCGCTCACCACATGGGCGGGATGATCCCTTACTTCGACGGTCGCGTCGGGCCTGGTCTCGATCAGCTTGGTAAGCGAAACGAGGACCCGACCGACGTTGCCGCTCAGGGCAAGCTCCAGTTGCGCCCTTACGAGTACTTCCACATGTTCTACGCGGACACCGCTGTGTTCGGGTCGATTCCCGCGACTGAGTGCGGGCTGGCCTTCTTCGGTAGCGACCGTGTGCTGTTCGCGTCTGATGCGCCGTTCGACCCTGAGAAGGGCAGCGGGTACATCCGGGAGACGATCCGTGTGATCGACAACATCACGGCGTCCCGTGAGGACAAGTACAAGATCTACGAGGGCAATGCCCGCCGTTTGCTGAAGCTCGACATCTAGTCACAGAAGCAAGCTATGCCGAACGGGGTGCCTGGGCAGGTGCCCCGTTTGTCGTTAATGCGATTTTGTTCTAAGGCACTTGGTCACTAGGCGACCTGGCCTGCGGCGAAGCCGGAGGCCCAGGCCCATTGGAAGTTGTAGCCCCCGAGGGGGCCGGTGACGTCGACGGCTTCACCTATGAAGTAGAGGCCGGGGGTGGCGCGCGATTCCATGGTGCGGGACGAGAGGTCGTTGGTGTCGATGCCGCCGACGGTGACTTCGGCTGTCCAGTAGCCCTCGGTGTCGTGGGGCCAGATGGTCCAGTGCTTGAGCATGTGGCTAAGCTCGGTGATCTCGGCGTTGGAGAACGATTGGATGGGCGCGGTGGAGTCTGGGCCGGTGAGGTCGACCGCGAGGCGTCGGGGGATCATGGCGCCAAGGACGTAGGCCAACACGGTGGCGGGGTGCCGCTCCCGTTGGTCGGCGAGGTGGGCGACTGGGTCGGCAATCTTGGGTATGAGGTCGATCTCGATCGGGTCGCCTTCGTGCCAGTAGGACGAGGCTTGGAGGATGGCGGGGCCGCTGAGGCCACGGTGGGTGAAGAGGATGTTCTCGCGCCAGGCCACGCCGCCGCAGGTGACGATGGTGTCCGCCGAGAGCCCGGCGAGGCCTGCGAAGGACTCCAGCGCTGGGGACTCGAAGGTGAAGGGCACGAGACCGGGGCGCGTTTCGGTGACGCGGAGTCCGAACTGGCGGGCGAGGGTGTGGGCGAAGCCCGTGGCGCCCATCTTCGGGATGGAGAGGCCGCCTGTGGCGACGACCAGGGACTCTGACTCCATGATTCCCTTGGCGGTGGTGAGGCGGAAGCTGGAGTCTTCGCGGGCGACATCTGTGACGGCGCAGGACGTGATGATCTCGACGCCAGCCGCTTCGCACTCGCTGACCAACATGTCGACGACCTGCCCGGCTCCGCCGTCGCAGAAGAGCTGGCCGAGCTTCTTCTCGTGGTAGGCGATCTTGTGCTGCTCGATCATGGCGATGAAGTCGGTGCTGGTGTAGCGACTGAGCGCGGAGATCGGGAAGTGGGGGTTCTCGCTGATGTAGACGTCGGGAACGGCGTGGAGGTTGGTGAAGTTGCAGCGCCCTCCTCCGGAGATGAGGATCTTCTTCCCCACCGCATCGGCGTGATCGAGGACGAGCACCCGCCGACCGCGTCGGCCAGCCTCTAGGGCGCACATGAGGCCAGCGGCGCCGGCTCCGATAACTATCGTGTCGTAAGTAGGCATAGGGATTGATGATAAGGGATTCGCAAGGTTCCGAAGGTGTTCAGTCAAGATGTCGCTCTGGGATTGGCTGGGAAGCAGGTCGTTACGCCAAGGTGTCAAGGTGTCGCTGTGTTTTCGCTGGTATTTTTTTCGAGGCCGCTGGGTTGCTCTTCCGGGCTGGCTGGTAGGGCGCCGGGATCGGTAGGTGCAGGGAGGGCCCAATGCCAGGATCCGTTGCCTTCGGTGCCGGGTTGATTGCAGCGATATGAACGGATGTTGGCGTGGCGTTTGGCGCGGTGGAGGGTTCCGCGGGTGATGCCTCGTTCGCTGGTGAGGGCAACGATCTCGGCGGCAGGCCGTGGGCCTTGGGCGAGGAGGTTACTCAAGATTTTTAGGGCAGTGGCCGTGATGGGGCCGATGGTGCTTCGACGGGGGCTGAGGAGGTTTTGGGTGTGGGTTGAGACTCCCCAGGCGGCTGTGGGGGAGTCTTGGATGGAGAAGGGGAGGGCAGGTGGGAGCGGGCCGTGGGTGTTTTTGACACTGACGAGGGCGCGCTGGAATGGGGCACCCGAGGGGTGCGAGGAGCGATCCGGGGGTCTATGAGGCCGGTGACGAGAACCGAGGCGGCGGGCGAGTGTTGCGCGGCGGCGCGCTTGATGGCGTGGGCTAGGGCGAGTCCTTGGACGTGACAGGTGGCGAGGACGGCGGCGCCGGTGCTGGCAGCGACCCAGGCGAGGGCGTTCAGCGCGTTGCGGAGGCCTTGCGCGGCGGCGACCGATTCGAGGGGGTCGATGATGAGCAGGCGTACCTCCATCTGCTCGATGAGCTCGATGAGGTGGTCGGCGTCCTTGGGTAGCTGCAGGGGAGTCGAGGTGCCGTTGGGGCGGTCGACGGAGTGGAGCCTGAGGACGTCATCGAAGTCTGCGCGGAGTTCGGTGAGGCGTGGCGAGAGGGTTGTGTGGCTGCTGGCGAAGGGGGTGACGAGCATGACGGGGCCTCGGGGCATGGGTTCGAAGCCGTCGGGTGGCGGGTTGGCGGCGCTGACGCGGGCGGCGAGGTCGAGGGCGATCCAGCTTTTGCCGGTACCTGGGGCGCCGTGGAGCAGGGTGAGGCCGCCGAGGGGGATGTAGTCGGGCCAGAGCCACACGAGGGGGCGTGGGATGTCGGCGGCGACGCGCCTGACGTGGAGGTACTCGGGAGGCTCGGCGGCGGGGGCACCCCTGTGGGTGAGGATGCCCATGGTGTTGAGGGCGTCGGCGATCTCCGGGTGGCGGCAGCGCATGAAGCACTCGAAGAAGAAGCCGTCGTCGGTTTCGTTGATGAGGAGTTTGGGGAGGGTGCCTGCGTGGACGGGGCAGTGGACGAGGTCGTTGGGGCGGTGGCATTCGCAGTCGGGTCGGTTGCAGCGGAGGGCGGCCATGATGCGATTGGCTTCGAGGCCGTAGGGGTTGCCGGTGGGTTCGAGGGCCATGTTTTCTGACCACGGGCTGAAGCATTGGTCAGGCCGGGGATCAGGCAAGCGATCCGTCGAGGGGTCAGGTTGGTGGGGGACGATGCTGGTCATGGGGGGAGCCTCCTTAAAAGCCAAGCGCCCCTAGGGAGCTGCGGTTCGCTCTTAGGGGCGCTTGCAGGGGGCATCGGTTGGCGTGGGGTCAGGGTAGGGGTTTGGGGTGCGTTCGCGATAGGGGCGTTTGTCAGTGTGTGTGGGGTGGGGGAGGAGGGTTAGGCATCGATATCATCGAAAATGCGCCGTTGTTCCTCCTCCTCCTCCTCCTCTTCTTCATCGAGTTCATCCTCATCAATGTTGGCATGAGCGAATTCATATTCCATCTGGTCTTGGATTTCAGCGACAGAATCATCGATATGCTCGTTGACTTCAGCGATGATACCCCAAAGCGACTTTGTGGACTCGCCTAGGTCTCGGAAGTAGGTTTCGTAGGCTTCGAGTGCGTCGACAAGAGCACCGTAGTGGCTGTTCGGGTCTTCGCCAGATGCGTAGTTCGATTTGAAAAATTGGACAGTATCGTCGAGAGCAGGTAGGAGGTGGTCGCGAACATGATCCATGATGTCCTCTATTTCCGCGTCGCTGAAAAACCGACGTATGCGGAATGCGCTTAGGAAATCAGAATCAGGGGTGTGCACCGCTAGGTGTTTGACCTGCTGGACAATCGCTTCGCGACGAGATGTGGAAAGGAGGTCATATTCGGCTAGTGTGACGAGTAGGTCGAACTCGGCAATGGCTGATAGATACGAGCCAAACCTGAGTATTCGATCCCAAAAGGGCGGAGTAGCGCGGATATATTGTTCCAGGAATTCTTTAGAGCAGCGTGTGGCGAGGAAGTGAATCTTCCTTCGCTCCCGATACCACCGAGCTTCCCATCCGGGTAACTCCTCAGGGGGAGGAGCATTGATTCTGCTGATCACGAGGTCGAATCTAGATTTCGGCACGATGAGTCTGGAGTTTTCCAAGCCGACATCGCCGCAGGTTACTTGGGACATGAGTTTCTCTATGGATGCCCCATGGATGTACATGTCGAGGAGCTCAGGGTTGTCGGCAATCAAGCCTATGAATGCGTCACCGATCGTAGGGTGTTTGAACGCCCATATCGGGATTTCGCCAGTGACGAAGGAGACGAAACTCCCGTTCAGGCTGGTCAGGTTGGCAGTTATCCCTGCTGTGGTCCCCCCCATTCGAGCGAGAATTTTGACTTCATCTTCCTGGAATTCAACGGAACTATGCAAGGCTCCGCCACGTAACAAAATCGCAGCCAAAGAGGTACGGTCATCGTCTGAGATCCCGTCTATTGTGTCCCGAAGGAAAGCCTCCGGGTTTTCAACGAAATTGCCGATTTCGGCAGGATTGATCCCCAAGTTCTTTGTGAACGCTTTGTTGCCCAGGCGGCGGGCAATCTCAGGGCGGAAGTCCGGGTGCTGCGCGACAAGATCGAAGTGCTCCTTGAACTGATTTCGCCAATCCACAGATTGATTGCCCATCCGGACGTGGTTGTACAAAATCTGCTCGCGTTCATCGCTGCTTAGTTCGGAGACATCCACCACTACTTGCGACTCGTTTAGTAGGGGGAATGTGCCGGTCTTGAGGTTGGGCCGAGCGCGGCGATAGACGTAATCGCGCGAAGTTAGAATCACTTTTGAACCCTGCTTGAGTGCAGCTTCGAGTGTTGGGAGTACCGCGTTCCACTCATGAGCACGTGAAGATTCGTATTGAAGAGCGCCAAACGCGTCATCAATCCATAGCAACTGACGCTCGTGTGGATTCCACCGCTCACGAAGCTGGTGGGCGTGCTCAAGTTTCAGCGGTTTGCACTGCCACGCGTCACCAGAGGCGAGTGTTAGGGTTCCTGCGATTGCCGTTTTTCCAACGGCTGGTTCCCCGAGCAACAAGACGAAACCATTTTCATTCAGTGCTTTCACCGCTTGCTTGTAGGCCGTTGTCGGAACGAACTTGCTCAAATTTTCTCGTTCGGCCTCGAGCAAAGCTTCGGTTTGATCGTACCAACGCTCATCGAGAATCTGGCTGAGGTCGCCGAGACCATACAACCGCGGGACTAACATCCGAAGCTTGGGAGACTGCTGGATGGCTGAAGAAAGCCACTCGACGCCAAACGCGTGGAAATGGTCACATCCGAATTCTTTGAAACTTTCTCGCATCGACGCTTCGAAGGCACCTGTAACGCGCAGGTTGGTGATGAGGACGTAGTTCTGCCGAGATTGTGCCTCCCAGAGCAGGCGAGCTTTGGCGATTTCGTCACTGAAGGCTGATTTTGTTAAATTCGCGGACGCCTTGTTCGTGAATTTGCACTGCACAATAGTGGATCCGGTCAGGTTGAGCCCCTCCGAGGGAGTCCAATCACCTTCGAATGCACCGTCACGGCCACCATCATGAACAGGCGAGAAAAGTTGGACTGCTTGGCCGAGTTGATTCTGGAGTACCGTGATGCAGATATCCTGGAAGGCCTTCCAACCTAGGGTGTGCAGATTGAAGTCAGGGTAGCCCACCGCGATCGTTTTGGATGGCATTATCGAGAAGATTCCTTTGCGATTCAAAAAGAGGGTTCGCTGTGATTACCAACAGCGACTGCTGCGGTCGGCAAAAGGCTATTGTAAGGCTTCGAGGTATTGGCATGGTCCCTAGCCGGTGCAGACGCCCCGGCCGCGGACTCTGGACTACATGAGCGGCCGTCCGCAAGTGAAACCTCAGTTGCGGCTGCCCGAATCGAGTCCCGCAACGAAAAAGCGCGTAGAGCAAAACGGCAAGAAGGACTCAACGGCAGCGACTAGCCCCGCGCCACGCGAGAGACCTTTCGACTGCGCTAGCGCTCCGCTCCAGGAACAGACGTTGGTTGGCGCTGCGCTAGGGGAACGGCGCCCACGTCTGGTACGCGCGCCAACCTATGTTGTAAAGTGCGCCGAACGCGCTGAACGTATAGGCGAGTCCACGCGCGCTGGGGAGCTGATCATGAAGTACGACCTCGTCATCACTGGTGCCCACGTTATCGATCCGGCTAGCGGTACTGACCGCGTGGCCGCCGTCGCGGTGAAGGACGGCTTGTTCGCGGCCGTTGGGGACGCGATCGATCCCGCAGAGGCCGAGCGCGTCGTTGATGCGTCGGGGAAGTACCTGAGCCCTGGGTGGTTCGACATGCACGTCCACGTGTACAGCAACCTGGCGTTCTCCGACCCGGACACGATAGGGGTGCTGCACGGTGTGACGACGATGATCGATGCTGGTGGCTCAGGGGTGTGGACGTACCAGGACTATCGCGAGTACTGGGAAGGTCAGTGCAAGACCGAGGTGTACTCGTTCATCCACGACAACCCGGTGGGGATACTGACCGGCACGCGCGAGGATCTGGGAAATCGGGCCCACACGAACAAGGACGTACCACCGGAGGAGTTCCGCGACATCGTGGAGGCCAACCGCGACCGCATCCTAGCGATCAAGTCGGGCGTCCACACGTACAACGGGTTCGGTCGGGTCAAGGACGCGTGGGTCATCGCTGATATGGCTAACCTGCCGCGCTACCTGCACGTGGGCGACATCCGACGCCCGCACGGCGAGCGCTTCACCCGCGAGGCGATGGACACGCTGAGGGCGGGCGATTGCTTCACGCACGTGTACACGGGCAACTGGGGCGGGATGCTGGACGACGACGGCAAGGTGCTGCCGGAGGTGCGCGCCGCGCTTAAGCGCGGCGTCGCGTCGGACGTCGGGTTCGGTGGTCTGAACTTCTCCTTTGAGGCGTACGACGCGCTCATGGCCCAGGGCATCGTCGCGGACGTGATCAGCTCAGACCTGCAAGGCGTCAACGTCACGGGGCCATGCCACTCGCTGGCGCACGTGATGTCGCTGTTCCTGAATAACGGCTACGCGCTGAACGACGTTATCCAGCGCGTGACGATCAACCCCGCCAAGCTACGTGGGCTGGACGGGCGAATCGGTAGCTTGCGCGTGGGCCTGCCAGCGCGCGTGACCGTGTTCGACGTTGAGGCTGGCGACTATACGTTCCGCGACACCAAAGGCCTGAGCCGCCAGGGAGGGTCGATGATCGTGCCACGGTGGTGCTTGATGGACGGCGAGATCATCGAGTCGGACGATGCGCCTGGCCTGGAACAGGGCAACTGGTCATTCATGCCACGCTTGGATGACGCGGTGCTGCTGGCGCCGGGCGTGCTCGATCAGGAACAAACGGAGTTCGCCCACCTGCTGGCGACGGGTGTGCAGGGCGCTGACTGGGACAACGGCCTCGCCGTGCAGGTCGCGTACAAGCAGACGCTCAAAGAGGCAGGGATCGACCACCGCAAGGCAGCGAACACGGTCTACGACCTGCTGCTGGAGAGCCGCTTCTCGACCCCTCCAGGCTGGTTGATGTCCGCCATGCAGCGTGAATCCGTGCTCCACCGACTCCAAAGCGCATGACGTCAGATCAAACGACCTGCGGCGTGCGTGCCCGATGACTGAGTCCGCGAGCCAACCCATCAGGATCCCATTCCCCGACGGACTGCTCGAAACCGGCATCGCTGTCGCCGTGGCGGACGGCCAGGAGATCGTCGTGCTCAAGCAAGACGACGGCTATCGCGCGGTGGATCGCTGGTGTCCGCACGAGGAAGGCGATCTAGGCGAGGGCATGATGTACGGGACGAACATCAAATGCCCGGTGCATGGCTACATCTTCGACCTCGCCAGAGGCCAGTGCATCAACCAATTCACCATGTCGATCGCCGTCTATGACGTTGAGGTCGATGGCGACGATCTGCTGCTGACACAACTGTCTGAGACCAAGGGCCGCGAGTGGTGAGCGCGCCGAACGCGCGATAGCGCGAAAGCCTGCGGCAGAGCGCTCGCTCCTCATTGCCGACGTATGATTAAATAGACATACGCACAGACCTCAAAAGGAACACGACCATGGCTAAGAGCCAAGACGCGAAGAAATCAGCGAAGACGACCGCGACGAAGTCCCTCAAGGAGAAGCGCGTAGAGAAGAAGGCGAAGAAGGGCACCAAGGGCGGCGGGTAGGTTCGCTGTCGCTGGAGGCGAGACCCCCCTGTAGTCCCCCTTCTAAAGGAGGACATCGGACGGATGGCGCGCCTTCGCTCCACGGAAGTTGAGAGGGCTTTCGACTGCGCTGGCGCTCCGCTCAAGGAACAAAGCTGCGCCTCCGTTCCACGCACGCGGGGCGCGCCTTCGCCCCACGAGGGAGCCCTGGACGTGATATCGTGCGAGAGCCCCGAGCGGCCCGCATGTCATCACCTAAACCCACTCAACCTCGCATCTCCCGTTTCTGGCCGTTCAAGAATCTTTATTACGGCTGGGCAGTCCTAGTCGCGGGTGCCTTTTCGTCCTTCGCCATGGTCCCAACGCAGGGGCCGATCGTGGGCGTTTTCAACCAGCCCATGCGCGACGACCTCGGGTGGTCCGCCATCGATATCTCCATCGCCTTTGTCATCGGCTCCGTAGGCGGCGGCTTCATGTCGTCGGTAGTCGGTCGTGTGCTGGACAAGCGTGGGCCAAGGGTGGTTTCGGTGCTGGCTGGTCTGGTGATAGCGACGGCGATGGTCGCGATCTCACGCATGACCGAGCCGTGGCATTGGTGGGTGCTGTTCGGCGTCGCGCGCGCCACGGCAGCCTCGGGCGCGCAGTTGGCCACGCTGGTGGGCCTGGCGTCGTGGTTCGTGCGCAAGCGCGGACGTGTCGTGGGGTTGTTGGGCGTAGGCCAACGAGGGGGCCAGTTCATCATGCCGTTGCCGCTCGTGGCCATCATGGCGTTCACGAGCTGGCGCGAAGCATGGATCGTGCTGGCCGTGGTGGTGATCTTGCTCCAGGTGCTGCCCAGCGCTGCACTTTATCGGCGTCGGCCTGAGGACTACGGCTTGTTGCCGGACGGCGCAGAGGCGCCGCCCGAGGAACGCGGTGGCGTGTCGAAGGCGGCGGATAGCGTGGAGGACTCGTGGACGTTGGCGCAGGCGAAGCGTACGCGAACGCTGTGGCTGTTGATCGTTGCGCAGGGTGGCGTGATCCTTTGCCTGAACGCGACGAACCTGCACGCGGCGGCGCACCTGCAGGATCGTGGGCTGTCGCTGTGGCAGGCAGGGGCGGTCACGACGGTCTTCGCGGGGGCGTCGATGCTCACGGTGCTGCCGTGGGGGTTCGCGATGGAGCGGCTGCACGTACGCACGCTGGGCCTGATGTCGACGGCGATGCTGGTGGTCGCGATGGTGCTGGTGAGCGTGGCGGACACGTTCCCGCTGGCGCTGCTGTTCGGCTTCATCTATGGGATCGCGATAGGCGCGTGGACGGTGGTGAGTCGGATGTTGTTCGCGAACTACTTCGGCAGGCGCAACTTTGGCGCGATCAGAGGGTTCGCTGCGCCGTTGATGGCGATCGTGAACCCAGCAGGCCCGCTGCTCGCGGCGTACTTCCGCGACAGTCGTGGGGAGTTCGACCTGGCGTTCTATTTCTTCGCGGGCGTGTTCGTGCTGTCGTTCTTGGCGTTCCTGCTGGCTACGCCCTTAAAGAACCCGCCTCCGACCGCCGTGTTCGTGGCTCCGTAGGCGCGGGATGTGGTAGTCTCGCACGCATAAGCAGGTAAGGATCGACGCTTTCGACGGAAAAGACAGTCATGGCAGATATCGTTTTAGGAATCGCTACATCGCATAGCCCGATGTTGAACACGAACCCGGAGATCTGGCCGCAACACGTTGCGCGCGATCTCAAGAATGGCTCGCTCTGGGCGTGGGACGGTAAGCCCCACACGTACGAAGAGATGGTGGCGATGACGGACCCGAAGATCGAGGCTGAGCTGACGGCGGACGCTTGGAAGACCAAGCACGAGGCGAACCAGCGCGGCATCGCGGAGTTGAGCCGGATCCTCGCGGAGGTGAACCCCGACGTGATCGTCGCAGTCGGCGACGATCAGAAGGAACTCTTCCACGACGACAACATGCCAGGCTTCCTGGTGTATTGGGGCGACACGATCTGGAACAAGAATAAGGATCACGGTCGCATGCCCCCGGACATCGCGTTGGCGGCGTGGGGCAATGAGTTCGACGAGGAGCGCGAGTTCCCGTCACAGGGTGACTTGGGGCTGCACATCATCAAGACTGCGGTGGGCGACAAGTTCGACGTTGCCCACTCGAAGGTGCTGCCGAACGACAAGGGCGAAGGTCACGCTTTCGGCTTCGTGCGACGTCGCTTGCTCGATGGCAAGCCGACGCCGATCGTGCCGATCGTGCAGAACACGTTCTACGAGCCTAACCAGCCGCTCCCAGAGCGCTGCTTCGAGTTTGGCGCGTCAGTGCGTGGCGCTATCGATTCGTGGGACAGCGACCTGAAGGTTTGCGTGCTTGCGTCAGGTGGGCTCAGCCATTTCGTGGTTGACGAGAATCTCGACCGTGGGGTCATCAAGGCGCTGGGCGAGAAGGACCACGAGCATCTCAAGACGCTCCCGACGGAGCTGCTGAACGCTGGCAACTCGGAGATCCGCAACTGGATCACGATGTCAGCCATGGTGCAGGACAAGGACATGAAGTTGGTCGAGTACGTGCCGTGCTACCGCTCGCCAGCGAGCACGGGTGGCGGTTGGGCGTTCGCGTACTGGGACTAGGGCGAACGCTTGCGGCGCAAAGGCGCTACGGGAACGAAGGCATAAGAAAGGG
>JAQCEV010000082.1 GCA_027618515.1 Chloroflexota bacterium | reverse complement strand
TCAATGGAGGGGGCATGAACCCAGGGTGTTTCGTTGGTATTGACGTGTCCAAAGACCATCTCGACCTAGTAGAGCGGCCTGGTGGGGCGCAGTGGCAGGTCGCCAATGATGGCGAGGGAATCGCAGCGGCGCGAGGACGTCTGCAGGAGCTCGATCCTGCATTGATCATCTTCGAGGCCACCGGTGGGTGGGAGTTGGCCGCTGTTGGAGTATTCGCCTCCGCAGGACTTCCCGTGGTGGTCGTCAACCCACGTCAGGTGCGGGACTTCGCTCGTGCCACGGGCAAACTCGCCAAGACTGACGCGGTCGATGCGCGCGTACTTGCTCACTTCGCGGAGACCGTTCAACCGCAGGTACGAGCGCTCCCGTCTGAAGAAGCGAGGGAGCTAGAAGCACTCGTCGCGAGACATCGCCAGATCGTGGAGATGCTCACGGCTGAGCGCAACCGGTTCCGTGCAACGCCTTCTCCCGTCCAGGACGACGTGCGAGAGCACATCACCTGGCTGGAGCAGCGCTTGGACAAGATCGACGGAGAGCTTCAAAGCCGTCTGAGGGCGAGTCCTGTGTGGCGGGAACGGGACGACCTCTTGAGGGGAGTCCCAGGAGTAGGGCCAGTACTTTCGGTAACGCTGCTCGCCGGGCTTCCAGAACTGGGAACGCTGGACCGCAAGCAGATCGCCGCTTTGGTAGGCGCCGCACCCTTTGCCCGTGACAGCGGCCGGTTCCGTGGGAAGCGATCGGTCGGTGGTGGGCGTGGTCATGTACGCGTGGCGTTGTACATGGGAGCGCTTGTCGCCACGCGATACAACCCGGTCATCAAGGTCTTCTATCAGCGCTTGGTCGAGGCGGGCAAGCCCAAAAAGGTGGCAGTGGTCGCGTCCATGCGCAAGCTACTCACGATGCTCAACTCCATGCTAAAGCACCACACTCCGTGGCACGTCGCGGCGACCGCTTAGCCTTGACACGCAAGACAGTTGCTCCCCCATCTCCACCATTCATTAGGCCATAGTCGCACGGGCCAGCCGATGGGGCTGTTCGCCCGGCATCGGCGCCCCATCTCCCTGGTTCCAGGCGGATTGAACGTCAGGAATGAGGGCGACCCCGCAGCTTCCATCCGCTGCGGGGTCTTTCAACGCGGTAGCAAGCCCTATGTCCTGGCAAGCCGGCAATCTGCTGGGTTGCGACACGGCGCGCGTCGTAGGCGAAGAGCGTGGAAGTCCCTTGCGCCGTGATTCGCTACTCGGAGACCGGGGACCTCGATTCACGCGAGATTGCCTCCGACCATCCACGTTGGCGAGGGTGTCCCGACGAGGCGGCAGATCTTCGCGAACGGCATTGGTGGGGCGAAATGGACGCAAATCCGGCGGGCTCCATCCTGAATAGTGCCGGCGACCCTGAAACCGAAGGCCTCCCACGGTGGGTTGCGCCGCTCGTCCTTGACGTAAGCCAAGATCGTGTCCGGCTGGTAGTAGAACATGCGGGCAAGCAACTCGACGGTATAGCGGCCCTCGACCTCTGCCAACCCCTCGGAATGCAACTGGACCGAGCCCCTGTCCCAGCGCCACTTGGTTCCGACAGACGGTGATGAACCGGCCAAACGAACGGCCGGCGCGCTACGGGTCACGCGTTGCAGCGTCGGGAGGTCGATGTCGAGGTCACATGCTTCGGTCCCCATGGGCAGTCCTTCCTTTCGCTTCGCGCCCGGCTTTGTCCGGCTAATCTCCTGACCGGAGCGCACCACCCTGCCACAGTGCTGGTGTGCCAGCCACCTATCGCATCACCGCCAAGGGGTCTGTCCCTGCCAACATCACGGAACGGATTTCGATGTTGCATGCCGAGGCGATCAGGCGCCGAACGAAATCAGCCGCTCCCGATATCGGTCCAGCCGCTCAGGCAGAGCTAACCTTCTGGAAGCAGGCTCCTGACACCCTACCCCACCATACCTCAGAACCGAGGACCGGAGTCTAGTGGCCTCGGTACTGACTATCTCCGACGTCCGCCGGATGGAGGAGGCCTGCAGCAACCTCCGCGATCTGCTGCTCGTGCGGCTCTGCGCCCTGTACGGCGTGCGCCGTGCCGAGTTGATTGCGATGGCGGTGCCGGCGCCAACGGACCTTGAGGAGCGGCGCCTGCGCATCCCGGTGCGCAAGCGTGAGCCGGACTACTGGCGCTGGGTGCCCCTCGACGAGAGGACCCACGATCTGCTGGTTGAGTTCATCTGCCGGTCGCGCCTTGGACCAGGCCGCCCGCTGTTCCGCATCAGTCCCACTCAGCTCACGCGCCGGATCACTCAGATCGCGGTTCGAGCGGGCATCGGGCCAATCACGCCGCCCGACGGAGCCCGACGACGGCAATGGCATGTCTCGCCGCATCGGCTGCGGGACTTCAGCGTCACACGAAGGCTTACAGACCCGAAGCTGCGGGAGCGTGGCCTCGAGGGGTTGAAGGCGGTGGCCGAGTTCCACGGGCATAAAGACCCGCGCTCGACCCTGCGGTACCTGCGCGTGGCGGAAGGGATGCGCGAAGAGGTCTTCGTGGCGGGGATGGAGGACCTCCTCGTGCCGGTTGAGGCCAACGCGGACGCCGCATCCGTCTGCAACGGCCGGTGCCACGAGCCCTCCTCGCGGAAGAACGTCCGCTGTTACTGCTCGTGCTACTCGAAGTTGCCCCACGGTCCAGGCGGGCGCTAGCAACCGATGGCCATGCGTCTGTCCCCGGACCGCGGCGGCTTTGGGCGTGCCATCGGCGTGGGCGAGTTCGTGAGGCTGTTCCTCGCGGGGCGGTTGGATGCGCCGGTGATCGACCCGGTGACGCGCGCCATCGTGCGGTTCGTTCGGGCGAGTCCGGTCGTCGGAGCGCCGCAGCAGGATATCTGGGCGCGCTACAAGGACTACCTGCTGGTCGACTGGGCGCGCGAGTTTGTGGAGCGGTGGCGGGACGAGGGCAGGCTGGTCCCCACGGACGCTGCGGGGATCGAAGCCGTGGAGCGCATCGCGAGGGCGCGCATCTCTCGCCGCCGCGGGATGAAACTGTCGTCCTTCTACCGCTACTTCCGCACGTTCGTGCAGCTTGACTGGGTGAAGTTGACGGGGCATGAGGAAGACTCGGTTCCCGGAGGCAGTCCGGGTGGTCGGGAGATACCGTGGCCAAGGCGCTTCTACCGGCTGACCTTGTTGGGAATGGCGGAACGGCCGGATGGCGGCTGGCGCAACGCGTTGCGCGTGTTGCATCCGGAGTTCGACGACGAATACTTCCAGGAGAAGGCCCGCGAGATGAAGGAGCGGCGCGGACGCCTCCCGCCGTTCCCTGAGTCCGGCGCGCGAGGCGACCGCGGGGAATAAAGAACCGACCCCCGGCATCGAGAGAGTAGGCGTCTTTCCTTGTCGTCGCCGGCAGCGCTGCGGTGCGATCCGCTCGCCAGCCCACACAGAACTTGTATTCTGCTGGATGGAGCACCTTCACATCGCAGGGCGGCAGGGCGGACGCGACGTCGCTCAGCTGGAGGAAGACCGTGTGGCCGATGAGAGGGAACAGGACCGCCGGGGTGACGCCCGGCTTCTCCTGGATACGCGTGCGGTAGCCCCTTCTGCGGCTGCTCCTGCCATCCTCGAAGGGATCGCCGTTGCGCTGCTTGGGCACGGTGCGCTCGAGGAACCCGTAGCGCGACACCCACCTGCTCTCGTCCCGATACCCGAACTCGGCGCGGACCTCGGGGATGAACCGGTAGAGGAGGTAGAAGAGGGTGGAGGCGTAGCCGCCCATGAGCGTGCCTGTGAGGATCAGGGACTTGGGCACCGCCTCGGCGAGGACGCCTGCCGCGATGCCCTGCGCCGAGCCCCTCGCCTTGTACTCGTGGACCTCGTTGCTGACGAGCAGGTCGAAGAAGCCCTTCATGCGCCGCTTCACGTAGTCGGCCAGGGGGAAGCGGCGCGGGCCGCCGGAGTCGGCCTGCCACAACGCCTCGCCGCAGCGGGAGCACCTGCGCTTCCTACGGATGAGCTCGTCCGGCGTGAGCGGCACGCCGTCGTCGTCGAGCACCTGCGCGAAGCAAGACGGGCAGCACGGGAGCCTGAACGGCGCGTCCGTCTCGGCGTCCCTGAGCAGCCGTCCCATCGAGACCGCCCACCGCTCAACGATGGCGGGCTTCCACCGGTACGAGAGCTTGGCCCGCTCGCGCGACACGATGGCGAAGAGCGGCCGTGCCGTGTAGCGGCGGAGTTCCACCAAGTCGGTGATTGACCCAACGATGGCAGCGCCGGCGCCGGGGACCGTCTCCAGCACCTCGCGCCGCCACTTTCGCACGAGATGCGGGGGAGAGAGCACCAACACCCGTTGGAACCCCGCCGCGTGCGCCGACGCTGCGGCGATGAAGGTCTTGCCGGTGCCCATCTCGCCGACGACGGTCGTGCCCTGTTGCGTGCGCAGCGAGAGTGCCGCCGCTCGGACGGCGTCGCCCTGCGCGCCCAGCGGCCGGCGCTTGAGGGCTGGCAGGCCGTGGCTGTTGGCGCCGGGCCTGTAGAGTGGCGGGTCTTGATGACCTTGTTGGTGATCGCTTCGCGGTACGCGTCGATGAATGGCGCGAGATCCAAGGGGACACCTCCTGAGGTGAGATTGCAGACCACAAACAGCGAGGCCCCGAGATTCCCAGGGCCTCGTGGGCCATGTAGGCCACCCTTCTTGTGCTTGGGTCAGGAAGCCCCCGCTCCCCGAAGTGTCCTCCTTCCGGTCGTTGTTAACGCTTCGAATTCTGCATGCTAGACTCCTCGAATCCAAGGGGTAAATTTCGATGGACACTAGCTCAACAGATCCGTTAGAACCGTTGCGTGAGGCAGGCAACTTTCTTGTGGAACACGGGTTCCCTCGTCACAATCGAGGAAGGGTTACGACGTGGGCCATTCTCGCGGCTCACGCCGCTGAACCAGGCACTCACTTGCAGGCACAGGCAAGGGCTCGGGAACTACTTATCGCGGAAGCACCCGATAAGGCGGGGATTCATGATTTGCACCCTTGTGTGCATCTTGGTGAACGTCCAGCGTACCGTTATTTCGTGATGGGTGGGCGCCTGTCATTCTTCGGTTCGTTTCGGCCAGGATGTTTGACTCACCGTATAGACTACGCTGCATGCTCGAAGCAGTGCGCATACGGAGTGCTTCTAGAGGGGGCTTGGGTTCACGAAATACTGTCTGCTCGGCGGCGAGGGAGAACTGCCGATTGAGGCAACGATGCTGGTGACAGCTTCCTTCGCGCAATCGAGGTTGACGCAGAGAAACTTGCCGCTCGGCTCGGGAGTCCCGACCACTGGGCCAAGCCGTTCTATTCAAGTATTGCCAACTTCAGCCCAAACGCAACGCGAGTGTTCGTGGGCCTCAACGGCAAAGGCAACCGATACGCCCACCAGAATGACCTGCAGGACGCCAACCACTTGGCGGTCTGGTCTCGCAAACACCCACTCCACAGCGCATACCTTGATGAACGCTGGGGCAACGGTTCGGTGCCCTCACCTAGGGGACAAAGCGGTTTGCAGGGGTATGTGAGGCGCACTTTCGAGGCTATGTATGGCAAGTCTTGGGAGGAAGTGCTGCGCAGTACGGCTTGCTTCAACATGATTCCCGTGAGTTCCGATGGTGACTCCGATCCTGTCCTTGCACCGATCTGGAATGAGTGCGTTGACTGGGGCATACGGCTTCTGGAGTACCTTAAGCCCAGTTTCATTGTTTTGAATGGCAATGGTCCCCGTGGGGCCTGGGCGATGGTTGAACGGAAATTTGGAATTGAACAGAGCCGTGCCGCCATCGACCTAGGAAGACATTACCGTTTGAAGTTTGGTCTCGTTGCTTCTGGCCCCTTCGGGGGCGCGAGAGCGATTGGACTCCCGCATCTGTCGCGAGACAAAGCATCCGCGGCGCTTCTGACTGCGCTGCAGAAAGAACAGCCGTATCCCTAGTAGGCGCTATGGCCGCGGCTTCACGATCTGTACCCACCGTTCAGATTTGTGGCCGGGTGTAGACCGGGGCCGCCCCTGGGTAGGGAGACGCAGCGGGTGTGGGATGACGTTGGGCGGGGGATGGTGTAGGGTTCGACGGTTCCGTTTACTTTTCCGTCTTGCGGCTATCAAGGAGAGTCACTATGGCAGATGCACCACTACGGTTGGGCGTTATCGGCATCGGGGTTGGGGCAGCAGAAATGCTGCCGCCGATGGAGAACGCAGATTTCATCGACCTATTCGCCGGCGCCGACATCAACCCGGACGTCCGCAATCGATTCGCCGAGCGTTACCCGAACGCTCGTGTGTACGCGTCAGCTGAGGAGATGGTCAAGGACCCGGACATCGAGGCGGTGTGGATATCCACTCCGAACATGTACCACGCTCCGATGACCATCTTGGCAGCCCAGCACGGCAAGCACGTGGTGGTCGAGAAGCCGATGGCTCTCAACCTCAAGCAGGCCGAGGAGATGGTTGAGACGGCGGAAAAGAATGGCGTTCACCTGATCGCAGGTCACACGCAGAGCTTCATGCCGCACATGCGCCTGATGCGCCAGATCGTGAAGTCGGGCCGGATCGGTAAGCTGGGCGCGGTGAATGCGATCGCGTACACGGACTGGATGATCCGCCCGCGCACGTGGGAGGAGCTCGACCCGGAGCAAGGCGGCGGCATGGTATTCCGCCAGACGCCTCACCAGATCGACAGCATCAGGTCGATCGGTGGCGGCAAGCTAAGGAACGTGAGGGGCATGGCCGGTCAGTGGATGCCTGAGCGCCCGATCCCCGGGTACTACTCGGCGTTCATGGAGTTCGAGAGTGGCGTCCCAGCAGTAGCGATCCACAACGGCTACGGGTACTTCGTGGCTTCCGAGCTCGTGCCGTGGGGTGACGCGAACACGCGCTACACGCCCACAGAGCGCAACGAGATCAAGCGCCAGATGCGTGAGGGTACGCGCAAGGAGACCGAGGAGAAGCTGTCACTACGTATCGGTGGCGAGGGCGAACAGGCGATCTTCCGCACCGCGCACGATGAGGCGTGGAAGCCGAATGACCTGGGAATCGTCATCGTGTCCTGTGAGCGCGGTGAGATGAGGCAGTCACCTCGGGGATTGTTCCTTTACGAGGACGACGGGGTGAAGGAGTTGATGGTCAAGTCCAACCCGCTGGGTCGAGACGATGAACTTCGCGAGCTGTACAACGCGGTCCGCCTGGGCCGACCGGTGTACCACTCCGGCGCTTGGGGCATGGCCACGCTTGAGGTTGGTCTTGCTATCAACGAGTCCACCAAGACTCACAAGCAGATCGAGCTCACGCACCAGGTCGAGATGCCTGACGCTTACGATGTCGAGTACGCGGTTGAAGTTGTCGAGGAACGTGTCGTGGACGACACGATGCCCGTTGCCTAATCTGGGCTGACGTACGAAACTTGGCCCGGTCGGTGCGCACTCGCGTTCGACCGGGCCTTCTTTTGTTAATCCGACACGGGGCCCTCCACTAAGGCAGGCGGTCGCCTGCCCTCCACAGAAAGGGAAGTGAGATGGCAGATACCCCAGTGAAATTAGGTGTGATCGGGATCGGGGTCGGCGCGGCAGAGATGCTGCCCCCGATGGAAGCAGCGGAGTACATCGACCTATTCGCGGGCGCCGACATCAACCCAGATGTGCGCCAGCGCTTCGGCGAGCGTTACACCGAGGCCCGCTTGTTCGAGAGCGCAGAGGCGCTGGTGAAGGACCCGGACGTGGAGGCGGTCTGGATCTCGACCCCCAACATGTACCACGCTCCGATGACCATCCTGGCCGCCGAACACGGCAAGCACGTTGTCGTTGAGAAGCCCATGGCGCTCAACATGAAGCAGGCCGAGGAGATGGTAGAAGCCTGCAACAGGAACGGCGTCCACCTGATCGCCGGTCACACGCAGAGCTTCGGCGCGCACGTCCGCCTCATGCGCCAGATCGTGAACTCGGGGCGCATCGGGAAGCTGGGCGCGATCAATGCGATCGCCTACACGGACTGGATGATTCGTCCGCGCACGTGGGAGGAGCTTGACCCGGAGCAAGGCGGCGGCATGGTGTATCGCCAGACACCTCACCAGATCGACACGATCAGGTCGATCGGTGGTGGCAAGATCAGGAACGTGAGGGGCATGGCCGGTCAGTGGATGGACACACGTCCCATCCCGGGCTACTACTCGGCGTTCATGGAGTTCGAAAGCGGTGTCCCGGCAGTGGCGATCCACAACGGCTACGGCTACTTCCTGGGATCCGAGCTCGTGCCATGGGGCGATGCGAACACTCGCTACACGCCCGCCGAGCGTAACGAGCTGAAGCGCCAGATGCGCGAAGGCACGCGCCCGGAGACCGAAGAGAAGCTGTCGCTACGCATCGGTGGCGAGGGCGAGCGCTTGATTTTCCGTGGTGAGATGCGCGAGGTGAAGCCTTGGAAGCCCAACGACCTGGGCATAGTCATCGTCTCGTGTGAGCGAGGCGAGATCAGGCAGTCCCCACGAGGCATCTTCCTGTACGAGGACAGCGGCGTTAAGGAGTTGGTGCTCGACGGTCGGCCGCAGGCACGAGACGCGGAGTTGAAAGAGTTGTACAACGCCGTTCGACTCAACAAGCCAGTGTTCCACTCAGGCGAATGGGGCATGGGTACGCTCGAAGTCGGCCTCGCTATCACTGAGTCGACGAAGACGCACAAGCAGATCGAACTCACGCACCAGGTTGAGATGGCGGCAGGCTACGACGAAACCTACCCGGTCGAGGTTATCGAAGAGCGCGTCGTCGATGACACGATGGTCATCGTCTAAAGGGCCATTGCTTGGGGAGATGAAACGGTAGAGACTAGGCCCGACGTGGACGCCTCCGTGTTCACGCCGGGCCTTTGGTTTCAGGGCCATCAAGATAAGAGCAGCAAGCGGAACAACAGGAGGCGCACCCATGGCACTACCCCTATCCCACGGCGGCGGCGACACGATCGTCGCAAGTGACAAGCTGAGTGACCGAGCCCACGTCGGCACGCTGGATGGCGTGGTCACGATCGAGCGATCAGGAAGCGACTGGAGTGTCGTGGGGCGAGCCCTGGAAGGCCTCCACGTCCACGCCCTGATCCACGAGCCCGAAAGCGATCTATGGTTCGCTGGCGTTCGCAAGGGTGGCATCTACGCCAGCGCGGACGACGGCAAGACGTGGGAGCGCCGTGACGCCGGTATGACTCGCGACAACGTCTACAGCATCTCGCAGGCCGTCGTTGATGGTCATGTACGGTTGTTCGCGGGAACGGAGCCGTCAGCGTTGTTCATATCGGACGACCTGGGCCTGACGTGGAGCGAAGTGCCGTCGTTCATAGACGTGCCCAGTCACGAGACGTGGACGTTCCCCGGCCCGCCTCACGAGTCGCACCTGAAGCACATCGGCTTCGCGAACGGCGACCCGTCGAAGATCTACGGTAGCGTGGAGCAAGGCGCGCTGGTGAAGAGCTTGGACGGCGGCAAGACGTGGCAGGACTACACGAACTTGTACGTCGACTGCCACCGCTGCATCGTCGACCCGCGCGACTCTGAGCACATCTACGTGACGGGCGGCCAAGGGCTGTGGATCTCCCACAATGGCGGAGAAGAGTGGGAGAACCCATTCAACCGTGGCAGCGAGGAAGGCGGCTACCCGGACCAACTGGTCTACAGGCCGAGCAACCCGGATTACATGGTCATCTCAGCAGGCCGGAAGAGCCCGCCCGCGTGGAAGACTGAGACCGCGCAATCGCGCATCTCTCGCTCCACAGACGCAGGCAAGACGTGGGAGATCATCAGCAACGGTATCGCTGACCGGATGCCCCACAGCGTTGAAGCTATGACGCTGGAAGAGGCAGGCGGCGAGTGTCAGATCATCGCCGCGACGACCGGCGGCGACGTGCTGTACTCCAGCGACGCGGGCGCAAGTTGGTCGACGATCGTCAGCGGTCTGCACCCGGTGTCCAAGGGGAGTCACTGGGAGAACATGGCGAACTTGCTCTCCTAAAGGCCAGCCTCCAGCAAGTTCCGATCGATTCCAAAAGGCCCCGGCGAATGCCGGGGCCTTTCTCGTGTGCGTATAATCCTCGGCATTCGAGGCCCAGGAGTATTCCTATGACGATTGCACTCTCTCATGGCGGTGGCGGCACCGTTGTTTCATCCAACGAACCCAGCACGCGTGTGTTGGTCGGTACGCTCGACGGCGTGAAGATCATCGAGCGCACAGAGGATGGCTGGACATCCACGGGGCACACGCTGATCGGGCGGCACGTGCACGCTATCGTGTCGGAGCCCGCCAGCGGGCTGTGGTTCGCAGGCGTCCGCAAGGGTGGCGTGTTCGCTAGCGCGGACGAAGGCCTGACCTGGGAAGAACGCAGCGACGGGCTGATCGACCCGGATATCTACAGCCTGTCGACGGCCGTCGTCGATGGGAAGCCGATGCTGTACGCGGGGACGGAGCCTGCGAATCTGTTCGCCTCCGATGACCTTGGTCTGTCGTGGCGGGAGTTGCCGGGGGTCAAGGACGCGCCCACCAGCGAGGCCTGGTTCTTCCCCGCTGAGCCACACGTGGCGCACATCAAGCACATCAACTTCGAGCCCGGCGACCCGAAGACCATCTACGCGTCGGTCGAGGTCGGTGCGCTGCTGCGCAGCCGCGACAGCGGGCAGACGTGGGAGGAGTTGAGCGGCGGCCTGTACATGGACGTTCACCGTTGCATCATCCCGCCAACCCACCCTAGCCGACTGTACGTGACCGGCGGTCAGGGCGTTTGGATAAGCGACGACGCTGGCGTGAACTGGGAGAACCCGTTCAACCGTGGCAGCGAAGAGGGCGGCTACCCGGATCAACTAGTGTTCAAGCCCAGCGACCCGGATCAGATGATCGTTTCTGCCGGACGCCAGAGCCCTGGCACGTGGGCGAAGGAAACCGCCCAGGCCCGTATCTCGCGAACCCGCGACGGTGGGAAGAGCTGGGAGGTACTGTCCAACAACGGGTTGCAGGATCGCTTCCCTCACAGCGTGGAGGCGATGACGCTGGAAGAGGCGGGAGACACGGTGCAGATCTTCGCTGGGACTACAGGCGGCGCTGTCCTTTACAGCGAGGACGGCGGCGAGTCGTGGGACACCGTGCTACGAGGTCTGAGCCCGATCTCCAAGGGTGGCCATTACGTTTCGCTGGTGGGCCAACCCGCATAGGTTTACTCCATATTCGACGAAAGGCCCCGTCCTACTGGACGGGGCCTTTCTGATTCGCCATAATTCGCGACAAATCGACCTCTCAAAGGAAGACCACTATGACATTGGCTCTATCTCACGGAGCAGAGACCATTTATTCATCCTCGGCGCCGTCCAACCGCGTGCTCGTTGGCACGATTGACGGCATCGCCGAGCTCGAACGCGATGGGGATTCTTGGGCGGTGACTCGGCGCACGCTGGCAGGCAACCACATCCACGCGATTCTCTTGGAGGAGGAGAGCGGAATTTGGTTCGCGGGCGTCAACAAGGGCGGTGTGTACCGCAGCAAGGACGACGCTGCCACCTGGGAGGCTTGCAACGACGGTTTGGCCTCCACCGACATGTACAGCCTGGCGTCGGCCAAGGTTGACGGCAAGGTACGCGTGTTCGCGGGCACGGAGCCGGTGCATCTGTCGTTCAGCGATGACTTGGGTGACACCTGGGCGGAGATGGCGAGCATGCAGGACGTGCCGAACATGGAGAAGTGGCGCTTCCCTGCCCCTCCCCACGTGGGACACCTGAAGCACATCAATTTCGCCCCTGGCGACGTCAGCACTATCTTCGCGAGCGTTGAGCAGGGCGGCTTGTACGTTAGCCACGACGCGGGCGAGACGTTCGACGAGATCCCTGGGCCGATCGACGATGTTCACCGGCTGGTCATCAGCACGACGCACCCTGAGCGCATGTACACGACCGGCGGCGGTGGGTTGTCCATGAGCGAGGACGCGGGGCACACGTGGAACAACATGTTCGGCTACGAGAGCGAGATGGGCGGCTACCCCGACCAGCTGGTTTTCAAGCCCAGCGACCCGGACTACATGCTGGTGTCCGCCGGGAAGAAGAGCCCGCGCAGTTGGGCGACGGAGAACAATGCGCTTAGCCGCATCTCCCGCAGCCGCGACGCGGGCCGGACGTGGGAAGTACTCACGGGCGGATTGCCGGACTACATGACGCACAGCATCGAGGCGATGGCGCTGGAAGAGGCTGGCGGTACGACGCAGGTGTTCGCGGCGTCCACTGGTGGTGAGGTGTTCTGGAGCGGCAACGCTGGAGACACCTGGCAAACCATCGCGACAGGGCTCGCACCCGTCTCGAAGGGTGGGCATTTCCGAGGGATGACCGAGCAGCTCGTTCCTGGCCGTTAGCCTGTAGAGGCTAGTTGACCTAACGTAAAAGAGGCCC
>JAQCEV010000081.1 GCA_027618515.1 Chloroflexota bacterium | reverse complement strand
CGCCGGGCCTCTTTTGATTGTCTACGCTAGTCAGCGAAGGGCTTGAGTGGCTCGATCTTGCCCGCGGTGATCTCGTCTATGCGTGCTTCTGACATGGTCGTGTCGTGCATCTCGGCGCGCATGCGCAGTCGTTCGCGGCCAATCTCGACGATCATGGCGCGTATCTTCTGGAAGTCCTCGGCGGTAGTCAGGGCCAACTCGATGCCGCTGACGCCGTGCTGACCGTGGGGCACCTCGTCATCGTAGATGTAGCGTCCGGCGTCCTTGATGCGAAGGAGGAGCGGATCGTCAGTCTCCAGCGCGCCCTGGGCGTAGAAGATGCCAGCGCCACCGCCTTCGGTGAAGTCGTACGCCAAGCGAGCTAGACGCTCGTTCTCCGCGTAGAGTTTGACGCGTAGCGCCTCGATGACCTTGTCCGACGGCAGGCTGAGGCCACGCATGTCTTCCATCTTGACTGGCCCACCGAGGATGTCTTCGAGGATGTCGGCGTACAGCTTAAAGTGGTCGAACTCCTCCGCTATCTGGTGGAGTTGGTACTTGAGTTGCGTGCGGCCTTCTGCGGTCTCGGCCGCGGGGAGCCCAGCGGCGATGTTGTCGACGACCCACCGGGTGCGACTCGACGGCCTGTCCAGCAGCCCAGGGCCGCGAAGTTCGCGGTAGCACTGGTGCAAGAGCCAGTGGACGTGGTCCTTGGGGTCGTGGGCCGCCATGAGGAACTCCCGAGCGATCTCGGCCTCTCCCGCCCAGAATGATTCGCCCAGGCTATTCAGTTCGGCCATCAAGTCTGTAAGTTCAGCGGTCGTAGTCATGGTCGTCTCCTCACGCGCGCCCTGCTCTCTGCGTTATGCGATTGGTGCTTTACGCGACTGGCAGGGGCTCGATCTTGCCCTCGGTGATCTCGGCGATACGTGCCTCGTTGATCGGAAGGGCGAACATGCCGTAGCGCATGCGCAGGCGCTGCTGGCAGATCTCGGTGATCAGCTCGCGCGCCTTGGCCCACTCTTCCTCGGAATCCAACTCGTGCTCTAGGTCCAGCGCGCCATGCTCGCCGTGCTCAAGTTCGTCGGTGTAGACGGTCTCACAGGCCTGCGCGATCTCGTCGGAAACCGGGTCACCCTTGATGTCGCGGCCCACGAGGAAGAACGCGGAGCCACCACCCTCGGTGAACATGATGGCGAGTTCGCCGAACGCGCCTTCCTGCTCGCGGATGCGTTGGCGGATGGCTTGGAGCTTCTTGTCCTCGTCCAACTGCCAGCCCTTCAGGCTCTCGTTGCTGACCGGCTGACCGGTCGCGGTTTCCAGGACATCGGCGAAGAGCTTGAAGTGGTTGTACTCCTCACGCAGCACCCGGAGGGAGCGCTCGAAGTCGCTGCGCTGCTCCTTGGTTTCCGCGTTGCCCACCTGGTCGTGGAGTTCCTCAAGGAACGCTCGGATGAGGCCGCCGGGGTTGCCGACCAGCCCAGAGCCGTACATTTCCTTGTACACCTGGAGACGCAGCCAGTGGGCTTGTTCCTCGCTGGAGCGAGGTTGTCCCCAGAATTGGCGGCAGATCTCGGCCTCACCGGCCCAGAATCTACGGCCCATCTCGTTCAGGCTAGCGGCGAGTTCTGACTTGCGTTGTGCGTCCATGTGCGATGACTCCGATCAGGTTGTCTTGGTCGCCCCATACGCTACCGCGCGCGGGCGGCTGATTCAAGCGGGAGCGGCGGTGGGAGGCGGCGGAAACGCCGTTACACGCATACGTGTTCCATTTTGTTCCAGTTTGTTCCGGCTGCCTCTGGGGCGGAGGGCACAGGACGGTCGTGATTGTGCCCTCCCTCCCGGGTACCCCATACGCTGCTGGCGCAGTGCCACCGTGGACGGGGGAAGGAATGCGAGATGGTCAGTGCGTAGAACGTCGGCCCAGCATAGAGAACCGGGAGAGTACCGCGCGACGGACAGGTGTCGCGGTGCTAGCTGCGCAGGACGGCGAGGACGGCGTCGTGGAGGAGGCCGTTGGTGGAGAGGCCGGAGCCTCCGTCGATGACGGCGTTGCCTTTGGTGTCGGTGAAGCGACCGCCGGCCTCGGTGACGATGGGGAGGAGCGGGGCGTTGTCCCAGACGTTCATTACGGCGTCAAGCATGACGTCGACGCGACCGGTGGCCACGAGGTAGTGGCCGTAGCAGTCGCCGTACCCACGAGCGACGTTGACTTGTTTCATGAGCGCCTGCCATTGCTCCGCGACTCCGCCCTCTTCAAGGAGGTGCGCGAGGCCTGTCGTTGAGACGGCTGCGCTGGCGAGGTCGGCGGTCGTTGAGACGTGCGCTTCGCGGAGGGCGAGGTCCGCGATGCGGGATGCGCCGTTGGAGTTGGTGGCCCACCAGGCACCGGAGCCTTTGGCCGCATAGATGATTTCGCCCAGCGCGGGGAAGTCGATGACGCCAGCGACGGACTCGCCGTCGTGCTGCAAGGCGACCATGGTGCCGAAGAGGGGCACGCCACGCACGAAGGATTCCGTGCCATCGATGGGGTCGAGGTACCAGGTGAAGCCCGAGGTGCCGGGTTTGTCAGGGAATTCCTCGCCGATGATCGTGTCATTCGGGCAAGCAGCCTCGATCCGGGTGCGCAGGAGTTCTTCGGTTTCGCGGTCTGCGCGGGTTACGGGCGAGTCGTCTGCTTTGCGGTCGATGACGAGGCCATCGTTGAGGAAGTAGCGACGCGGGATGGCGGATGCTTCCAGGGCGAAGGCGACGGCCGACTCCAGGCGTTCGGTGAGTTCGGTGGCGGGTACGGACATGGGTACGGGACTCCTAGAGGTGCGAAAAGGGCCGCCTCAGGTGAGACGGCCCTTGAATCGTACTATACGGGTAGTCCTATTCGCCGCGCAGCCGCGGGATGAATTGGGCCATCTGCGACTCAGCGCCTGCCTTGGTGATGGTTTCGAGGAAGATGTCGTGGATGACCGACTCTTCGTCCTCGTACTCGATCTGGCCGCCGCCGAGTTTCACGGAGACGTCCGTCTCGCCCTCCATGGCCACGCCAAGGGAGAAGCCGTACTTCTGGGAGCCCCAGCGGAACGCGAGATAGCGGGCGGGTGTGGCGCCACCGTTGAAGTGCTGGTGGAACCAGCCGTTGGGCGGCACGACCATAGCGCCGGGCTTCCAGTCGACGCGCACCATGCCGTCGTCTTCGTGGGGACTGCCGTGGGTTGGCCACAGCAGCGAGTAGCCGGTACCGCTGATGATGATGACGTGGGCGCCGGGGCCATGTCGGTGCGCCTTCTTGTACGTGCCGACGGGGAACTCCGAGACGTGGGCCGCCTGGGTCTGCTCGGCCATCTCGAACTTGACGTGGGACCCACCGGCGCCACGCTCTTTCCACGTGAACGTGGCGAAGGTCTCGATGTCCGGAACGAAGTTTGTTTCCCAGGCGTTGGTGCGACCGGTCGTCGCGGTCCACATCTTGCCCTCGCCCTGGAAGAGCTTGGAGCCCGCCATGCGGTCCTCAAACACATAGGAATTGTTGAAGATGAAGCCCTCATTGTGGAAGAGGTTCATGGTTAACGGCGCGGTTGTAACCGCGACGAACCGAGCGGGCTCGGTTCCGCTGCCGTTCATGTGCTGATGCCACACGTTGATCGGGATGGAGAACACGCTGCCGCGCTTCCACTCGAAGCTCACCCGACTCTTGGGGTCGTCGCCAACCGACGTTGCGCCCCTGCCCTCAAGCACGAGGATGTTCTTCTCGAAGATGTGCTTCTCAGGCGCCATCTTGCCGCCAGGTGGAATCTCAGCGACGTAGGAGTCGTTGGTCTTGCCTGCGCCATCAAGGTTGATGTAGGTGCCCAGGCAGTCCAGGCGCGCCCACGGCTTCACCTCAACAGTGCGCAGGTCAGCAACAGCGAACCCGGTGATGTTGGGGATGCCTTCCTTCTCGATGAACGCGTCGTAGGCGGTGTGCTTAACGATGCGGGGTTGGTCTGCAGTGACTTGGGGATTGGACGTGGTCATAGTCGTTTTCCTCTCGCTTGCTCTACTTGGACTGCGGGGGCTGCCTAGCTGCGCAGACGCGGGATGAAGTCCGCCATCTTCGACTTCGTGCCGGTCTTGTCGAGGGTCTCCTGGAACGTGTCGTGGATGAAGTCGTGCTCGTCCTCGTACTCGATCTGGGCTCCGCCGAGCTTCTCGCTCATGTCGGCCTCGCCGGGGTCGAACACGAAGCCGTGCTTCTGGCTACCCCAGCGGAAAGCCAGGTAGCGCGCGGATTCTGCGCCGCCGTTGAAGTGCTGGTGGAACCAGTCGTTGGGGGGAACGATCAGGCCGCCACGCTTCCAGTCGACGCGGATCACGTCTTCGGGGACCTTGGCCGAAGGAGGCCATAGCAGGCTGTATCCGGTGCCTGAGACGATGATGACGTGGGCGCCGGGGCCGTGGCGGTGGGCCTTCTTGTAGGTGCCAACGGGGAACTGCGAAACGTGTGCCGCCTGGGTGTTGTCGGCGAGCTCGAACATGACGCTTGATCCACCAGCGCCACGCTCTTTCCACGTGAAGGTGGTGAACGTCTCGATGTCCGGGATAAAGTTGGTCTCCCAGACGTTCACCCGGCCGGAGTTGCCGGTGTACATGCGGCCTTCACCTTGGTATTGGCGGTTGTCCCCGTAGCGGTCGGTGAACGCGAAGGGGTTGTTGAACACGAACTCTTCATTGTGGAAGAGGCTCAACACAAGCGGAAGCGTGGTGACGGCCAAGAAGCGCGCGGGGTCGGTGCCGCTGCCGTTCATGTGTCGGTGCGATACGTTGATGGGGATCGAGAAGATGCTGCCCTCTTTCCACTCGAACGATGTTTGGTTGTTGGGGTCGTCACCAACGACCGTCGCTCCGCGGCCGGACAAGACGTAGATGTCTTTCTCGAACAGGTGCTTCTCAGGGGCCATTTTGCCGCCCGGCGGAATCTCCGCGACGTAGGCGTCGTTGGTGCCTGCGGTGCCGTCGAGGTTGATGTAGGTGCCGAGGCAGTCCAGGCGTGCCCAGGGCTTCACTTCCACTGCGCGCACGTCATCGACGGCGAATCCGGTGATGTTTGGGATGCCTTCTTTCGCGATGAACTTGTCATACGCGGAAACCTTAGTGAGTGTCTGCTGCCCTTCCGTTACCTCGGGTCGGGCTGATAGGTCTGCCATCTATGTCCTCCAAAGTGCCTTGCGCACGCGCGCAGGCTCTCATTGTTTAGGGTTGGGGAGAATCCCTGTCCAAGGGCGTTCTACACCACGCCTCAGGGGGCGTCAAGGAACGTATATTACAGGTGCTCGCTTGACACATGCCAAAGCGCATACAATCATGCGGCAGCGACATGGTGCCTCTCTGTGTAAGTAAGGCCCACAGTTTCGCTAAACAAGCCCAAACGCAGCGCGCCAGACGAACCGGCGTCATCGCCACTAGAGTCCAGGCTGCGCCAGAAGCGAGGAATCATGCACGACGATCCATGGGAACACGGACATTTCGGTGAAGAGGAAGAGGTTGTCTTCGGGTCCATTGCCGACGACGGTTTCCCGATCAACCCTGACTGGCTGCGCCTCACGAGCGTTGGCATCGACATCGGTTCCTCCACTTCCCACCTCATGTTCTCCAAGCTGATCATGCGGCGCCGGAGCACCGAGATGTCCAGTGAGTTCGAGGTAGTCTTCCGGCAGGTGCTTTACCGCTCACCCATCCTGCTGACGCCCTACTCCGACGCTGACACGATCGACACCGACACCCTCGGTTCCTTTGTGAAGAAGGCCTACGAGGAAGCTGGCTTCGTGCAGGACGACATCGACACCGGCGCAGTCATCTGTACCGGTGAGGCTGTCCGCAAGCACAACTCCGACAGCATCATCCACATGCTGGCAGAGGCTGGTGGCAAGTTCGTCTGCGCGACGGCTGGTCCTAACCTTGAGGGCATCCTCGGAGCCCACGGGTCAGGTGCAGTCGCACGCTCCTACAAGATCAACGCTGGAATGAACGTTGACATGGGTGGCGGCACGGCCAAGATCGCGGTCGTTCAGCAAGGCAAGGTCGTCGAGACGATGGCTATCAACGTGGGCGCACGACTCATCGCGTGGGACGAGAACAACGTCATCACCCGTGTCGAGAAGGCTGGTCACGTGGTCGGTCGCAACCTGGACATGGATATCAAGATCGGCGATTCACTGACCGACGAGCAGAAAGATGCGCTCGCCGAGCAACTTGCCGAGATCCTGTTCATGGCACTCACCCGTTCCGAGTACTCACCCTTGGCGGCTGAGCTCTTGGTGTCCGGCCCGCTCAAGTTCGAAGGAGTGATCGACGAGATCGGCTTCTCGGGCGGCGTAGCGGAGTACGTCTACGACTACGACAGCCAGGACTACGGTGACTTGGGTCCGATGCTTGGCGCGGCTGTACGCAAGCGTCTGCCAGCACTCGGCATCGCCGTGTCAGGTAGCGCAGAGCGCATCCGGGCGACGGTTATCGGTGCATCCCAGTACACGGTTCAGGTCTCCAGCTCAACGGTGTTCGTCTCCAACCCGGAGCTCCTGCCGCAGTTGGATCTCCAGGTCGTCCCGGCGTACCTGCCTGAGAACCCCAATGACCTGACACGAGAAGCCGTTTCGAAGGCGATCGCAGAGGGCTTCGAGCGCCTAGATATCGCTTCGCACGAGATCGGGCGACAGATCGCGGTGGCGTTGATCGGGCCAGTCATCCCGACGTACGAGTCCATCAAGGCGATCTGCGACGCGCTAGAGGAGGCCCTCAAGCCACTGTCAGACTGGCCATGGACGATCATCCTGAGTGCGGACGTGGCGGGCTTGGTTGGCTCGATGCTCAAGCGTGAGCACAAGGTTGCGCCTGAGGTCATCGTGGTCGATGGCATCAACGTCGGCGAGTTCAACTTCGTCGACCTAGGGTCGCCGATCGAGTCGGTCGAGGCTATCCCGGTGGTGGTGAAGTCGCTGGTCTTCGAAGGCTAGACGACACGATCAGCTAGATCGAACGCCCCCGTCGGAACCGGCGGGGGCGTTTTCTTTTGTCCGCGTTCTTGGTCGGGGCGACGCCGTGCCTGCTGACCATGGTGGTAGCATCAACTCATCCCAGGAGTCTCGTTCGTGACACAAATGCCCTTTATGCCGCGCTCCCGCCGCCCGTTCTACGGCTGGTGGGTTTCGGGCGTCGCTGCAACGATGTTCGCTATCCAGACGGCGGCTTGGGGTGCGACGTTCGGGGCGTACCTGCTCCAGGTGCAGGACGAATTTGGGTGGAGCAAGTTCGCGATCTCCTCGGCGTTCTCAGCGTCGCAGGTCATCAGCGGTTTGATCGCGCCTGGCCAGGGTTGGTTGATCGACCGTTTCGGTTCACGCTTCGTGATGCGGATCGGCATCGTCATGCTGGGTGTCGGGTTCATCCTGCTGAGCATGGTCAACGGTCTCTGGACGTTCTACGCGATCGTGCTTGTGATAGGTCTGGGCACGAACCTGGCAGGCTGGGTCACGCTGAATACGGCGGTCGCCAACTGGTTCATGCGCAAGCGAGCGCTGGCGCTTGGGTTGTCGTCGACGGGCATCGGCATCGGTGGCTTATTGGCTCCGCTGGTGACCTGGTCGCTGGTGACCAACGGATGGCGTCCCACGGCGTTCTGGACGGGTATCGCGGTCATGCTGATAGCGATACCCATGAGCCAACTGCTACGCCAACGACCGCAGGACCATGGGATGCTGCCCGACGGAGCGCGGCCAGGCCTCGAAGGCGAGGCTCCACGCCCGCTGCCCAAGGCGGTGACCACGGTGGACTTCACGGTGAGGGAGGCGGTACGCGATCGCAGCTTTTGGCTCGTGTCCATAGGCCACGGAATGGCGCTGGTATCCGTGTTCGCGGTCATGGTGCACTTGGTGCCGCTGCTGGTTGAGGGTCATGGCTGGAACGAGACCTCAGCGCAAGCGATGTTCGCGGTGGTCTCTACGAGCAGCTTGATCGGCCAGATCAGCGGGGGCTTGCTCGGCGATCGCTTCAGCAAGACGCGGATATCTGCGGTATGCATGATCGGCCACTGCGTCGCGCTGGTGTTGATGGCAACTGCGGGGAGTGGCATCTTCGTGGCTGTCGCAGCGGCCGTGCACGGCCTCGCGTGGGGCGTGAGAGGGCCTCTCATGATGGCTATCCGCGCGGACTTCTACGGTATGCGAAATTTCGGGAAGATCATGGGATATTCCTCTGTCATAGTCATGATCGGGCCCCTGCTCGGCCCTGCCCTCGCGGGCGGCCTCAACGACCACTTCGGTAGCTACAGAGAGGCGTTCATGGTGGTGGGGATCTTGACGGGGATGAGCACCGTGTTCTTCCTGCTGGCCCGCAAGCCACCACTGCCGCAGCGGGCGCATGCCGCACGCGCGATACCGGCTGAGGACTAGCAACTATGACGCTCTTGAAGCGAATCTGGAACGGCGTACGGTGGTTTGCCCCGATCCAACGGTGGACGACCGCTGTCACGATCGCGTTCTTCGGCGGGACGTTGCTGTGGTTCGTGGCGTTGGGTCTGGGCCTAACCAACGTTGCCCTGGCGCCCGGGGAAGTCGTCGTGGCGATGTATCAGGCGGCGCAGGATGGCCAGCCGGAAGAGGTGCGGAACTACCTCAGCACGGACGCCAAGAAGCAGTTTGACCTGTTGACCGCAGAGGAAGAGGCGGCGCTGATGGACATGCTCAGCCGTGGGTCGACGACGATCGCGCTTCAGGCGCTCGGCGTGCGCAACTACGGTAAAAACGCTGTGACGGGGCTGATCCAGGACATGTCCAACGGCCAGTCAGACCTGCGGATCGAGGTACTCAAACGTGAGGGCCGTTACTGGCGGGTTGAGTGGCCTGTGGGTGTCGCAGACTGGTTTGAATCAGTCCGACGGTTCGACCCATACTTCGAGTTGTTCACGCCCAGCACCGATCCCAACTAACCGCCTTCGCCCAGGTCGAACGCGGCGTCGAACGGGCCGTGAAGTGCTAAACCAGCGTCGGTGAAGCTCAGCGATAGCACGAGCCCAGCGCGGATGGTCTCCGGCGTCGGTGCGTCCACACGCAGCACGGCAACGATGCCAACCTCGTCACTACGTTCGCTCACCCCTACCCGGGCGTATGCGATCCTCGCGGTGCCATCGCCGACTATTGATGATGCTGCCACCAGCGGGTCGCTACCAAGCAGCGGTCCCGGCTCAGCCGATTCCAGGATGACTGCTGCGTCCGTTGTGCGTGCTACCAGATCCACGCCGCTGATGCCTTTCCGATCGACGTCCAGCCACACCGTAACATCGAATCCCGAGCCGTCCTCAGCTGCGGTGACAACCGCGTCTACATAGGCAACCGGATCGGGTGTCACAATCTCAGTGGACGGGTCATCGGACCCCGCGGGTGGGGTGGTCCTGGGTGACGGCACGATGCCGTCTATCGATTCCGGGTTGGTGGTGTCGGAGGGAGTCGCTGTCGGCGCGTCGTTTGGCGCAGGGTTGGTCCCCACGTGCTCGGCAGCCGACGCATTGTCCGAGCCGCCGAACGAGCATCCAGCGAGCACTAGTGACAGGGAGGCCGTCGCCAAGAGAACGAAGCTAAGGGTTCGTTTACTCATAGCCAACCCCTAGGATCGCTAGGTCGCGAAGGTCGATGATCCCGTCGTGATTCAAGTCAACCCGAGCGTCGAATGCGTCGTCACCCTGCACGCTGCCGTACGCGGCGGCAAGAAGCTCCAGATCTGAAGCGTCGACCTGGCCGTCGACGTTGGCATCCGCAAGGCTCTCTACGTCCAGCACAAGCACGAACTCGCCGTCGAGTTGAACGTCCATGGCGGCAAGGCGCTCATCCCGGGCCAGGGCATGCGCCAAGCTAGCGTCATACGCACCAGGAGCGGCGCTTTCTCGTGGCGTTAGCTCGACAGTAAGCAGTTGCACGTTCACCAGGGACGTAGGCTCGGCCAGCCCGCCGGTTAGCACGACTTGTTGCGATTCCTCGTCGACGAATGGTCGTCCATCGAAACCACCAGCCAACAGTTCTGGCGAAATCTTGATCTCGCCGACCGCGTAAGCGTCCATAGGTACGGCGATGGCAACCGAGAATCCAGAGACGAGCCCTTCGGCATCGAGAACTACGATTAACAAGCTACCAGTCTCAAGAGACTCAACGGCCAACGTGAATCGCGCCATCCCCGGCGTTGGCGTCACGGCACCTGGGCCGAGTATCGTCGTGGTGCCGTCAACCGTGAATCCGCCACCGGTAGAGCCAACGCCGCTTGACCCGCCAGAGGTGACTCCACCAATAGCTCCGCTGGCCGATAGCGTGGGCGTTGGTGATGGCTCAGGCGTGGGCGTCGCGGTCGGGGTGGGCGTAGGCAGCGGCGTAGGTGTCGGCGTCGCGGTCGGCGCTATCACGGGGAAGAACGATCCTCCACCGGACGATGTTCCTCCGCCACCGCCGCCACCAGAATTGATGGCCGGGGGAGTCGGCGTAGGCGGAACCGGGGTCGCGGTCGGTAGCGGCGTGGCGGTGGGGCCTGGCGTGGGTGTGGGTTGGGGAGGCGGGGTGTACGCCCAGATGATCATGCCACTGATCTCTGGTCTTTCTTTGAAGGGCAACAACGCGGTTTCGTCTGTCCCCGCTGCGGTCAGCATCCGCAGGGTTATCAGTCCGCCTGTAGCTGCGATGGGTTCGATACGCTCGACATGCGCTGCCTGGTACCCCCCAGCTGCAGCCAGGATGTCGAAGTTGTCCAGCATCGTCACGCCCTGGGCCGCAACGTCGAATACGCGGTCGCCCTCGACGACGGTGAGATCCGTCTCGGTGAACAGCAGGTCTACCGAGTAGACACCGGGCACCACGGCGAAGTCGTAACGATCGATGGCATTGCGTCCGGTCGCGAAGACGGCGTCGTCAGTCGTACTGGCAATGTCCAAATACCAATCGCCAGTACGTCGGTCGATCAGCGTCGACTGCCCGTCATCGATGTAGCCCCAGCCTTTGGCAGGGTCGTACGGGCCATCCCCGACCCACGAAGAGCCGTCAGCACCAACATAGTCGCCACCACCAATGTTGGCGCGCAAGATGGCTATCGGCGGGGGAGTCGGTGTTGGTGTTGGTGTTGGGCCTATGGTCGCAGTGGGAGCAGGAGTCGGGGTCGGTGGAATCACAACCTTAGTGATCTTGATCCCTGAAAGGATCGGGCGTCCCTGCTGAGCCACGAATACCATCTTGAGTTGCGAGTCAGTGACGACGATGCCCGGGATAAACTTGTTGGAAGCAATCTGTCCCGGTCCAAGCGCGCTGTAGATGTCAAAGGAGTCGATGGAGTGGACGCCCTCGACGAACACATCGAACACCCGTTGGCCAGCGGCGGTGATGTCGCCAGAGACTTCAGCGAACGACAGAGTGAGATCGTACGTACCATTGGGGACGTTGACGAAATAGGCATCGTGCCCTTGGCGGGCGGTGCCGAACATCTGGTAATTTGCGGTGCCCTTGACCACGAACCCCGGGCCACCGACCGCCTCGCTTGCAGTCGCTGAGAGATCCACGTAGCCATAGCCGATCGATAGGTCGAAGCTCTGGTCAGCTAACCATGTGTTGCCCTGGACATCGGGGAAGTCGATGCCACCAACATTGATGTACACCGGCGATTCGAGGATTGCGGGGTCTGCGGCGTACAAATTGCCCACGAACGCGAACAGCAGCACACCCACTGCAAGCAGCAGGCTCGAATTCAGAACACGTAACGTTGTGGGGGACATTTCACTCCCGCAGATTTCCCTTACGTATCAGTGAAACCCTGCGGGGGCGTATCTCACAACGGACGTTCGTCTGTTGCTCTACTGGCCAGTCGTCCTGAGACAATCTGGGAACTATCCGGCGCTGACAGGCGCTCAGTCAGTCCTCGTCGCCCAACCGGACGCCGACAGATCCAGCGTGACGCCGTCCGGGCCGGTGAATTTGTACTCTACGTTCAGGCTGTTTTGCGCTTTCATCGCAGCGTTCACCTGCTGTTCAAGGTGCGGAGTTGCGCCCGCCCCAATGATCTGCGCCTGCGCACTTTCCATGTCATCGACCGCGAATCCTATGTGGTGGATGCCAGGATGGCTAGGTTGATGTAGCCGTCGCTGAGATAGTAGCCCTCAGCGAGCGCAGAATCGACCTTGCCGACCTCGACGAGTCCCAGGCCTTCATTGTAAAACTTCGCGGTCCCCTCGGGGTCTTGCGTGGCGATGGCGACGTGGCTGATCCGTTGCATGGGGTACTCCTTCGTTGGTGCTGTGTTCACTTTGGCTGAACGATAACACGCTGGCCACAGACAACAAGAAAGCGGGGGCCATACGGCCCCCGCTTTCTTTACGGTTCTTGTGGACGGTGAGCGACGACTACCAGGTAGCGGTCATCACCTTTTTGACCTTCGGGTCCTGCATCCAGTCTGC
>JAQCEV010000080.1 GCA_027618515.1 Chloroflexota bacterium | reverse complement strand
TGGGGTGATTAGGTCTCGCGCTCGGAGGTGACCCCGGCCACGCCGGTGCAGTAGGGGATGAACGCCTTCATGTTGCACTGTGCACCACTCTTGGCGAGCTCCGCCTCGAAGATCTCGTGAATCTCGCGATCCTCGTCGGAGTACTCCACCTGGATACCTCCGTCCTTGAGGCTAACGTCGGCTGACTGGCGCTGGTTGGGAGCAAGGAAGCCTCCCTTGCCATCGCGGAGAGCCATGTAGCGCGCCCGCTTGGTGCCAGAGTTGAAGTGCTGGTGGTAGGTTCCGTCGCCCGGAATGATCACGATCGAGCCGACCTTCCAGTCGCACTTGATCATGTCGGAGCGATCGTCCTTGGTCCACAGCAGTGAGAACCCAGAGTCACCGCTCAGGAGCACCAAGTGGGCGCCTGGGCCGTGGCGGTGAGCCTTCTTGTACGTACCGATGGGGAACTCCGAGATGTGGTTGCCCATGTCGTTCTTGCCCATGTTCAGCATCGCATTGATGCCACCCGCACCACGTTCCTTCCAGCCGTAGAGGGCCATGTCAGGAGCGTTAGGGATGAAGTTGGTCTCCCAGATGCGCTTGTTGTACAGCGTTCCGCCGCCAGCGAAGTAGTCTTCGTCACCGGAGTAACGGGATTCGAACATCGTGGGGCAGTTGAACATGAAGTTGTCGTCGCGGAACAGACGCATCATCGGCGGCGCGTTGGTCGTCGCGATGTAGCGAACCTTGGTGTCGCCCGTGCCGTTGAAGTGCTGGTACCACGCGTTCAAAGGAACTGTGAACAATGCGCCAGCGCCCCACTCAAACGTCTGCTTGTTGGCCTCGTCCATCCACACGGTCGTCGCGCCACGACCTGAGACGATGTAGAAGTTGACCTCGTACATGTGGTGCTCAGGCTCAGACTTTCCGCCGGGATCAATGTCCACGACGTGCAAGTCGTTGGGCATGTTGTTGTTGTCGATGTGAACGACGGCGCCCTTGCCACCCTTGCGCTCCCAAGGACCAACCTCGATCTCGTGCATGTCAGGGATGTAGAACGTCTCGTGAACGAGAACGCCTTCCGCCTTCAACCAATCTTCGTAGGCGTCGGGGATGCGGAAATCCGTCAGACCGGATGACGGTGTGTCCGCAACCTTCATGTCGGTGCCCTTCATTACCATGGCAAATCTCCTCCTCCGATGAATGAATGAATTTCTTTGCGGAGGCTATCTGATTCAGCCAAAAGCGGCAACGCTAGGCAGGGTATCCCCTGGACCCGCGGGCTGCCGCTTGGCGATGGATGGCAACATGTGGCCGCAACTCAGTGCACGTGTGCTTCGCGTGCGCCCTTGTCGGCCCTCGCGAAGGGCTTTCCTTCGGGTGTCGCCCTTGAGAAGGGGGACTATAGGGGGTACCCCCGCTCCGAAGCGATGGTGCGCCCGAGATTAGGCAAAACAAAGCAGGGCTCCCAAGGGAGCCCCGCTTTTCACTATCGCGTTCCTAGGCGGTTGCCTACGTCTCGCGTTCGCTCGTCACACCGGCATTACCGGTGCAATACGGGATGAACGCCTTCATGTTGCATTGCGCGCCCTTCTTGGCGAGCTCTGCCTCGAAGATCTCGTGGATCTCCTTCTCCTCGTCGGTGTACTCGATCTGCCAACCACCCTCGGTGATCGACGCGTCTGCACCCTTCCAAGGAGCGAGCGGGTCGTTAAATCCACCGTCACCGGATCGGAGCGCCATGTAGCGCGCGCGCTTCGTGCCGGAGTTGAAGTGCTGGTGGAAGGTGCCGTCGCTCGGGACGATCACCATCGTGCCAACTTGCCAGTCGCACTTGATCATGTCGGACCGGTCTTCCTTGGTCCAGATCAGCGAGTAACCGGAGTCACCGCTCAGGAGCACCAAGTGGGCACCAGGGCCGTGGCGGTGGGCTTTCTTGTAAGTACCGATGGGGAACTCAGAGATGTGGTTGCCCATGTTGTTCTGGCCCATCGAAAGCATCGCGTTGATGCCGCCAGCGCCGCGCTCTTTCCAGCCGTAGAGGGCCATATCAGGAGCGTTGGGGATGAAGTTGGACTCCCAGATGCGCTTGTTGTACAGCTTGCCGCCGCCGCTGAATGCGTCTTCTTCACCCGAGTAACGACCCTTGAACATGTGGTCGTTGTTGAACATGAAGTCGTTGTCACGGAACAGGCGCATCATCGGCGGTGCGTTGGTCGTGCACAGGTAGCGCGCGGGCTCATCGCCGGAACCGTTGAAGTGCTGGTACCACGCGTTCAGCGGCACCACGAAGAGGCTGCCCTCTTTCCACTCGAACGTGTGCTTGTTCTTCTCGTCGATCCAGATCGTGGTCGCACCACGGCCTGCCACGATGTAGAAGTTGGTCTCGTACATGTGGTGCTCGGGTTCCGACTTGCCGCCCGGGTTGATCTCAACCACGTGACAGTCGTTGGGCATGTGGCGGTTGTCGATGTGGATAACCGCGCCCTTTCCGCCCTTGCGCTCCCAGGGTCCAACCTCAATCTCCTTGATGTTGGGGAAGTAGAACGCTTTGTGAACCAGTACTCCCTCATCGTCCAGCCACTGCTGGTACGCGTCGGGTGTCGTGTGATCTGTCAGACCCTCCGTTGGGGTCTCGGCAATCTTCATGTCCGTGCCTTGCATGACCATTGCGCCACTCTCCTTATTAGAGAAAAATCGTGGGCGGAGCTTAACCCATTTCGGTGCGAACGCACAACTCAGCGTTGACTATCGCTGTGCCACGGCCTTCGGCTCCTGCGGTGTCAGTATCCCGATGTGCGGCAGGTTCCGGTATCGTCCACCGTAGTCGAGTCCGTAGCCGATGACGAACTCGTCGGCGATCTCGAACCCAACGTACTCCAGCGGCACCCGCGCCATGCGTCGTACCGACTTGTCGAGCAAGGCGCAAACTTTAACGCTGGACGGCTTTTGCGCTTGGAGGTGCTCCAGCAAGTAGCGCAGCGTCAGTCCCGTGTCCACGATGTCCTCGATGACGATCACTGGCCTGCCTTGGATGTCCGTACCCACGTCGCGCAAGACCTCAATGGCCTCCTCGCGATCCTCGCCGTAGTGCGAGATCTCCATGAACTCGATCTGCATGTGCAGGTCGATGTTCCGCATCAGGTCGGCCATGAAGACGACAACGCCGCGAAGCACGCCGATAAGCACCGGCTCTTGGCCCGCGTAGTCCTCGGTGATCTGCTTCCCTAACTCTTTGACGCGCTGTTGAACCTGCTCTTCGCTGAACAACACGCGCTCGGTGCCTGTGACATCGGCGTCCGACAGTGGCCCGAAACCGTACTTCCCCATCAGGCGCATCAGATCGCGCCGATAGAGCAACTGGATGTTGATCTCCGGGTAAAGCTCCTGCACGTGGCGCAGCTTCCGATTCTTCTGCGTCACCAAGCTCTGCTTCATCGTCGTCAACTCGAAGTACTGGTCGTACTCCGGTAGGTAGAAGTCAGGCGTGTGCATCTCCACAACCCGGTTGCCATCCCACCGCAGCGGGAACGACCGAGGTTCGTAGAGGAACTTGATCTGGTAGTAGTCCAGCAGGTTCGCGAACTCGCGCTCGCTGGGATGCATGAACGATAGCTCTGGCGTCTTGGACGGTGTGGAGTCGATCTCATCCAAGCTACGGGCCGGGCGACGCCGTGCGCGTCTCTGCTCGACGCTCGCTTCGTCGTCTTCATCGTCGCCCTTCATGTCGTCGTCGCCCCAGTCATCGACATCATCCGACGCAGCTGCTGGCGGTACGACCAGGGCGCGATCACCGCGAACCCACTCATCTGCCACGCGACCGTCTATCGGCCGGGGCCCAGCGACACGCGGCCCGGGCGCAGGTAGGTCACGGACAGCGGGCAGGTCATCGGCAGTTGGCAAGTCATCGACGGGCGGTATGCCGGCGACAGCCTGCTCCGCCGTCTGCCTGCGTCGACCAACGCCACCTCGATGTCCCCTACGACGCCTGCGTGGCGCTGCGTCCTCGCCCTCAGCGGTCGTTTCCCCGTCGGACTCAACGTCGGTGCTGCTCTCGGGCGTGGTGACCTTTGGACGGGGCGCGTCCTCAGGAGGAGCCTCAGTCGTGGCCGCAGGTGCGCGACGTCGTCGCCTTGCAGGTGCGGGCGTCTCCTCGACAGCACCAACGGCTGTCGACTCTGGCGTCGTCTGCTCTTCTGCGGACGATTCACTGCCTGTAGGTTCAGCGGCGGCGTCTGCAGCGGGCTTGGTCGTGCGCCGTCGTCGACGCACCGGCTTCGGGGCCTCCCCGTCCGACGGTGCCTCACCGGGTGTGGCCTCGGCTGTCGCCGACTCGTCGGCAACCGTAGCGGCTGGCTTGCGCCGTCGTCGCGTCGGCTTCGGAGCATCGTCTGCCCCAGGCGTGGCGCTCTCTGAGGGCGTATCGCTCGCCACCTCAGCTGACGCCGCCTTGGTCGTGCGTCGTCGCCGTGTGGCTGCGGGCTTAGGTTCTTCAGGTGATTCTGGTGCGCTAGGCGTGCCAAGTGCTTCCGCCACTGGCGCAGCGTCTGCTGAAACATCCGCTGCCGCTTTTGGCGTCGCGCGCCGGCGTCGTCTCGGCGCAGGTTTGGATTCTGGGTCGTTGTCCTGCGATGTAGAAAGGTTCTCTTCTACCACGTCTTCTCCGTCGAGCCTCTAGTGCTCGTCAGGTAGTCTAATTTACACGCTCTAGTCAACTTCGCCCCGCACGTACGCCGTCGTCGTAGCCACATGGTAGTCGCGCGAGCCGCCCACCAGCGCCTCGACTGCCGCACGCACCGTGTCCATCGACGTGTAGCAGGGGATCCGGCGTTCCGTTGCGGCTCGCCTGATCTCGAAGCCGTCGCGACGTGCAGCCGCGACCTCCTCAACCGTGTTCACCACGGCATCCACCGTGCCGTCCACCACTACTGAATAAGCGTTGGGCTCCGGCTGACCAGCCTTGTTGATCTCCGTCACGTCGAGGCCGAGTCCGCGCATCAGCACAGCCGTGCCCTCGGTCGCGTAGATCTGGTAGTCCATCCCGCCCAACGTCTTCAGCCACGGCACTGCCTCAGGCTTGTCCCGATCCGCGATTGTGACCAAAAGCTTTCCTGACTGCGGCAGCATCAAGCCCGCCGCCATCAGCGCCTTCGCGACCGCTGCCTCCAGGTTAGTGTCGATGCCCATAACCTCGCCTGTCGACTTCATCTCGGGTCCCAGGTAGGTGTCCACACCGGTCAGCTTGGACATCGAGAAGACCGGGGCTTTCACGCTCACCATCGGCGGCTCTGGCTGCAACCCGCCTTCGTAGCCTTGGTCCTTCAGCGTGCGACCGAGCATCACGTGGGTGGCGAGTTTCACGATCGGTATCCCGGTCACCTTGGAGATGAACGGCACCGTCCTGCTGGACCTTGGGTTCACCTCGATGATGTACACCGAACTCGTGCCCATGTCTGCCGGGACCGTCAGCCCGTACGGCTTCGACTGATTGATGATCACGTACTGGATGTTCATCAGCCCACGCACGCCCATGGCCAGCCCGATGCGCGTCGTATAGTCCACCAGCGTCTCGCGCTCCTCGTTGGTCAGGCTGACCGGCGGGTAGATGGCCATCGAATCGCCTGAATGAACGCCGGCCCGCTCTATGTGCTCCATGATCCCTGGGATCAGCACCTGCTCGCCATCCACCACCGCGTCCACCTCGACCTCGCGACCCTCGAAGTAACGGTCGACCAAGATCGGCCGACCTGGCGAAGCCTCCACCGCGCGCGTCAGGTAGCGCACGAATTCCGTCACGTTGTCCACGATCTCCATCGCCCGCCCGCCCAGCACGTAGCTCGGGCGAACCACCACGGGGAAGCCCAACCGCTTGATCGCCTCCAGGCCCTCCTCCAAGGTCGACACCGAAGTCCCTGGTGGCTGTGGCACGCCCAGCTTGCCCATCAACTCGCCGAAGCGCTCACGGTCCGACGCTATGTCGATCGCGTCAGCCGACGACCCTAGGATCGGCAGGCCAGCGGCGCCCAACGACTGGCTCAGGTTGATCGCGGTCTGCCCGCCGAATTGCACGACACTCGCGGGATAGTCCGGGCCATCTGGCCCTGGCAGGCGTTCATTCTCGATGATGTCGCGAACCGCCTCCTCGTCTAGTGGCTCGAAGTACAGCCGGTCAGACGTATCGAAGTCCGTGGACACCGTCTCAGGGTTGGAGTTCACCATGATGGATTTCACGCCACCGGCATCCAGGGCCCACGCGGCGTGCACCGAGCAGTAGTCGAACTCGATGCCCTGGCCGATGCGGATCGGGCCGCTGCCGATGACCAGCGCCCGTGGCGCGGGTAGGGGCGTCGCCTCGTTCTCCGCGTTCTCTCCTTCATAGCAGGAGTAGAAGTACGGGGTGAACGCCTCGAACTCGGCCGCGCAGGTGTCCACCATCTTGTACACGGGCTTGATCCCGTGGCTCTGGCGTAGCCTGCGAACCTCCTCATGCGTTCGTGTCGTCAGCAGGCCTATCGTCTCGTCCGGCATGCCCAGGCGTTTCGCCTGCCACATGAGATCGGCCGACATCTCCTCATAGATGATCCTGCGCTCCATCGCCACGATGCGCGCGAGTCCTTCGATGAACCACGTGTCCACCTGCGTGATGCGCGACAACTCGTAGACGTCCATGCCCCGGCGCAACGCCGTCATCATCGCCCACAATCGCATGTCGGTTGGCTCGGCCAGTGGCAGATGATCCGTCCCTGGTGTGACCAGCCAGTCTGGATCCTCCCAGCGCAGCGAGTGCCCGCTGATCTCCAGAGAGCGCACTGCCTTCTGCAGCGCGGCCTCGAAGCTCCGGTCGATCGACATCACCTCGCCGGTCGCCTTCATCTGCGTGCCGATCACGCGATCGCCAGTGCTGAACTTGTCGAACGGCCAGCGTGGGATCTTGATGACGCAGTAGTCGAGCGCCGGCTCGAACGCCGCCATCGTTTTCTGGGTCACCGCATTCGGTATCTCGTCGAGCCGCTTGCCCACTGCGATCTTGGCGGCCACTCGAGCGATCGGGTATCCCGTGGCCTTCGACGCCAACGCCGAAGACCGGCTAACGCGGGGATTCACCTCGATGACCACGTACGACATCGGCTCCGGCGAGTCCCCAGGCAGGCTGTCGCCCACCGTCGGCGACGGCGCCAGGCCGAACTGGATGTTGCATCCGCCCTCGATACCCAGCGCCCGGATGATCCGCAGGCTCGCGGACCGGAGCATCTGGTACTCCTTGTCCGACAGCGTCTGGCTGGGCGCGATCACGATGGAGTCGCCCGTGTGGACCCCCATCGCGTCGAAATTCTCCATGTTGCAGATCGTGATGCACGTGTCTGCCGAGTCCCGCATCACCTCGTACTCGACCTCGCGCCACCCGCGGAGCGAGCGCTCCAGCAGCACCTGGGATATCGGGCTCGCCGCCAGGCCTGACGCCGCCACCTCGCGCAACTCATCCATCGTGTACGCGAACCCACCGCCCGTGCCGCCCAGCGTGTACGCAGGTCGTACCACCAGCGGCAAGCCGATGCGCTCGCCAACCTCCATGGCCTCTTCCAGCGTGTGCACGGTCTCGCTGGGCGCGGATGGCTCGCCCAACTCGATCAGCAACTGACTGAACAGATCGCGATCCTCAGCCTTCTTGATGCTCTCGATAGGCGTTCCCAGCAGACGCACGTTGTACTTATCCAGCACGCCCGCCTCATGGAGTTCCACCGCTAGGTTCAGGCCAGTCTGACCCCCCAGCGTCGCCAGCAGCCCATCGGGGCGTTCCTTCGCGATGATGCGCTCGATCACCGGCACCGTCAGCGGCTCCACGTACACCGCGTCCGCCACATCGGCATCGGTCATGATCGTGGCAGGGTTGGAGTTCACCAACACCACGCTCACTCCCTCCTCCCGGAGGGACTTGCACGCCTGCGTACCGGCGTAATCGAACTCGGCCGCCTGGCCGATCACGATCGGCCCGCTGCCGATCACGAGTACTTTTTTTGGTTTCTCAGTCGTCAATCACTGTCCTTACTTGCTTTTCTGTGAGAGGAGGCCCATGAACTCATCGAAGATGTACTCGTTGTCCAGCGGCCCTGGCGAGGCCTCCGAGTGGTACTGGATCGTCAACACTGGCCTATACCGGTGCCGTATCCCTTCGATCGTCCCATCGTGCAGGTTGCGGTGCGTCACCACGATCTCCGGCGGCAGCGCTTCGTCGGCCACCGCGTAGCCGTGGTTCTGGGCCGTGATGTACACCTTGCCCGTCGACAGATCCTGCACCGGGTGATTCGCACCTCGGTGACCAAACTTCAGCTTGTACGTGCCCGCGCCCAACGCACGAGCGATGATCTGGTGTCCCAGGCAGATGCCCAACGTGGGCACGCGGTCGATGATGGCCTTCGCCGTCTCCACCGTCAGTCCGTTGTGCACCGGGTCACCCGGCCCTGGCGAGAACACGACCCCATCGGGGTTGAGCGCCAGCACCTCATCCGCCGTCGCCGTCGCGGGCAGCACGCTGACCTGGCAATCGCGGTCGGCGAGCAGCCGCAGGATGTTGTACTTCACGCCACAGTCCACCACCGCGATGCGCCTCGATCCTTCGCCGTTCCACGCGTAGCCCGTATCCACCGTCACGCGCTCCACGAAGTTGACGCTGTCGTAGGCGGGGCGTTCCTTGAGTTGACGCAACGCCGCTTGCGGGTCGCCTGCGGTGATCGCGCCCATCATCACGCCCGTTGAGCGGATGCGCATGGTGATGGCCCGCGTGTCCACGCCCCAGATGCCCGGTACGCTCTGGCCTGCTAGGTACTCGTGCAGCGTGCCCTCTGAGTTGTAGTGACTGGGCGTGCTCGACTGCTCGCGCACCACGAACCCCGCCACCTGGATCTGCTTGGACTCGATGTTCTCGTCGTTGATCCCGTAGTTGCCCTGGAGAGGGTAGGTGGGGACAACGATCTGCCCGGCGAACGATGGGTCGGTCAGCATCTCCTGATAGCCGGTCATGCTCGTGCAGAACACGACCTCGCCGAAGGACTGCTCGCCCCCGCCTTCCAGCGCGCCGAAGCCGTACCCAGGGAACACCGAGCCATCGCTCAACACCAGATATGCCTTGTCTGTCATGTTCGTGCTCATGCGTTTAGCCCGTCGTAGGCAATCTCGCCGCCAGCTATCGTCAATTTCACTCTGCCTCTCAGTGTGTCGCCATCCAGCGGCGTATTCCGTCCCTTGGATGCGAACGCCTTCGGATCCACTTGCCATTCCTCATCGAGTGCCAGCAGTACCAGGTCTGCCGGGGTACCCTCTGCCAACGTAGCCAGTTCGATGAACCGCTCGCCCAGCACCGATACGGGTCCCGCCGTCAGGCGTTGCACCAGCGTCGGTAGGTCTATCTCGCCTGCGTGCACGAGCCCCATCAGCATGCCGAACGCTGTGTCCAGCACGGAAATGCCGTTCGGCGCCTCGTCGAATGGCGTTGCCTTGTTGCCGTAGGTGTGCGGTGCGTGGTCTGTCGCGATGGCGTCGATCGTGCCGTCGCGCAGCGCTTCGATCAGCGCCGCTTGGTCGCTCAGCGACCGCAACGGCGGGCTGACCTTGGCCCGCGTTTCGTAGGCCGCCGTCGTGACGACTGCGTCCGGCTCAACGTGGCCGTGGGTGCCCAGCACCCACTCCTCGCTGAGCGTCAGGTGGTGAGGCGTGACCTCCGCCGTGACGCGAAGCCCCTTCGCCTTGGCCTGCCTGACCAGGTCGGCTGAGCCCGCCGTGCTCAGGTGCGCCACGTGGAAGTGGCCACCCGTGAGTTCGCATAACGCGATGTCCCGGGCAACGATCGATTCCTCGGCAGCGGAGGGATACCCCGCCAACCCTAGCCGATCTGAAACCCAGCCCTCGTTGATGCCCAGGCCCTTCACGATGGAGTAGTCCTCGCAATGGTCCATGATCGGCAGGCCGAGTTGGCCCGCGTACAGCAACGCGCTCTGCATCAGGTGGCCGGTTGCGACTGGTGACCCGTCGTCGGTGAAGCCGACCACACCTGCGCGTGCCAGCTCTTCCATGTCCGTGAGTTCTTTGCCCTCGCGACCTCGTGAGACTGCGCCGAATGCCAGTACGCGTATCGGGCCTGCCTCTAGCGCTTGTTGCTTGATGAAATCGACCACAGTCGAGTTATCGATGGCAGGCACCGTGTTCGGCATGCAGCAGAGCGTCGTGAACCCGCCACGCGCTCCAGCAGCCGTGCCTGACTTGATGGACTCTTTGTCCTCTTGCCCTGGCTCTCGAAGGTGCGTGTGCAAGTCGATGAATCCCGGCGTCAGCACCAGGCCCGCGCCGTCGATGACGCGCGCATCGCTCGGCGCTGCGCTGGCCTTGGCGATCTTGCCATCCAACACCAGCAGGTCGCCAACGGTATCGGTACCCGCAACCGGGTCGATCAGCCGTGCGCCCTTGATCAGTAACGTTTCGCTCATAGCTCAACTCCCATCGGTCCCGCGTGGGCCGCACCGGCCAGCGTTTGGTAGAGCAGCGCCATCCTGATGGCGACCCCGTTGGTCACCTGCTCCTCGATCTGCGAGCCGGGGCCGTGAGCGATGGACGACGAGATTTCGATCCCTTCGTTCATGGGGCCAGGGTGCATCACCAGCGCTCCTGGCTTCGCCCGCGCCAGCCGCGCGTCCGTCACCTGCCAGCGTCGCGTGTACTCGCGCATGCTGGGCAGCAGGCCGCCCGCCGCACGTTCCTTCTGTATCCGCAGCGCCATCACGACGTCCGCGTCTTCGATTGCCTTGTCCAGATTGGGCTCAACTGTCACCGAGGCCGGGAAATGTTCGGAAGTGCCCCGGAGCAATTCCAGCGGGATCATCGTCGGTGGCCCCGAGAGCACTACGTTCGCCCCAACCGCTGCCAGGCCGTAGATGTCCGACCGCGCCACGCGGCTGTGCAGTACGTCGCCGATGATGACGACTTTCTTCCCCGCCAGATCGCCGATGTGGCGACGCATGGTCATCAGGTCGAGCAGTGCCTGCGTAGGGTGCGCGTGCGTGCCGTCACCGGCATTGATCACGCTCACACAGTCGAGGTTGCGCGCCAAGAAGTAGGGCGCACCTGACTGCGGTGAGCGGATGACGATGAGGTCGGCGTGCATCGCCTGAAGCGTCAGCGCCGTGTTCAACAGCGATTCGCCCTTCTCCGCGCTGGAGCCCGAACCCGATATGTTGATGACATCCGCGCTCAGCATCTTCCCCGCTTGCTCGAACGACACCCGCGTCCGGGTCGAGGCCTCTAGGAACATGACGAGCACGACTTTGCCGCGCAACGCGGGCACCTTCTTGATGTCGCGGCCCAGCACTCCCCGCATGGCCTCAGCCGAGTCTAGGACGGTCTCGATCTCGGCCTTGTTGAAATCGTCGAGGTCCAGCACGTGCCGTCGGGACATCGTGGCCGTTTTCGCCTCCACCGTGGGCATCGTCCCAGTGGTCATGAGAGCACCTCGCCTTCATGCTCGATGAGGACGACTTCTTCGACCCCGTCGAATTCGGTAACCCGTACTTGTATCTCTTCGTTGAGTGCGGTGGGCACGTTCTTGCCCACGTAATCGGCACGTATGGGTAGCTCGCGGTGGCCACGGTCGACCATGACCGCGAGCTGCACCTGACGTGGTCGGCCCAAGTCCATCAGAGCGTTCAGCGCTGCCCGCGTGGTGCGCCCCGTGTAAAAGACATCGTCAACCAGCACCACTACCAGCCCCTCAACGCTGATCGGCAGTTCGGTGGGGCGGACGAGAGGCTGCGGACGGCTCGTGAGGTCGTCACGGTAAAGGTTGATGTCGAGCGCGCCGACGGGAACGTCGACCTTCTCGAACTCGCTGATGGCCGCCGCGATGCGCTGTGCGATCGGCACGCCCCGGCGCTGCAATCCCACGAGCATCACGCCATCGGCGCCACGATTCCGCTCAACGATCTCGTGGGACATGCGACCGATCACGCGGCGCATATCGTCTGGGCTCATCAGTTGGCGTTCTTTGGGCAAGAAAAAAACCTCTCGCCTGTTGAGTGGTGAGAGGTTTCGCGTACTGTCGCTCTACCCGCAGACGTACATCACGCCCTAGGGGAACGACTGACTGTTTACCTTCTCAGCCTCACAGGACTGAACTTAAAGGACCGGCAGAACCATTCAGCTATCGCGCCGAATCATCCAGATTATAGGTGCGCACATCCCCAGTTTCAACCGAGATTGCGCTTTGTAAGAGCAACCTAAGACCAACATAAGAGTGAAGTAAGAACGCCCGAGGTCGAATGTGTGACAACTTCCCGTAGCGCGATTGTCACACATTCGCCTACCCTGACTTGAGTGCCACCTGATTCCCCAGGTCGTGACCACACGCAATCAGGGGATAGGTTCGCGCCGCACATTAATGAGGTGGTCCCGGTTGTTTGAACAGTCAGGGCCGTCGAGATAAGTGGATTCCCTGCCTGCTTATGC
>JAQCEV010000079.1 GCA_027618515.1 Chloroflexota bacterium | reverse complement strand
CACATCATGCCCGACCGGAGCAGGGAATCCACTTATCCCCACTGTTCAGTTTTCCGGAGCCACCTCTAAGTTCGCACCTTTCAGCAAAGAAACGCCCGCTGCGTGCATACCATCTTGCCTCATGAAACTTAAGCGTGCCTTACAGGCATTACGAAACCCTTAAGAGAATCCCCGTCACTCACATCACGAACCCACGGGAAAAATTCACGGGCCTGTAATCCCCTTAATAGTTACGTAAGGAATGGCGGATAGGTTGGCTGCAGAACCAGCGGCAGCACGCCGCTACGTCTCCCGAGGAGTGAAAGATGAAACTGACCCGCTTCCTACCCATCCCCCTGATCTTGGTGATCGCCGCGCTTGCGGCCGCATGTTCCACAGACCCCACGCCCACGCCGGTCCCACCGACCGCTACGCCCACGGCTGAGGCCATGATGGACGACACCACCATGATGGACGACGGCACCATGAAAGACGGCGACACCATGATGGACGACGGCACCATGATGGACGACGGCACCATGAAAGATGGCGACGCCATGATGGATGACGGCACCATGAAAGATGGCGACGCCATGATGGACGACGGCTCCATGAAAGATGGCGATGCCATGATGGACGACGGCACCATGAAAGATGGCGATGCCATGATGGACGACGGCACCATGCTCCCGGAGGGCGTCCAGGCCCGCGTCAGCGGTAACTACGAAGGGAGTCACGTCGAGTACTACGACTTCGGCGCCAAGAGCCCTTCCGCGAACGGTGCCGTAAGCACCGCCCCCATCTTCGTATTCATCAACGGATTCGACGCCGCTGGTAACCCGATGTTCGTCGATGGCCAACACAACATCGTAACCACCGTACCCGGCGTCGACGGCTACAGCGACCTCTGGCAGGTCATGCTCGTTGAGGTTCCCGGCTCCTACGTCCCGGACTCCATCCAGTCCAAAGCCGACATCGACGCCGCTGGCTACTCGATCACAGCCACCGACATCCTCGTCAACTGCCCCATCGTTCCCGCTGACACCATGCTCGAAGGCGGCGAAGAGCTCACCCAGGGCTGGTACAACGGCACCGCCGTCTACTACCCCGACTTCGGCATGAACCCCGCAACCACCGCCCCCATCTACGCATTCATCACCGGGCTCGACGCTGACGGCAACCCCGTCTTCGTTGAAGGCCAGCACAACGTCATCGGCGTCGTACCTGGGGACGCTGGCTACAGCGCATTCTGGGAAGTCAACCTCGTCATCGTCCCCGCCGACTACGTCGCGGGCTCCATCAAAGACGTTGCGAGCGTGTTCTCATCCGGCTATGAAATGGTCCAACCTGGGCTCGTAGTCAACTGCCCCGTCACCGTCGTGACTCCCGCCTAACCCCCAGATCAACGCCTGGCCTCCCGCGCGCAAGCGTGGCCAGGCGACCACACGGCACTCGCTCCCCCTTCGCTCCTCCCAGCGGAGGGGGAGTTTGTCGTTGGGGCGATTCGCGCAGCTCCATCCGCCTGCCCGTGGCCGACGCGTCAGAGACGCGGTTCATGAACCACCGCCAGTTCATACGCCCCGGTGTGGGCAGTGCGTCCCCGCGACGCCGCGACCGGTGGGCTACCCCATTGGTTCGTTAAATGAAAATGCTGACCAACCATAACCGGATCGGTCAGCATCTCCACAAGCCTACGGCTATGCTTCGGGGAGCATCTCCACGGGCGTCTGCCGCGGGCCTAAGCTTTCGTAATACTCATTAGTCTCGGGGTTATACCGCCCCTGATTGAACGTACCGCCCATCTGGCTCCTGATGATCACAGCCACGGTTCGTTCGCCCACAGTGTTCTCGGTGTGGACTTCGTATGGCCCCACGAGATCGATCTCACCTGGGCCGACTACAACCGACGATGCCAGTTTGATCTCGGCATAATCAGGCCGCGAGCGATCGTCCAGCCGATCGTAGCGGTCGACGCTCTCCTTGCCAGCGAGCACGCCGTACAGCGTGTAGATGTGAGCGTGATCGTGGATCCGGGCTCGCCCGGTGCGGCTCGCGTTCTTGGTAAGCCCATTGATCGCGAACCCGTACTCGTCGTCCACGTAGAACAACAGGTTCTCGGCGCGACCGTCGGCGGGCACGCAGTCCGGCCAGTTCTTGGACGCGGCGATGACCGCAGGATCAGCCAAGAGTTCCGAGAGGATGGGCGTTAGTGCCTGCCAGCGCTTGTCCATATCCGGCTCAGAAGCGAACAACTCCTTGGTCTTGGCCACGAACGTGTCCATGGCACTCTTCTTGGTCTCGATAACCATAACGGGGCCTCCTTGATAGCCATAGCTGACTGGCACTAGTCGGCGAAAGCCGACGATAACTGGCTACGCGGAGCCAGACGGTTGAGGGACACCAGCAACTGAGTAGAACTTGGCGCAATTATCCCACAGGATCTCGCGCTTATCGTCATCTGAGATCGGCATCTCCAGGAAACTCTCAACCGCGATCGGATACTTTGAATCACCGTGCGGATAGTCCGTAGAGAACACCAACTGACTACTCCCCAACTCACTGATGGTGTGGCGAACGGGAAGCTCATCGGGCTCCACGGACACAACAACCTGATTCTTGAAATATTCGCTGGGCAACTCTTTCAAGTCCGGCATGAAGATGTCCCCTTCGCGCTCGAAACCTTCATCTGTCCGCCACAACAACCACGGCACCCAGGAGCAATTGGCCTCAAGGAACGCCACACGCAGATCCGGATGTCGCGCAAGGATGCCGCCGCCCAAGAAACTCCCTAGCCCGAGCATCTGCTCAAACGGCTGGGAATATATGCGACGGAGTCCAAAATTCGGCTCAAACTGCTCGCCTACCTGCGGCGCGCTTGACCCCGATGCTTCGTGGAAGCCCAATGGCAGGCCCAACTCTTCGAGAACGTCCCACAGTGGCTCGTAATAGGGGTCATGCCAAGCCTTGCCATTCACGATGTTCGAGCGCACGAAGACCGACTTGAACCCCAACACTGTTGCACACCGGCGCGCCTCTGCAATGGCGTCTTCGACGTTATACACAGATATCATCCCGGCCCCGAGCAGCCGACCAGTATCCTCTTGGCAAAAATCGTACAACCAGTCGTTATACGCACGCGCGATAGCAGCGGCGAAACGAGGCTCCAGTGTTGGCCGCGTGAGGATGTTCAACCCTCGCGTCGGGAACAGCACCGCCACATCGATCCCTTCAACATCCATCGCCTCAAGCTGGACTGCCGGAGCCCAGCCGCGCGCAGCATGATCAACGTACAACAGCTGATTGCGCTCATAGTTGTGACCCCGATGCGGTGTCCCGCTCGTGACCCGCCCGATAGGCGCGTCACCCGGCCAATCCACGCCTAGGTCACGAATGTTCTCCGATGCGCGCCCTCGGGGCGCTTGATCCTTGAACTCAGCGTCGATGTAGCGCAACCACAGATCATGGGGCTCCATGATATGCATATCACTGTCGAGAATCCTAAACCCATCTTTGGCCATGACCATCAACCTCCGAACTGTTTTGCGGGGCGTTGCCGTTACTAACGAACTCTAGTTCGAGATGTACTGCGGGAAGTACTTCTCGAGGATACGGTCTCGCTCGGAGTCGAGGATTGCCAGGGCTCCTTCGTAAAGTTGCTCATTCTCCAGAGTCGCGGCGGTTCCATCCGCACGAGACATGAACTTCACTTCCTCGCCTGAGATAGCGGCGTATTTCGCCTGGAGAGCTTCGTCCTCTGCAAACGCCTTCTCGACAGCTGAGGACAACGCATCGGCGATTTCATCCGGCGTGCCTGGAGGCAACCAAAGCGCCTTGAGCAGGTAACTGGTTGGGCCAGTCATCGCGTTATACGTGTACTTCTGCTCTTCAGTGAAATATTCGCGTATGTCACCGCACGGGGGCGGCCCTTCAGAGTTGGGCCCCATGTGACCTGGCCCCATGTCCGCCATTTGCCGAACAAGTCCAGACGAGAGCCAGTCCGGCTGCGTCTTCGGGAAGCGATACCAATAACTCGGCTGCACGATCGAATTGATGTCGCCACGGGCCCACATCGTAAATATTGCATTTGTGTCGACAGTGTCGAATGCGTAGTAGGTCAACGGAATATTCAACTGCTCAGACGCATACACGACAGACGTGAACAGCGGATTACCCTCGCTGATGTCGCTGATCTCGTCAGCCATCAGGAACTGACCGTGATCCCCCTCACCCGTACTGGTGATGCCAGAGAAATCCCAAAGACATTTCGTGGCGGCGCTTGCCCCCAAATGCTTCACCGGATCATAAGCGAAAAATGCCCGAGTGGGATCGATGGTTGAACCGATGAATTGGAATGAGCTTCGCTTGATGAAGTTGGTGCTCTCTGAGAATCCATAGCCCAGCGTCGGTGAGCTATCCCAGAGGACGTACGTCCCATCCTTCGGTGCCTGAGTCCCTGCATAGATATAGCCCAAAGGCTTGTTGCCGTTGTTACTGAATACTATGCGTGGATGACCAGGGATCCATTGGCTCAGGAACGCCGACATCACACGGCCTTGAGAATCCGTACCTCCGCCAGGGTTTGAGTTCGCAACGATGCGGATCGTCTTTCCCTTGAAGTAACTAGCCGCATCGAATGACGGCGTAGGCGTCGCTGCCGGCGTCGGCGTCGGCGGCGCGGGGGTCGGCGTGGGAACGCCGGGTGCCAAGGTTGCCGTCGGAGTCGCCGTTGCTGGCGCGTTGGTCGGAGTCGCTGTGGGCTCGTTCCCTCCACAAGCGGCCATCACAAGCAGCATCACCATTCCCAAGAACCATCCCTTTGACGAAACAAAAGATTGGATATGCACTTTGTCCCCCTTATCTCCTACGTTAGAGCGGTAATATACGCGTAATTATCCAATTCTTCCAGTATTCGTACGGAATGGGATTACCATGATCCTCGGATTAGATCCTCAACCCCTCGCGGTTGGCCTCATATCAATACATGGCGCGGCCTTGATCAAGGGAGCCCTCGGCAAGATGCTGCCAGCTGGCGCACGTGCGGACTCCTTGGCGTCCCACCATCCTGTTGATGGTGGTTCTGGCCTGCTCCGGCCCACCGGAACGTTCCACACAGCTTCGGTTGGGACTACCAGATGGCGACCGCCCCCATACTCCTGATGATGGGATATCCCATCATCGGGGGTATGCCCATCCGGGCACTGCTGATCGAGGGATCGGAGGAGATATCAAGTCGGCTGCCGCCAACCTGCCCGAACAGAGCACGCCGTAGGTCAGCCCAGCCCACCATCTTCCGCGCGTGCCCTTTGCACCCATTGGGGGTCACCACCGAAACAATGTCGCAAAGCGCGCACCATTGGACGGGGCTTCATCCTACTTTCGACGATCCAGCACCGATATTCTCATGTTGGGGAAGTACCCACCCGCACTGGCCGACAACGGCCTGATTGAATCCCCAACGGAGCAGAAATACCCATCATCGCGCACCTGAAGCGCTCCGCTGCTGACCAGCGGGGAATCACGGGACTCGAAACGGCGATCATCATGATCTCCTTCGTCGTCGTCGCGTCCGTCTTCGCTTATACAGTGCTGTCGGCTGGGGTCTTCTCTGCTCAGCAGGGGAAACAGGCCATCCACGCGGGCATGGAGCAGGCCCAGGGGTCGGTACATACCGTCGGTGGAGTCATGCTACTAGACACCGGCGCCCCCACAGGCAGCACCGCGTCAGACGACAAGATAGACCAGGTCGTCTTCACCGTATCGACCCTGCTTCCCGGTCAATTGGTAGATCTCACCGCAACGGTGGACTCTGACAATGATGGCGATCTCTCGGACGAAACCGGAGCTGCCCATACCACCATAATCTCGTACCTCGACGACAACCAAGTCGTCGACGACATCGCCTGGACCGCCACCCAGGTCGCCAAAGGCAACGGTGACACGTTTCTCGACTCCAGCGAGAAGATGCGCATCACCGTCAACGTCTCCCAGCTAGCACTCTGCTAGGGGAAGACGTGAGATTCACGATTGAGGTCAAACCCAGCAGGGGTAGTTCGTTGGTGGTCGAACGATTCACGCCCACAGGCATCGACGACGTGACTTACACGAACTAGTGGGTCGTAACTAACTGAACTAGCCGGCGCCGACGCTGCACAGGCACTCGCCCCGCGCGTCGGCTCACCTCACGATCGCTAGTCCTTCTTTTCCAGCGTAGCTTCAAGCCACGCGCTCAGCCGCTCCCAGCCGCTACGTTCGTCTGCACTCGGTCGTACAAGCTTGGACAAGCTGGCCAGCGTCTTCGGGGTCTGTAGGGTCGTCATTCGTAGTTGATCCTCCTCGACTCGTCACACAGCGCGAGCCAATTACGTGTTCTTGTTCAGGTATCTATTCGTACATTCGTATCGCCGGGTCATTTCACCCGGCTAGCGCACCCGATCGGCGACCGGCTACACCAAGAAATCGCGCAACTTGCGTGACCGCTTAGGGTCGCGAAGCTTGCGCAGAGCGTTCGCCTCGATCTGACGGATACGTTCGCGCGTCACGCCGAAAACACTACCCACTTCTTCCAGCGTACGGCTCCGGCCATCTTCCAGGCCGAAGCGAAGCTGGATAACGGCGCTCTCACGCTCGCTCAGCGCTGACAACACATCTTCGACGTGCTCGCGCAGCAACTGGTAGGCCACCGCGTCCTCAGGGGTTGCCGCCTCACTATCCTGAACGAAATCTCCCAAGTGGGAGTCTCCCTCATCGCCTACCGGCGTCTCTAGAGAAACGGGCTCCCGAGTGAGTTTGAGTATCTCTGAAACCCGCTCTGCGGGCACTTCCATACTGACGGCGATCTCCTCAAGAGTAGGCTCGCGGCCCAACTCCTGAACCAATCGACGGCTGATCCGGCTCAACTTATTCTTATTCTCGACCATGTGCACGGGGATACGGATCGTCCTCGCCTGGTCAGCGATGCCCCGCGTGATCGCCTGCCGGATCCACCACGTCGCATACGTGGAGAACTTGAAGCCCTTCCGGTAATCGAACTTCTCGGTCGCACGGATCAGGCCCAGGTTGCCCTCTTGAATCAAGTCAAGAAGCGCCATACCGCGGCCCATGTATTTCTTCGCAACGCTAACCACCAACCGCAGATTCGCCTCAGCGAGACGCGACTTCGCGAGCGCACCCTGGCGCTTCAAGCGGTCTGCGTACATACCCAGTATCGATTCGCTGGACTCCAGTCGTTGGAGTATGTCAGCGTCCTCAAGCACCTCGGCAAGCGATGTCACGCTCACGTCCGCACCCACTGCGCTAAGGATCCGCTCCGGCAGCACGTGGCTATTCAGAGCGAGGGAAGCGATTTCCGTCCCAACATCCCTCACCTCCATCGACCAACGCGCGGCGAACGTCTCCAGCATCTCCTGGTCGAGCAAGCCATCTATCGACTTCCGCAACTGCTCATTCGTGAGCAGCATGCCCAGCGTCAACGGCTCCTCGATCGCCTTGTACTCTGCGATCGCTTCCAGCAACCACGCCTGACCATCCAGCCGCTTCAGAAGCAACTTGATCACATCTGCGGGCTGAGCTGGCCGTTCCGTCTCCGCCAGGAACTCCGCCTCCGCCATCTGAACGTGCTTGCCTGAAGCATGCTCCAGCGCCAACCGCCGCTCATCCGCCGCAGTCAGCAGCGGGATACGGCCGATCTCCCGGAGGTACATCCGAACCGGATCGTCAATCACGTCGGTGTTCGCGGCCTCATCAAGGGCCGACTCAGCCGGAGAAGCACTGTCCTCCGGGGGCAACGTCGCCACCGCTACACCACCGCCAGAAGCGAGGGCAGCATCAGCTACATCCTCAGGCTCTGCCAGGGGACCAGTGTTAACACCAGATTCATCAGATGTGGCGGGCGTCAGCTTTGCGGAATGTTCTTTCGGCTGCAACAGGGCTCCTCGTCAACTTTTACCAACTGTCCGAACATTGCTTGGGGCCAAAGCCCAGGTAGCGTAAGCGCGCTCCGCTAGCGATAGAACCGTACCTCTCGTTCCAGTCCGAACGGAAACAGCCAGATGGATCGGCCACTCGATGGAGCACTCCGACCAAGCCAGGTTCATGCTTGGTGACATCTAACGTTAAAGGAACAGGCAACTACCGCGTTAAACTACAAGGTGATTATGGTACGCCTACACTCGCGGGGCTTGCCAGTACTATCGGCGATCCCACGCGAGTGCAGTTGTGCGCCCACCGTCCGCCCCACGCCGACACCGGAGGGACGTCCGTGTGGATCTACCGACCTACCAGCGGTTGCTTCCACCACCGCGGGGGGCACGGTCCTCACGAGGCTTGGCCTCGTTGACCGTAAGTGCACGGCCCTGAAGGTCCGTACCATTCAAACCAGAGATCGCGGCCGCTGCTGCGTCATCCGCCATTTCGACGAACGCGAAGCCGCGTGATCGCATGGTCTCGCGGTCGGTGATGACCTGCGCGCTGATCACTTCGCCGTAAGCGGCGAACGTGTCTCGCAGGTCATTGTCACTGGTGTTAAAGCTGAGATTTCCGACAAAAACTTTCATGTGGTGCTCCTTAAGCATTCTTTTGCCATTAGATCGGAGGCACCGGCTGAAGGCCTAGCGTGTCGGACTGGGGAAGCAGAAGGGCAACTCGAAATCTGTAGACCGGTTCATTCTACCACGTCCCGCGCATGTCAACACACAATTTTCATCAGTTATGAACCGATTCTCCGGCCTTCTGCGCCCATCTCACCAGACATCCGTCACCCAACGGGACAATCACCAACCCACACCCCGACTCGCCAAAACAAGCGTCACGCCCCAGCATCGCTCGTGCAATTCAGCCCATGCTGCGCTACGAACGCACCCGCCTCGCTCCGCCGAGCCATGCCCAAGCGAGCGAATATCCGGCTAACGTGGTTCCGAGCCGTCGTCTCCGCGATGAACAACTGCTCACCGATCTCGCGATTCGTGTGGCCCTTCGCCGCCAAGCAAAGCACCTCCCGCTCCCGCGTGGACAACGACGCCACCAGCGGATCATCGCGCTGCTCCAGTGCTCTCAGACGATCAAGCACCCCACGAGTCACCGACGGATCGAGCAACGACTCACCGTTGGCGGCCGCCCTGATCGCTTTCAGCAGATCCGCTCGCCTCACGTTCTTCAGCAGATAACCCACCGCACCTGCCACCACCGAGGACACAACCGTCTCCTCATCACCGAACGACGACAGCATCACAACCGCGACATCAGGCATCTCCTCACGGATACGCCGACAGGCCTCGATACCGTCAACCTGCCCCAGCCGCACATCCATCAACACCACCGTCGGCCGATGAGCGATCGCCTGCTCAACCGCAGCCTGCGCATCCCCCGCCTCACCCACAACCTCGATGTCCTCTTCAAGATCGATCGTCGCCCTAAGTCCTGTCCGAACAAGCTCGTGGTCGTCCACGAGTAACAATTTGATCTGCTCCATCCCATCTCCTTTACGCTGGCCCCCAAGCCCTAACAACCGTCCCCGCCCCCTGCGGTCGTCACCATCTCGCACCCACCGCCCAGCTCTTCAGCTCGCTCACGGATATTCGTGAGACCGTACCCCACGTGGTGCGATGCAGGGTCGAACCCCACACCGTCATCCTCGATCGCGATCCGGATGACCTCAGGCTCGAACGTGATCACCACCGTCACGTGACCCGCCTCCGCGTGTTTCAGCACGTTCGCCAAACTCTCCTGAATCATCCGATACAGCGCCGCCGCTCGCTGAAACTCGATCTTCCGTTCTTCGCCCTCAACTGAAAGATCGACCGGCAACCCCGTGATGGCGGTGAATTCCTCCACCTGGCTCTGGGCGAGAGCAGCGAGCTGCTGATCGCCATCCATCAGAGGCTTCAAGTCATAAAGGTAATTGCGCGTATGCAGCAACGTCTGCCTCGCCACCGGAAGCAACGACTGCAATCGCTGCTTAACCGCGGCAGGATCACGATCGGCCAGTTCAAGGGAAGTCTCCAACCCCAACCCCAGCATGTAGACCTCCTGCGCGATACCGTCGTGGATCTCCCGCGCGATCCGCCCGCGCTCCTTGGTCACCGCCAGCTCCGCCGTCATGGCCTGCTGCTGCAACTCCAGATTCTCCGCCGCGCGCTCACGTTCCGCGCCGACCGCCGCGATCCGACGAGCCCGCTCGATCCGCGTGATCAGGTTCGAAGCGATCACCACTGCAGCCATGCTCACCACCCGAGCGATCAGTACCCTCTCCTCGCCTGCATCGATGTCAACTCCCGCGGACACCGATAAGCTAACCACCACGTACGCCCCGATCCCGAGCGACGCCAGCCCGAAGGCGATCCGGCGACGGTGAAACACCACGCTGAACCCGATCAGGATTGGATAGTAGAAAGCGAAGAAAGTGTTGCTGAATCCGCCATTGATCGCCACTCCAGCAGTAACCACCACCATGTCCATCACGCTCGACGCGTAGACGTACCACGCGGTCACGGGACGGCTCGCCCTGATACGCCAAGTCATGTATGCGTTGGACACTGCCGGCGGAAGGGCCAACAGATTAAGGATCAATAGGATCCCGCCGCTCACGTCATGTCGGTAGTTCAGCAACGCTAGCCACGAAGCCAGCACGACCCAACGCACCGCTATTCGCAACGCGTTGCGAATAGCGGTAATCCTCCTGCGAACCAGCACCCTCTATGTACGAGCGAATCACGCCCCCCTTTGCCTATGGCCGCGAGCCTATCACATGCGCCCGCCAACCTACGCCGACAGAGTCGCCCCCCGCCCCTATCGCCAGAGCCCTCACGCGCACCAGTACACCTGTACCAACCACATTGGGCCGGATGCACCTCTCCCCCCTCAACCTCTGAGCCGCATGCTCTCTCTCGCAGGCACCCACGAGTAGCCAACGAGGTACATCATGACCACGCTAGCCCGACCAAACCACGCAATCAGCTCTGGCGCCCCCCGACTCAACCCCGCGATGCTCAAAGGCATCATCAAGTCGGCGATCACCGCCGCCGTCTTCGCCGGAGTCATCGCCACCGCCTACCTCCTGCTCCCGCAATTGGAAGCCACCGGGAATTGGGCCTACGGCATCGGCTTCCTCATCCAAGCCACCACATCGGCCTCCATCGTCGTCCCCATCCCTGGCATGGCCGCCCTCATGGTCATGTCCCAAGATATGAACCTGCTATCCCTCGCCGCAGCCGGAGCCGCAGGCGGCGCCATCGGCGAACTCTTCGGATACTGGCTCGGCTCGCAAGGACGCGGCCCCCTGGTCAAAACGGGACTGTACCGCAAGTTGGAGCCCGCCATGAAGCGCTTCGGCGGCGCCATCGTCTTCCTCTTCGCCGCCATCCCCGTACTCCCCATGGACCTCGCTGGCATCGTCGCAGGCGCAACCCGATACCCCGTCGCGCGTTACCTCACCGCCATGTTTGCAGGCAAATTCCTCCTCCTCACCATCGGCTTCCTAGCCGCCCGCGAATTCGTCTCCGCATTCGCCATCCTCGACAAATGGATCCCCCTCGGCTAACCCACCTCGGCCTGCGACCCATCGACGCCCACCACCCCGAACCTCGCCCCACCAACCAGCGTTGCCCGACCACTGCTGTCGCACCCGGGTCACTCACGTCGCACGACACCTACTGGAAATAGCCATACCCGCTATTACACTGACCGAAGCTTCAAGCGCAGTCGCAGCAGCAGGGCAATGGTGAGACATGGCAGAGAACGAACCTGACCCAAGTCCGCTTCAAGACTTACAAGCGGAGCACACCCGCGAAGCCATCGGACTACGACTCTCCGCTCGCAGCCATTCCTACCTCCGCGACTTCATCTACGGCTCCGTAGACGGCACCGTCACCACCTTCGCCATCGTCGCCGGAGTCATAGGCGCCAACCTCCCCCGGCGGGATAGCCGTCGTCCTCGGCCTCACCAACCTCGCCGACGACGGATTCAGCATGGCCATCAGCAACTTCCTGGGCACGCGCGCCGAGCGCCAGGAAACCGCCTCCGCACGCGTCCGGGAGTACGCCCACATCGCCGCCCTACCTGAAGGTGAGCGAGAGGAGGTCCGTCAGATCTTCGCGCGCAAAGGATTCCAAGGCCCTGACCTCGACCGCGCCGTTGAAGTCATCACCAACGACCCGCGTATCTGGGTAGAAACCATGGTCAGCGATGAACTCGGCCTCCAACTCCACGGAGCATCCCCCCTACGTGCAGGCACCGCCACCCTCATCGCCTTCGTCCTCGCCGGAGCCGTCCCCCTCGCCCCCTACCTCATCCTCCTCACCCCCGGCGTCCCGCGATTCGACCCATTCCCCGTCAGCGCCGTCCTAGCAGGCCTAACCTTCTTCGCCATCGGAGCCCTCAAACGACGATTCGTCATCACCCGCTGGCACATCTCCGGCATCGAAACCCTAGCCGTCGGCGGTGCCGCCGCCGCCATCGCCTACGGCGCCGGCATGCTCCTCCGCCAACTCACCGACCGCATCTTCTAAGCGGCCCCTCCCTCCCCGGAGCGCCCAGCGACCTTTAGTCCTGCGGACGAAGTCCATGAGTTCCAAGGGCTCGCCCCGACCTGCTACACGACCCGCCCCCAATCGAGCCCGGGGCGTCCCGGCTCGCCATCACCCACGCCAAACCCGGAGCGCCTAGCGACCTTTAGTCCGGCGGCGAAGCCATGAGATCCGAGGGCGAG
>JAQCEV010000078.1 GCA_027618515.1 Chloroflexota bacterium | reverse complement strand
CATAAGCAGGCAGGGAATCCACTTATCTCGACGGCCCTGACTGTTCAAACAACCGGGACCACCTCACTAGGTCGACTTTCGGGACTTCTGCGGTCATTGGGTTATCAGCCGTCTATCGAGCGGTGACGTTCTGAATCCGACGGCGTGAGCACGACACTCAAGGGAGCCTGAATGGATATTTCAGCGTCAGCATCCCCAATAAGCAGAATCCGGGGCTGCTGTTGAGTCGCCCCGCGCCCGCTACAATACTCGGACGATGACTGAGTACACGACCCATCACTTCCAGGCTGCGTCTACTTATACGGTGAGCGTGGGGTACGACAAGCGTCTTTATCCGTACGATATCGATGGATCGATGGCGCATGCGCGGATGCTGGGGCATCAGGGGATCATTTCGCAGGCGGACGCCGGGGCGATCGTGGGTGGGCTCGAGGGGGTTCGCCGGGAGATCGAGGAGGGCCTGTTTCCTTGGCGCGATGACTTGGAAGATCTGCACATGAATATCGAGGTGCGCCTGCACGAGCTGATAGGCGCGCCGGCGGGTCGGCTGCACACGGCACGGTCGCGCAACGATCAGGTGGCGACGGCGACGCGGATGTTCGTGCGAGACGCGGTGGCGAATGCGCAGACGGCGTTACGTGGGGTGCAGGATGCGCTGTTGGGCATCGCTGAGCGTCACAAGGACGCGGTGATGCCGGGCTACACGCACCTGCAACGCGCGCAGCCGGTGCTGTTCGCGCACCACATGCTGGCGTACTTCGAGATGTTTGACAGGGATATCGAACGCTTCGCCGACTGCGGTCGACGCGCGAACGTTCTGCCGCTGGGCAGCGGCGCGCTGGCCGGTGTCCCCTACCCGCTCGACCGCGAGTGGGTCGCTAAGGAGCTAGGGTTCGACTCGATAAGCACGAACTCTATGGACGCGGTCGCTGATCGCGATTACGTTCTGGAGTTTCTGGCGGCGGCCGCCACGACGATGATGCACACGTCACGGCTGGCGGAAGAGACGGTGCTGTGGACCAGCCAGGAATTCGGATTCCTGCGGCTCGGTCGCGAGTGGGTGACGGGCTCCAGCATCATGCCGCAGAAGCGCAATCCGGACTTCGCGGAGATCGCGCGGGGCAAGACGGGCCGCGTGTACGGCTCGCTTATGGGCCTGCTGACGACGATGAAGGGCCTGCCGCTGACGTACAACCGCGACCTGCAAGAGGACAAAGAAGGCATCTTTGACACCTATGACACCCTCATCGCTACGCTGGAGGCATTCGCAGGGATGATGCAAACGGCTGAAGTAAATGAGGCACGTATGCAAGTCGCCGCCGAGGATAGCTCGCTGCTGGCGACGGATATGGCGGACTACCTGGTGGCCAAGGACATACCGTTCAGGGAGGCGCACGGCATCGTGAGCACACTGATCGACATAGCGGCGGACCGCAAGACGACGATCGCTGAGCTGTCGATCAGCGAATTCAAGGCGCAATCGCTAGCCTTCGAAGAGGATGTCTACGAGGTCACGGCGCTTGCCAGCGCGACGGCGCGCGACGTACCAGGTGGCACGGCACCCAAGCGCGTGGCGGAGGCGATGGCCGAGGCTCGCGCACGGCTAGCGGCACGCGAGGCGCAGGCGTGAGCGCCAAGCTCTCACCGTCGATCCTGTCGGCGGACTTCGCACGGCTAGGCGAGATCATGGCCGCGACGGAAGCCGCAGGCGCCGACTACATCCACGTTGACGTCATGGACGGTCGGTTCGTGCCGACGTTGACGATCGGGCCGTTGGTGGTTGAGGCGATACGCAAGCACACGACGCTGCCGCTGGACGTTCACTTGATGATCGTTGAGCCGGAGAGGCTCGTGCCGGACTTCATATCGGCGGGCGCTAACAAGATCACTGTGCACCAAGAAGCGGTGACGCACCTGCACTCGTTGGTTCAGGTGATACGTAAGCTGGGCGCTAGCCCAGGCGTGGCGCTGAACCCAGGGACTCCAGCGTCGACGCTGGAGGAGATCCTGCCGGACTTGGACCTCGTGCTGGCGATGACGGTGAACCCCGGCTACGGAGGCCAGGCGTTCATTCCTCGCGTGCTGCCTAAGATCACACGCCTGCGCGAGATGATCGACGCTGGCGGTCTGGCGACGGAGCTGGAGGTCGACGGTGGCGTGAAGGCGGACAATGTTGGGCTGGTGATCGGCGCTGGCGCCGACGTGATCGTGGCTGGATCCGCTGTGTACAATGACAAAATGACCATCGCAGAGGCAATCACACAGATGAAGAACGGCATAGACGCATCCTCAGTTGGGGGGGCGTCATAAGGGCCCGATCTCTGCTGGTATTGATGGCTCTCAGCCTGTTGACGCTGCTGGTCGCAGCGTGTGGCAGCGATCCGACTCCCACTGCGGTGCCGACGGCAACGCCGGCTCCCGCCGCGACGGGCGTGGCCAAAGCCGGCGACAGCGTTGCGGTTCACTACCACGGCACGCTGGACGATGGGACGGTCTTCGATTCATCGCTGGAGCGGACGCCACTGGAGTTCGTGGTTGGCTCAGGCCAGTTGATCGCAGGGTTCGACAAGGCGGTGGACGGGCTGGCGGTCGGCGAGTCGGTTACGGTTCGCATCCCACCAGCGGAGGCGTACGGAGAGTTGGACGCGGCCGCCCCGGTACCGGTCGACCTGGAGTTGCTCCCGCCCACGATCGCGGAGGGGGACAGCATGGAACTGGGCGACGGCAGCATCGCGCGCATCGTGAGCATAGACGGCCAGACAGCGATGGTGGTCATCAATCATGCGCTAGCTGGCCAGGCGTTGACGTTCGAGATCACGTTGGTTGAGATCAAGTAGGCGACGGAACGACGAGAAGGGGACGATCATGGCGAACGAAGGCGACAAAGTAGCGGTTCACTATCACGGGACGCTGGACGATGGGACGATCTTCGATTCGTCACGCGAGCGTGATCCGCTGGAGTTCGTGATCGGTTCAGGCCAGGTGATACCGGGGTTCGACGCAGCAGCGCGCGACTTGGAGCCAGGTCAGTCGAAGACGGTGCGGATGGCGCCCGAGGACGCTTACGGTGGAGCCAACCCTGAGTTGGTGTTCGAGGTGCCGATCGAGCAGCTGCCAGAGCCGCTGAAAGAGGGCGACCGGGTGGAGCTGATTAACGGTGCGCCCGCTGTGGTCACTTCAGTCACGGACAAGATCGTGACGGTGGACGCGAACCACCCGCTGGCGGGTCAGGCGCTGACGTTTGAGATCGAGTTGGTTTCGATCCTCTAGCGTTTAGCTTTCCAAAACACCCAAGAGTACGCCCCGACAACTTGTTGGGGCGTTCTTGTAGAAATCGCCAACCTTCTGCAATTGACCCGTCGTTTTCCAGGCCGTTAGGCTGGAAAAGGCCCCGCGCGCCTACGCACGCGGGATTCATTACGCGACATGACACGACACGTTGGGTGTCGATCGATCACAAGAGGAACCATGGCCCACTTACTGTCCCGCAAGCCACTAAGCGCGGCGTTTATCGCGCTGGTGCTCATGATCCTGACGACCAGTCTGGTACTAGCCGCTACTGGCGACATCAGCACGCTCGCGGGCGATGGCACCGGAGCGACTACTGGCGACGGTGGTGTGTCGACCAGCGCGCAGCTGAACAGCCCGGTGGGGGTCGGGATCGACTCCTCAGGCAACGTCTACATCACCGAGTACAGCGGGAACGTTGTCAGGAAAGTCGATAGCTCTGGAAACATCTCGACAATCGCTGGTACAGGAACCGCGGGCTTCTCCGGCGATGGCGGCTTGGCGACCAGTGCACAGGTAAGCAGTCCGTATGACGTCATGGCAGATGGCGCGGGGAATATCTACATCGCCGATAGCGGTAATCACACCATCCGCAAGATCGACAACTCGGGGACCATCTCGACGATCGCCGGTACAGGAGCTGCGGGCTTCTCCGGCGACGGAGGCCTGGCCACCAGCGCACAACTTAATAATCCGTCGGGCGTTGGGATGGACACTTCAGGCAATATTTACGTTGCGGATCAAAACAACCAGCGTATCCGCAAGATTGACCTCTCCGGCAACATCAGCACTGTCGCTGGTAATGGGACCGCAGGTTTCTCAGGTGACGGTGGCCTGGCGACCGCTGCGCAGCTGCGGAACCCCTATGCCCTCAGGGTGAACGGTACCGGAGAGATCTTCATCGTAGATGCGGACAATCATCGTGTCCGAAAAGTCGACGCTTCCGGGAACATCTCGACGGTCGCTGGCGACGGCACTCCGGGTCTGCCGGGTGACGGTGCGGCGGCGACAAGCGCGCAGGTCAATTCCCCCTCGGACATCGAGCTTGGAGCAGGTGGGGGGTTCTACATCGCGGACACCCTGAACGCCCGCGTCCGGTTCGTCAGCAGCGGCGGCACAATCTCAACGGTCGCGGGCACGACGGCGGGCTTCTCCGGTGACGGTGGCCCAGCCACAAGTGCCCAGATCAGTGAGCCGTATGGCATCGCAGAAGGAATCGACGGGACGCTGTACATCGCGGACACAGGCAACAACCGCGTTCGGGCGGTCGAAGGCACCACGACGGCACCGAGTGTGCCGGGGGTGACGACGTGGGGCATGGGCACGATGGCGCTGATGCTTGGTGCGGCGATCATCGTCATGGGGCGAAGACGTAAAGTCGGTGCGCGGGCGTAGCATCTTCGCGAAATATAAACGCAAAAGAGAACGCCCTGGCAATGCCGGGGCGTTCTCTTTTAGGTGAGGTGAGAGGTAGCGTACTCAGGTGCGCTGAAGGCACAAGAAAACGCCCCGATAATGATCGGGGCGTTTTGAGTAGCTGAAGTTCGCTCGCGCCTGGTTAGACGGCGAGTCGCTTGTTCTGGGCGGTACGGAGGCAGCGGGTGCAAAGGGATACACGCTGGGTACGACCGTCGACGAAAATCTTCGCCTTCTGTACGTTGGGGAGGAACCAGCGGTTGGTGTGGCGGTTCGAGTGGCTGACGTTCTTGCCAGCCCGACGTCGCTTACCGCAGATGGAGCACATTGCCATGGTGTCGCCTACTATCTCTTGGTTCGAGTTGCCGACCTTGGTGGGCCTATCTACAATGCCCCGGTCGCACGAACAGTAAGTTTAGCATGGCCATCGAGAGGTCGCCAATACATGGCAGGTAGTCCCCCGAATCCGCTGACTGGTGACCAGTACCGGCAGATGGTCGCCACAGGTGCTCGATACGTCGAAAAACACGCGGACGAGATCAACGCCCTAAACGTTTTCCCTGTCCCGGACGGTGATACGGGCATCAACATGCTCCTGACCCTGCGCGCGGCCAACGAGAGCGCCGAGCTTCCGCCGATCGGCACGGGGACAGTCGCCGAGGTTAGCGCTGCGCTATCGCGGGGCGCGCTTCTGGGCGCACGTGGCAACAGCGGCGTCATCTTCTCCCAGTTCATGAAGGGCATCGCCGAGGGCCTAGCGGGTGCCGAGACTTGCGATGGCGCCGACATGGTCACCGCGCTTACTGCTGCGGCGGCGGCTGGCTACCAAGCGGTGGGCACGCCGGTGGAAGGGACGATGTTGACGGTCATGCGCGGCGCTGCAGAGGGCGTTGCGGGCGTCACGGGATCGAACGCAGAGGTGCTGGCGAAGGCGCTTGATGCAGCCAGTGTTGCGCTCGCGTATACGCCTGAGCAGCTACCCATCCTGAAAGAAGCAGGCGTCGTTGATGCTGGTGGACAGGGTGTCGTCGCTTTTCTGGCAGGCTCGCTGGCCTACGTAACTGGCGAAGACGTGCCCTTAGAGATCACTGCCCCGCTTGGCGGGATGGCAGGCGCGAACGTTAGCCAAGCGTTCCTGGAACACACCGAAGATGACATGTACGGTTTCTGCACGCAATTCGTTGTGCTCGGCGAAGGGCTGGACGTGGACGCGGTTCGCGAGCAGGTGGGGGCGATGGCGGCCTCCACGGTGGTGATCGGCGACGACCGCACGGTGCGCGTGCACGCTCACGCGGAGAACCCAGGGCCGTTGTTGTCGCTGGGTGTATCGCTCGGGTCGGTGGATCAGATCAACATCCAAAACATGGATGTGCAGCACCAGCAGTTCATGGCGCTTCACGGCTACACCCAAGACGAACGATCAGCGCTTGCTGTGGTGGCAGTGGCACCAGGCGACGGCCTGATGCGACTCTTCCGCGACCAGGGCGCGACGCAGGTCGTTGGGGGCGGGCAGACCATGAACCCTTCATCTGCGCAACTCCTAGATGCGATCAAGCGCGCGAACGCTGGGCACACCTACCTGCTGCCCAACAACCCAAACATCATCCTCGCCGCCAACCAAGCCGCGGAGCTTACAGGCGACAGCGTTACTGTTATTCCTAGCCGGAACATCCCACAAGGCATCGCGGCGATGCTTGCCTTCAACCCGGATCTCGACGCTGAAGCGAATGCCGCAGCCATGGAGAGCGCGTTGACCGATGTGCAATCGGGCGAAGTGACAACGGCCGTGCGGTCGACCACGCTGAACGGGGTATCCATCGTTGAAGGCCAGGCGATCGCGCTACTCGATGGCGTGGTGGTGGCAGCGACGGCTACACCGAATGACGCGTTGATCGCGATGCTGGCAGGCGCGGAGCTCGAAGCGGGGAACCTGGTCACGCTGTACTGGGGCGCAGACACCCCAGGCCGGATCGCGTCCGAAGCAGCGGGGGCGATCGAAGCACGTTTCCCAGGTGTAGAGGTCGACATCCTCGAAGGCGGACAGCCGCACTACACCTACCTGGTGTCGATAGAGTAGATGGCCGGATCGAAGCGACAGATCGCCCATGTGCCGATGTAAGGAGCGCTAGATATGTCAGTCAAGATTGTTACCGATAGCACGTCAGACCTCCCGGAGGAGATCGTCAAAGAGCTCGGTGTGACGGTGGTTCCTCTGTCGGTTTTCTTCGGTGAGGAAGCGTACAAGGATGGGATTGAGATCACCCGTGAGGAGTTCTTCAAGCGACTCACGAGCGGCAACGACGTTCACCCCCACACGTCGCAGCCTTCGGTGGAAGACTTCGTGGCGGTGTACAAAGAGCTCACGGACCAGGGCCACGAGGTCGTGTCCGTCCACGTGTCTGACAAGATGAGTGGCACGATGAACTCAGCGAGGTTGGCGCAGGCGGAGATGCCTGACGCGAAGATGACGCTGGTCGACACGGGGCTTGCGGCGCTGGCGCTGGGACTGGTGGTCAAGTTCACGGCCGAGGCAGCAGCAGCCGGTAAGAGCTTCGAAGAGGTTGTCGCGGTAGCCCGCGAGACGTCCGAGAAGACGCACTGCTACTTCATGCCGGCCACGCTGGAGTTCCTCCAGAAGGGCGGGCGTATCGGGAAGGCTAGTGCCATCTTCGGAGGGTTGCTGTCCATCAAACCGATCCTCACGATCCAAGACGGTGAGGTAAGGCCTTTCACGAAGGTTCGCACCGAAGCGAAGGCGGTCGCCAGGCTCCTGGAGATCGCCACCGCCGAGGGGCCCTTCGCCGAGGTCGGCGTCATCCACGAGGGTGAGGGACCGTCGGTCACGCTTCTCATGAACCATCTCAAAGCGCTATCTGACGGCCCGGTGGTCTCGGGCCAGATCGGCTCGGTGGTCGGTGTGCACACCGGGCCCGGCGTGATCGGCATGGCGCTGCGCAAGGCGTAGGCCAGGCCAGGCCAGGTCAGGTCAGACCGCCTGGATGTGGTTGATGTTGGCGGGGCCGTTGGCTTGGAGCCTGATGGCCACGACGTCTATGCGCCACGTTCGCTGGTCGAGTTCGTGTTGCTGGAGGTAGGTCTGCGCCGTGAGGAGCAGGCGTTCCCGCTTGCGGGGCGTGACGGATTCCTCGGGCGTGCCGTAGGCGGCGCTTCGCCGCGTTTTAACTTCAACGAACACGATGGCGTCGCCCTCTTCGGCGATGAGGTCGACCTCGCCATAGCGTGTGTGGAAATTGCGGTCGATGATCCGCATGCCCTGCGCTTCCAGGTGCGCGGCGGCGATGGATTCGCCTTGAGTGCCGAGCTTGGACTTTGAACTAGGCATTCAGGCTAGAACAGCGTTGGCTTGAAGGGCGAGAAGCTCTTGCGGTGGATCGGGCTCGGGCCCAGTCGGCCGACGGCCTCCAGGTGGATGGCCGATGCGTATCCTTTGTGCCCCGCGAGCCCATAACCAGGGTGCTCTACGTCCATCTGCTCCATGAGCGCGTCCCGATAGACCTTGGCGATGATGGACGCTGCGGAGATGGCCGTGCATAGCGCGTCGCCCTTGATGATGGGCGTACAGGGGACGAGGTTCCAATCCAGCGGGAATGCGTCGATCAGCAGATGCGTCGGCGCAACCGGCAGGCCGTCCAGCGCGCGGCGCATGGCTAGCCGCGTGGCGGGTGCGATGCCGATGGTGTCGATCTCGTCGGAGCTACATTCGCCTACTGATGCGCCGAGCGCGATCTCACGCACGAGAGCGTTGGCTCGCTGGAGTTGCGGCCCGGAGAGCGTCTTGCTGTCGCGGATCAGGTAGAAGTCGGCGTGCTCGAAGCCGTCGAGGTCAGGCAGCACGACCGCACCTGCGACCACCGGCCCTGCTATGGGGCCACGCCCGACCTCATCGATGCCAGCGACGCTGGCGAAACCGTTGGCGTGGAGCCAACGTTCTTCGTCTTGCGTCGGGCCGGGCTTGCGGGTGGTTTGCGTGGCTGGTGACGGATCGCTAGCTGCTGTCATGCGCTCCCTATCAGATCCCGAACGTGGGCGTTATACCGCCGTCACTGCACGCCAAGGCCTGGAATCGTGCCACTCACGTCGTCCGATACGTTCGGGTAGGCACCTGGCCCTGGTTCGGCGCAAACTCCCAAACGCCCAGACGACCTAGACGACTTGGCCGCCGCCGATGACGCGGTCGCCGTCGAAGAAGACGGCTGCTTGGCCCGGCGCGACGGCCCGCTGGGGGTCGTCGAACTGCAATGTGGCCAGGCGATCAGAGCCTGGACGGAGCATCGCGGTCGCGACCAGTCCGTTATAGCGAATCTTGGCGGTGACTTGCAGAGGCTTAGGGGGTGGGTTTCCACCGATGTAGTTCACCTTCACGACGTGAACCTCTCGCTGATAGAGCGCCTCCTCGGGGCCGACTGTCACGCGTCGTGTCTCGGGGTCAACGTCGGTGACAAACAGGCGCTCGGTGACAGGCGCGTTGGGGGTGATGCCCAGGCCGCGTCGCTGGCCGACGGTGAAGAATTCGATGCCCTTGTGCTCACCCAGCACACGACCGTCCACGTGGACGATCTCACCGGGATGGGGCTCCATGCGCTTCTGGATGAATTCGCGATAATCGCCCTTGGGGATGAAGCATATCTCCTGGCTATCTTTCTTATCAGCCAGGTGCAGACCAGCCTCGACGGCGAGTTCGCGGATGCGCTGCTTGGAGTGCCAACCCACGGGAAGCAGGACCCGCTCCAATAGCTTGGCGTTGAGGCCGTACAGGACGTACGCCTGGTCCTTGGCGTCGTCGACACCCTTGAGGAGTGAACGCTCGCCAGTGACTTCGTCCGCGACGATGCGGGCGTAGTGGCCGGTGGCTAGGTACTGGGCGTCCATCATCTCTGCGCGACGCATGAGGAAGTCGAACTTGATGCGGTCGTTGCAGGCGATGCAGGGGTGGGGCGTACGTCCGTTGGCGTACTCTTCGACGAAGTAGTCCATGACGTGTTCGCGGAACTCGTTCTGAACGTTCATTACGTAGTGGGGGATGCCGATGGCCTGGCACACGAGGCGCGCGTCTTCGATGTCTTCGATAGAGCAGCAGCCCTGGTGGTCGGCGGTGATGTCTTCGTCGTCATCGGCGACCCAGAGGCGCATGGTGACGCCTACGACATCGTAGCCCTCCTTCGCAAGCAGGTAGGCTGCGACTGAGGAGTCGACGCCGCCGCTCATGGCGACGACGACGCGTGGCTTTGGGGTGGTGTTGGTCATGGTGCGCTTAAGGATACACGTCGGACTTGAGGGGGACGCTGGCGACGCCCGGCCGAGGTTTGCGGCTACACGGCGTTGAAGGCACCGGACGCCCGAAGCGACATGTAGTTGGCGCTACTGCGCGCTCTGAAGCGCTCCCCACCGAACCGGCCGACATAGGTTTCCAATGGTTGAAGGTTCTTCTCGAACGCGGGATCGAACCCGGGCCAACTGCGGGCGTGCTCTTCAGAACTGAAGAGGTTCATCCGCGCTCACTTGAATGCGAAGTCGCCCGGGGTTCCCAGTTCCGAGTCGGCGTAGCCAACGATCCCAGATGGAGAGGCGGACAGTAATCGTCCATCTTGGATCTCGACCGTGATTGGGTCACCACAGCACAGGCATGGAGTGTCAATCTGGACGGTCTTACCAGGGAACAGCCAGCACACGGCTAGCGATTCGAGCCCTCACTGGCCGAACCACTTTTGCTCTCCCTCTACTGTGATCCGATATTGAGTCGGCAGGCTGCTGAAGGGAGCCAATGAGGCGAGGATGTCGGTGCCCGGATCTAGCCAAGCCGGTAGACCCGATTCCGCGAACTCATGCAGCAATAGGCGGCCTTGCTCTCCCGACACTCCTAGTTCTGCGGCCAACTCGGTGAAATGCGGGGAACGTCCTGTCCTGACGAACGTGCTCATGATGAAGTGATACGTTCGATCAAGAGTCTCTAGTTCGGCCATATGTGCCCTCCTGGACCATCCGACCACACGGTCGCTGTGCTAGCTTGAGACCGGAGGATGCTAGACCGAAAGAGCCCACTGCATCAACGATTGGCTCGCGCATCGCAAGCCCCCGCAACGCGGGCACGATACAATGGTTGGGTGACATCCATAATGACTGCACCAGAGACACCCTCCGACAGCCCCTCCAAGTCCCCCGAAATGACCGCCAACCAGGCGGCGCGGCTCGCGCTAGACGTTGCGTCTGATGGGCAGGCGAGCGATATCGTTCTGCTGGACGTGCGTGGCGTGAGTGGGTTCACCGATTACATGGTGATCATGAGCGCGAACAGCGCCAGACAGACGCGGGCGCTGGCGGATCACGTCGAAGATCAGCTGATCAAGGCGGGGTACGGCATCCACCATCGCGAGGGGACGCCAGACTCCGGCTGGATCTTGCTGGACTTCGCGGACGTTGTCGTGCACGTGTTCAGCGAGACCCAGCGAGAGTATTACCGGCTGGAGCAGGTCTGGAAGACCGCTAAAGAGATGGTTAGGCTTCAGTGATCCAGCGCTGAGTGTCGCGCTCGTAGGACAGCAGTTCCTCAGGCTTGAAGAAGATGGCGATCTCGCGGGCCGCGGACTCAGGTGAGTCTGAGCCGTGGATGAGGTTGCGCCCCAAGTCCTGCGCCATGTCTCCCCTGATCGTTCCCGGTAGGGACTTCTGAGGGTCGGTTTCGCCCATGCAGGCGCGAACGGCCGCTGCTGCGTTGTTCCCTTCGATCGCCATGGCGATGATGGGGCTGGATGTCATGAATGACGATAGGCCCTTGAAGAAGCCCTTCTCCACGTGCTCTGCGTAGTGCTGCTTGGCGAGGTCCATGTCCATCTGCATGAGTTTCATGCCGACGATCTGCATGCCGCGGTCTTCCAAGCGGGAGATGATGCGGCCAGCGAGGCCACGCTGGAGTGTGTCAGGCTTCAGTAGTACGAGCGTTCGGTCTGCCAAGTGAGGTCTCCTCCGTGGGGGCGTTTGCTCAAAGGCGAATCACCCTCCAATTACGTTTTTCGTAGGCTATCACAAGGGTAGCCCCTTGACCCACTTGCCTTCGTGAACGCGATTGTGGGTTGGGCCTGGAATTGATCCGGGCCTTGGCGCTTTGGATGGCAGGGGAGCGTGAGCTTGGTGAGCTCCAACCTGTTGGTTGGCAGGCGTGTCGACCATCCCCCTGCCCCCTTCCTGTCCAGGAAGGGGGTTCTAAAGAGGAGGCTGCGGGGGATACCCCCGCGCCCCCGGCAGAGGAGAGCCTCTGCACTCCCGAAGTGCCTATCGGTCGTTGGTTGCGAAGCCGCGCGGCGCGACTGGTAGCGGTCGTCTGCTCTGTGCAACCGGGAGCATAGGAGGCACGGTCGTGGGCGCGTGAAGCACGGCGCCCCTAGCTTGGGATGCGGGGCGGGGCTAGAGGCCGAACGCGCGGGCGAAATTGCCGCCGAGAATTTTTGATTTGTCTTGGTCGGAGATTGCGGGGTTGTTTTCGATGCCGGCGGAGGAGTTGGGGAGTTTCTGGAACTCAGGATCGGGGAAGTCGGTGCCGATGACGTAGTTGTCGGCGCCGTAGGCTGCGATGAGTTGCTCTAGGGGCTCGACGTTCTCGACGGCGGTCATGCAATGCTGGAGCATGAGCTCGCTGGGGCGTGTGTTGGTTCGCGAGCAGGCGCGTTCGATGTAGAACGAGCGGTCGGCGCCGTGCATGGCGTAGGAGAACCAGGTGGCGCCCGCTTCGTAGAACAGGAATTTCAGGCCAGGAAACTGGTCGAGGACACCACCGAGGGTGAGGGCCGCGCAGGCGACGGTGTAGTCGAGGCCGAAGCCGAGGTACGTGCCGATGTGCATGCGGTGGAAGCGGTCGGTGCCAACTGAGGTGGTCCCGGTTGTTTGAACAGTCAGGGCCGTCGAGATAAGTGGATTCCCTGCCTGCTTATGCTGCCGTCGGCCTGGTCAGCGCGGCCCAGTAGAACTGGTCTGGCGTCTGGTGGTCAAGGCTCGAATGGGGGCGACTCCCGTTATAGAACTCCAG
>JAQCEV010000077.1 GCA_027618515.1 Chloroflexota bacterium | reverse complement strand
AACGGGGCGCGTTTGGCTATCCCCGCGGGTTAGCCAGGAGTCGTCTATGAACCTCGTCGAGGACTCTGCCATCGACCAGCCCCCCAGCGAGTACCTGAAGCTGCTGTACTTCGACTCTGTCCTTCACAGCCCTGAGTTGCTCGACAACCTCATCCGCCAATTCGGTGCCGACCGCATCGTCCTGGGCAGCGATTACCCCGCTGGTATGGGCAACTTCACGCCCGTAGCGGCGCTGGCTGAGGTAGCGGGCCTCACCGACGCCCGGCGCGATGCCATCGCCCACCGCAACGCGAGTGAGCTATTCGGCTTGTCCGGCATGCCCGCCCTGCGTTGACGCATCAGGCGTGGTAGCTTGGGCACGTTCCGAACACGAAGTGGAGGCCCCAATGAAGCGCAGCACCGATCGAATCCTGACGACCCACACGGGCAGCTTAGCGCGCCCTGCCGACCTGATCGATCTCTTGCGCGCGAAAGAGGCGGGCGAGTCCTACGACGCAGCCGCCTTGGCCGAGCGCGTGCGTAGCTCCGTGGCCGAGGTTGTCCAGAAGCAGACCGATGCAGGTGTCGACGTCGTGAGCGACGGTGAAGAGAGCAAGCCGGGCTTTGCCAACTACATCAAAGACCACCTGACAGGCTTTGTGACCCGCGAGCGCACCCAGAGTAGGAGCTTTGCGGATCAGGCGGACTTTCCCGACTTCAAGCCTTTGGAGGCGAGCACCATTGGATCTTGGCGGCTCGTCTGCAACGGGCCCGTTGCTCCTGGCGATGGCGCGGCGCTGCAGGCGGACCTCGCCAACTTCAGGGCCGCACTAGAGGGCGCGCCTGTCACGGAGGCATTCGTGCCTGCCATCTCGCCCGGCACCCTCTCCCAGAATGTCACTAATGAACACTACGACAGCGACGACGCGTTTCTCTTCGCCGTGGCTGACGCGATGGCCCACGAGTACAAAGCGATCGTCGATGCAGGGTTCCTGCTGCAGATCGATTCACCGGATCTGGCCATGGGCAAGAACGCCCAGTTCCCCGACGCCTCCGTGGACGAGTTCCGCGCCGTGATAGACCGTCGCATAGAGGCGTTGAACCACGCGCTCGCGGGCATCCCCGCCGACCGCGTCCGACACCACATCTGCTGGGGCAACTACGAAGGCCCTCACCACCGTGATATCGAGCTGCGCGACATCGTCGACGTTCTGTTCAAGGCCAACGTGGGCGCCATGTACATCGAGGGCGCGAGTCCCCGTCATGGCCACGACTGGAAGGTGTTCGAGGACGTGAAGCTACCCAAGGACCTGACGCTTATCGTCGGCGTCATTGACACCAAAACGAACATCATCGAACACCCCGGCCTCGTCGCCGACCGCATCGTCAACTACGCCAACCTGATCGGCCGCGAGAACGTCATCGCGGGCACCGACTGCGGGTTTGGCACCGCAGCCGATCGCACTCGTGTGGCACCGTCCATCTCGTGGGCCAAACTCAAGGCCATGTCCGACGGTGCCGCACTCGCCTCTCAGGAGCTCTGGCGCTAGCGTACTGTCGTTACTCTTTCAGGCCAGCGCCTTCGCCTGAGAGGATCGCCTCAACGTCAGGCTTCCGTGGCGTATCGCTGAGGAATGGGCCGCCCGTGAAACCGTCGTACCCCGGGTAGGTGAAACGCTCCACGGGGAACACGTGGATCTCGTTCTCCGCCGGGTCGCGGTACGTGTTCATCGGCTCACCGCCGTCCTCGACGACCTTCATCTGCTGCTCCAGCAGCCGCCGGAACATGATGAGTCCGACGTCGGTGACGCCTAGGTGCTCCGTCGTCCGGTCGCAGATCGCCCCTTGGATAGCCCAAGCCGTCTGATCCTGCCCACGAACGTAGTCATCGCGGAATCGCGTCGTCCCTGGCCAGTAAGGTGAGATGTTCTCGAACGGCACCACCTCGTTCGTCTCCTCGCCGTCCTGGAGCCGACGATACGTGAATACGAGATGATCGGTGTGCGTGTCGTCGACCGGGATGCGGTACTGGAGAGTCGCGCCGTTGCGCAGGATGTGCGGGAACAGGATGGGGTGACCCAGCTTCCAATTCTCCTCGTCCTCCGTGTCATCGCCGACTACCCGACGCTTGATGATGCCGTAGCTCGTGAGCTCGAACCCGATCTTGCGATGGTCGTCGCCCTTCGCCAGCGTTTGAGCGTTCCACGCATCGCGTTCCTCTTTGGGCATCCGACGGTGCATCACCCACCCGCCGTAGTAGCGATGAAGCCACTGGAAGTGAAGTGGGTCGAGCGAATTCTCGTGGCACTGGAGCCAGTTGCATGGCAGCATCACGGATGTCGCACTGCGGATACCTGGCCAGACCAGGATGTCCCACCGAGGCAGCAACGGCGCGGGTTCCGGGCCCATGTACGCGAAGATCAGCCCGCCAAGCTCCTCGACCTTGTACGCCTTGATCTTCACCTTCTCTTTGAAACGACTCCCAGCCGGTTCTGAAGGCTGATCCACGCAAGCGCCTGTCTCGTCGAACACCCAGCCGTGATACGCACAGCGAATGCCCTCCGGCTCTGGGACTCCATACGACAGATTCGCCTTGCGGTGGGGGCAGGATGGCTCCACCAGCCCCAGCTTGCCCTTCGTGCTGCGGAAGAGCACCAGGTCTTCGCCCAGCAGGCGAACCTCTTTGGTCGGCTCCTCCTCGTTCAACTGCACGCTACCGGCGATCGGATGCCAGTACCTGCGCATCAACTCGCCCATCGGCGTCCCTGGTCCTACACGGGTCAAACGGTCGTTCTGCGCTTGAGTCAGCACGGTTCACCTCATCGTTCACAATGGCCAGATCGAATCGATGGCGGGATGTTACACCCACGACAACGACACCCGGTAATGACGCTCGCGATGGCAAGCTGGCAATACGCTGATCCCCATGACTATCGATGCCATCATCTTCGACTGCGACGGCGTGCTGGTCGACTCCGAAGCCGTCTCGCAGCACCTCTCGTGGCAGTGGGCCGCCAACGCGGGCGTGCCGATCACCGAGGCTGAGCTTGCCGAACGCTATCGCGGAACGTATGACCCCGAGATGGCGCGCGACCTAGAGGTGCGCTATGGCGTGAGGCTCCCGGGCGACTTTAGCGTGACCCTCAAGGCCGCCAAGGTCGAAGCGTTCGCCACCCAGGTCACGGCCATGCCGGGAGCGAAGGCCACCGTGGAACTCGTCGCTGCCTCGGGGTTGCCCTTCTGCATAGGCACCAGCGGAAGCCTGGAGGAAACCGAATCGAAGCTCGCCTCGGCTGGCCTAGCCGACCTGTTCCGTCGCGACCGCATCTTCACCGCACCCCAGGTTGAGCGAGGCAAACCCTTCCCCGACCTCTTCCTCCTCGCCGCCACAACCCTTGGCGTCCCGCCCGCCCGATGCCTAGTCATCGAAGACAGCGCAGCAGGCGTGCGCGCCGCCCTGGCGGGTGCCATGCAAGTCGTCGGCTACGCGCCTGACGGTGATGTGTTTGGCCTAGCAGGGCTAGGGACGACCGTCGTCAGCGATCTCGTGGACGCGGTGGTGTTCCTGAGGGGGTAATGCGCAGCTGCGCTCAATGGCAAGCACAAGAACGGATCCGTCCACAATGGACGGACCCGTTCTATCGGCGAAAGATTTGTGGACCTGGAGAAATTCGAACCCTTGACCGCCTCAGCCATGTCGAGAAGCGCTCACTGGAAGGGAGATTAGGCCACGTCAAGGAACCTCTGCGGGCTAGGTGATCAGCATTCCTTGACGGTACGCCTGTGACAGTCCGCGCGATTGGGGAGCGGCTGTGCAGTCGCTTCGGATGACGCCGATAGGTTCCCCTCCTAACGAAAAATCAGGAATATCCAAAGGATTCACCTCGATGAGGTCGTAGAACCTTTCACTGAGTTGATTTCGCAACTCCATCAATAGGCGACCCAACGCGTTAATTCCTACGAGACTTCCATCGTCCTGGGGCTTCGCTCCCCAAAAGTCATCCTTCTTTGATTCTTCGACAATGGGCTTGTCGCCAGTCGAGAGCATCAGGGTTCCGAAGTCGTCCCAGTGTTCAGCGAGCTTGACTCGAAGACACCATCGCATCACTTGAACCTTGATGCGCTCCCAATCAGTCCGTGACTGGCTCCTGTAGGGCTTGCTCTTCATTTTCGCTGTCATCGGGCTGCGTTGTGCCAGGATCACCGACTGGGCACTAGGAAGATGCGGAAAGCGGCATGCTTGGTACAGAGCTTCCGATGATGGAACCGCCACGTCGCCGACCCGAAGGGGGTATTGCGACGACATGTTAGAGAGACCCCCGAAGGCCTCTCTCGTGAATCGAAACTTCACACATTCGTCGGCCCTGTACGTGCGCACCGCGTCCGTGCCTGCCATCAAATCCCTCTAATCAGCTTGCCGATTTCAACGTCAGTGTTGGTCTTGCGTGGGAGCAGTGCGGGTATTCCTGGTTGGTCGACCCACAGCACGAGAGGACAATTGTTCGGACAATTTCTGTACGTGACCACCATGGATTCGAATCCCAAGCACTCGAGATTGTGGTATCCAAGTGGACGCATCTTAGCGGGGAGATTCGGGCTCGTTGCTCGAATCTCACAGCCGCGCCGAAGGAACTCTCGCTCTAATGTAACCTTTGCGGCATCATCACGAAAGAGTCCCGCGCTTCCAACCTGACCTAACGTTCGAAGCTCTGGCGGGTACCCGGCGTCCTCCAATTGTGTCACGTAGGCCGCAACCGAATCTCCCGTGGGGATAGAGTCGGGCCAAAGAACATCCGATTGGGATTTTCGCGCTTTTCGGTTTTCGAGTTCTAGGCTTGGCCAAAACCACTTGTTGATCCTCACGGTTTTGCCTGCATCTTTGGCTGCGCGAGCAATGTGTCCATCGATCCAAAAAGTTCCGCGATAGTGTGCCGGGGTAATGATCTTGATGCGCGAGTGCTTAGGGGCGTCTTCTTTAACCCATTGGACGAGATCGGATCGCACTCGGCTACCCGTGGCGATGCAGTCGTCAAGATAAATGAAGTCTCCGTCTTCGCTCCCGGTGTCGTCCGCACCGAACCCGTGTATTGATTTCAATACACCATCGAATAAGTGGAGGATTTCCTTTTGGCTTGCTCCTCCTTGTTGGATGTCAAGAAGATTGGCGTGTTTCCAGTATTCAGCTGGATCCACGCCGGGGGACAATTTGTCGGTTGAAGCTAGTGCGCCCAAAAAGTGCTCGAAATCAGTTTGAGAAACATAAGTTCGCTCAAACGTATAAAGCAATGAACTCAGTACGTCCGATTGCACTTCGGCTGGGAATTGGGCTGCCCATTGTTCAACCAGTTCGGGGGAGCGTGGGGCGACCTCGTCGTCTCCTGAACGATAGTCCGCTATCGTGTCAGCAAGCGCTTGGACGTATTCGGGATTTGGTGGCATCGTGATTCCTCTCACTAGAGCGATGAACAATCGAATAGTAAGATATCTTCTAATTGACGAAGTAATACAATACCGTTTTAGTAGCCGCAAGAGCACTTTGATTAGAACGATGGCTCAGCGCACAGAGGATACGGCACATCGCTAACGGCCTACGAGTTCCGAATCGCCGCAAGTTCGAAGATCTGCATCACGTGCAAGCGTTTGCCGACATTTGGGACATTCAAGGCCAGGGCAAAAAAAGAGTTGGTGGACCTGCGGGGATGAACCCCGAACCTCCCCAATGCCATTGAGGCGCGCTCCCAGCCGCGTCGCCGCGTCATGGGCTTCTCTGATGCCCATGACTGCCCCCCCCCTCATCGGCAATCGCCACACACGAAACGCAAAAGGGCCCGTCCATATTGGACGGGCCCTTTTTGTCGAGCGAAAGCTTGGTGGACCTGCGGGGATTCGAACCCCGGACCTCCTCAATGCCATTGAGGCGCGCTCCCAGCTGCGCCACAGGCCCACACGAGGAGGCTGGAGACAACGCTCCAGCCTGCATCAATCATAGCATCGCGCCTCGCCAGGCGTCACGCGCCCAACTCTGGCCGACGTTCATGCCAGGTCGTGACTTCCTGGTAGGCGTGGCCTAGCTGGAAGATGCGATTCTCGTCGAACGGCCGACCTATCACCTGGAGGCTCATGGGTAGCCCGGCGTGCGTGCCCTCCGGGTCGGCAGGCGTGAACCCGATGGGCAGCGCCATCGCTGGCACGCCTGACAGGTTGAACGGCCCTCGGTGCGCGCGCAGCCCGAAGTACTGGCGCATCACCGCCTCCTTGCTCGTCATGCCTGTCGACGTTGGCAGCTTCGGCGCGCCTTCCGCCTGGGCAGGCGTGACCAGCAGGTCCACGCGCCCCAGCGCCGCCATCACGTCGCGCCGCATCAGCATGCGGAACCGCGATAGTTTCACGTACGCCGCTGCGGGCAAGAGGCTGGCTGCCATCAGGCGTCGCCGGGAGGCGAAATCGTAGTCCTCCGGGCGTTCCCTGAGGAACTTGCGATGGATGTTCGCCGCCTCTGAGTCCGCCAGCCCGTTGGAGATCAGGCCACCGTGCTCGAATAACGGCAACGTCTCGTCCAGCACCGTCGCCCCGAGCCCACGTAGCACCTCCATCGCCTCCTCGACGCCTGCCGCCACATCGGCGGTCGCCATGCCGTTGTCGATGCTCTCGCGGATCACACCAACGCGCATGCCTTCGAGGCCACGTTCCGGCTCGAAGGGCGTTAGTGGGCGTGACGACGTATTCGGGTCCTTCGGGTCGTGCCCAGCGATCGCCTGGAAGATCATCGCCGCATCGGCCACCGTCTTCGTCATGGGCCCGATCGTGTCCATGAACCACGCCATCGGCCACGCGCCGTTCCGGCTCACGCGCCCCCAGGTCGGGCGTAGCCCCGTGATACCGCACCACGCGGATGGCCCCCTGATCGATCCTGCCGTATCGCCGCCCAGCGCCGCCGCGCACAGTGATGCTGCGACCGCGATCCCCGACCCGCTCGACGATTGACCCGCCTGGCGCGTCTCGTCCCACGGGTTGTGCGGAATGCCGTACGGGTGAGTCACGTTGCCCCCGAGCGCGAACTCGCTCAGGTTCAGCTTGCCCAGGATTACGGCGCCCGCCTCGCGCAGCCGACCCACCGCCGTGGCGTCCTCGCTTGCGATGTAGTCGACGATCTTGCTCCCAGCGGTCGTGCGCAAACCCTTTGCATCGAACTGGTCCTTCACGGCCACGGGCAAACCGTGCAGCGGCCCGCGGATCATGCCTCGCTTTATCTCGTCCTCGGCCTGCGCCGCCTGGCGCAGTGCGCCCTCCTCGTCCAGCGTGATGTACGCGTTGAGCCGTGCGTAGCGTTTCGCACGGTCGATGAACGCCTGCGTCAGCGCCACAGGCGAAACCTCGCCCGATGTCAGGAGCGCAGAGAGTTCGGTCGCCGGTCGCAGAACCAACTCGCCAGGATTGTGTGAGCTACTCATTGGAGCCCTCCTCGTTCAGCCAGAAAACCATCCTCGGCTCCTGCGCGTCCTCGTCGGGATGCTCCAGGGCCAGCACCGCCTCGTTCACCGCATTGATGCGATACGTGATCTCATCCAGGTCTTCCTGATCCACCGGTGTCAGGCCGATGGCCGACAGCTGTGTCCGTACTTCCTCAGGCGTCAGGTCAGGCATTTTGAAAACTCCAGGCACGCCAATAGCGTGCTCAGCCGCATTCTACCGCGAGGTGGGGCTCTAGATAGTTCGGTGTACCCTTACTCCTGTGAATCGATATTTCATCAACACGACTGTCGTATTGGCGACCACGTTCGCCCTCGCCGCGTGCGGTGGCACCGCGCCCACGCCAACCCCGCTGCCGCCGATCGCCGCCGCCGACTTCCTTGCCTCGACCAGCGCGGCGATGGATGGCGTGACCTCCTATGCGTTCAGCATCAATGAGACCCACTTTGGAGGGACGCACGAGGCCGGCGTCAGCAGGCTTGACGGGCATTGGGCCTCACCCGATCGGCTTCAGTACGACTTCGTCGTGACCACCGATGAGGGCACCTGGGAGGGAACAGAATATCGAATCGGTTCCAGCGGTCAGGGACACGTACATTCAGGGCCAGTTACTGGTCGCGGCCCCTTGGGTTTCCGAGCGACCGGGCTTATGAACCTCACCAACACGTTAGTCCTAGGGGACGCCGTCGTAGGGGAGGTTCAGTTGCCCGACGGTCGGCAGGCGTACTCGATCACCTCCAAGCACTCGCGGGCTGTTTCTTCTGACTACGGCACTGGGCTTGCAACCACAATATTCTCCGAAACGATGCTCATCGACCCAAGCACTCGGCGCCTCCTGTAGAGAAGGAACCTCTACGAAACGACCTGCGCCACCGAGGGCCCGTGCGGCACGAACACCGACACCACGACGACCTACTCGGACTACAACGTCCCGGTCACCATCGAGTTTCCCGAACCTGAAGACCCCGACCGCCCACAGCCGCCAACAGCAACGCCAACGCCGGAATCATTGGAGTAAAGATGCCCACTACCGTCGAACTGCTGGCCGCACTGAACCGGAAAGAACGCTTCTTCCTCGTTGCCGAGGCCCTGGGCAAACCTACTTTCGAATTGTCCGCTGCCTTCCGCGAACGCGTGGGCGACGCCTTTGATCTCTCGATTCCAACCTCCGCGTTCGTGGCGATGGACTACCACCTCGACTGGATATACGCCAGCTTGTTCTTGAGCGACCAGGGCGTCGACGCTTCGGGCGTACATGCAAACCCAGACGGTCTGATTTCGGGCAACCAAGAGGATGTGGATTTGATCATCGCTTTCGAGGCCGAGGGACTGACGCATATCATCATGCTGGAAGCTAAAGCCGAAACCGGCTGGACGAACAAGCAGGCGGGCTCGAAGGCGAGCCGACTCGAAGCTATCTTTGGGAGCGATGGCAGACGCTTCCCCGCTAGCGGCCCCCACTACGGCTTGATCTCACCCCGTCCCCCGCAGCAACTTGCCACTAAGGAGTGGCCCCGTTGGATGCTCGCTGGTGACGGCACCGTCGTATGGATGCCGCTTACCGTGCCGCCACAACGCGCAAAGGTCACCCGCGTCAACGAATCGAATCACCCGGACGCGGCGGGCAAGTTCTTCAGCATGAAAATTCGCAAGCCGTAGCAACTGTGACAAACGCCCTTCGCGAGATCCCGCCCCGTGCGCCACTGTGTTCCGAGGTAGACCGGCGCACGCTTACCGTGATTTCTGGCAACGCCATCGCGCCGAAGCCTCAGGGGCAAATGAACCAAAATGAACCAGATGCTCAAAAACATCTGAGGAAACGCCGACACCTGCACGCCAAACCCCGCCTCTGCTATCCTGAATGCCCGGATGGGGGGATCGCATAGAGGCCGAGTGCGCCCGCCTGCTAAGCGGGTTGGGGGTGTTGAGCCCCCTCGCGGGTTCGAATCCCGCTCCCTCCGCCACCATCCAAACCCACAGCGCCGTGGACCCGTTCCGCGGCGATGTTTATTCAGGGCCCCAGCCCCCTTTCATCGAGATATGGCCTGGGAGTAGGCGACACGATGCGCTACTACATCTGGACTGAAGGCTGCCAAATGAATATGGCAGACTCAGAACGCATGGGCTCCGGGCTCGAACAGCTCGGGCTCGAACTCGCCCCTACGGCCAAAGAGGCCGACGTCATCGTGCTCAACACCTGCGTCGTCCGGCAGAGCGCCGAAGACAAAGCCGTCGGCATGCTCACCAGCCTCAAACCCTGGCGCCAAGCCAAGCCCGAGCGCACGCTCGCTGTCATGGGCTGCATGGTCGGCCCCCAGGCAGACGCCCTCAAGAAGCTCTACCCCTACGTTGATTCCTTCATGCAGCCGCAGCAGTTCGACTCGCTGATCAACATCGTCGGCGAGAAGCTGGGCATCGACCCCGAAGGTTGCGTGGGTGCTCTCGTTCCTGGCCACCCGTCGGTCACAACCCACGTGCCGATCATCCACGGCTGCGACAAATTCTGTACCTTCTGCATCATCCCTTTCCGACGTGGTCGCGAGACCTCTCGTCCCCTCGAAGAGTTGGTGCACGAGTGCCAGATGCTCGTTCTGCGTGGCGTCAAAGAGGTCACGTTGCTCGGCCAGAACGTCGATTCCTACGGTCACGACCTGCCTGGCGCGCCCGACTTGGGCGACCTCATGGAGGCCATCCATGAGCGGGTTCCCGAGCTCGCTCGCATCCGTTTCCTCACGTCGCACCCCAACGACATGAGCCAGCACATCATCGACACCATCGCTCGCCTACCGCGCGTCATGGAGAACGTGAACCTGCCCTACCAGGCGGGCAACGATGAGGTTCTCGAACGCATGAGGCGTGGCTACACCAACGCCCAGTACCGCGAGATCGTCGGTCGCGTCCGTGAGGCTATCCCTGGCGTCGCTATGGTCACCGACCTCATCGTCGGCTTCCCCGGCGAGACCGAGGAGCAATTCGAGGACTCCCTGACCATGGTGCGCGACATACGCTTCGACAAGGTCCACGTTGCCGCCTACTCCATGCGCCCCAACACCTTCGCCACGCGCAAGATGGACGACGACGTTCCTCTCGAAGAGAAGAAGCGTCGCCTCAAGGCCATCGAGCAAGCCCAGGAAGCCGTTCTCACTGAGATCAACAACACCTACTTCGGCACCGTCCAGGAGATACTGGTCGACCGCCGTAAAGCCGGGCGCTGGCAGGGCCGCACCCGCACCGACAAACTGGTCTTCTTCGACCCACCCGATGACTCAGGGCGCGACATGATCGGTGAGATGGTCAACATTCGGATCACCAAGACCACCCCCTGGTCGCTCCAAGGCAAGCTCGTGGCGACTCCCGTCGTCGCTTCCTAGAGGCAAGCCCGACAGCGGCCCTAGTGCCCAGTCGTTTGTTCCGTTTTTCACAAAGTTTGTTGGCAGCTTACCCCCGTCTCGGTACCATCGTTCTGGCCCCTGCACAGAGGCCGGAATCACTACTACGGCGGTAATAGAAAAAGATGCTCCACAACTGGCACGGCACGATCCAGCTCATCCAGCAGGCCCTCGCTGAAGACGAGGTCGCCAGCGACCAAACCAGTGCACTGCTCCCTGACGACCTCATGAGTGAGGCGTTCATGATGCCCAAGTCCAGCGGCGTCCTCGCGGGCGTCGAGGTCGCGCTCGCGGTCTGGCGTGAAGTTGACCCCACGCTCGTCACCGAGGCCCTCGTCCCTGACGGCACCGCCGTCGAGAAGGGCACGAACATCGCGGTCATCCGTGGCCGCATGAGCAGCATCCTCCGTGGGGAACGCACCGCACTCAACTTCATCCAGCGCATGAGCGGTATCGCCACTGCTACCAACGAGTTGGTGAAGGCCATCGAAGACCTCCCCAACACCATCCTGGACACCCGCAAGACGGTTCCTGGCTGGCGTCTGCTGGACAAGTACTCCGTCCGCATGGGCGGCGGCCACAACCACCGCATGAGCACCGCCGACGGCATCCTCATCAAGGACAACCACGTCGCCGCCATGGCAACCCGAGGCGAGAGCCTCACGGACCTCGTGCGCCGCGCCAAGGCGACCGCGCCCCACACGATTCGCGTCGAGGTCGAGTGCGACACCCTTGAAGAAGTACAACAGGCCCTCGACGCTGGAGCCGAACTGATCCTGTTCGACAACATGACCAACGAGCAGATGGCAGAGGGCGTGCGCCTATGCAAGGGCAGGGCGCTCACCGAAGCTTCCGGTGGCATCACCATCGACACCGTTCGCGGCATCGCCGAGGCAGGCGTCGACCTCATCTCGTCAGGCGCGCTCACGCACTCCGTGAAGGCGCTCGACATCAGCCTAGAGGTCAGGCCGGATGGCGCCTAGGCGTGCGGGCATCCGCCCTCATCCTCGTCCTGCTGGTCGTGATAGGCGCGCTGTTCGCGCCTCGAACTGACGCCTCGCACGTAGTCGTTCCCGTTGACCAGCAGCGGGTTGTCTACGTGTCGCCGGACTATGCCATCTTCATCATGCTGTCCGACGGCACTGATCGTGACCGCATTACTACGGGCGCTCCCATCGGCGGCGTGCTGGCCCAACCTCTGCTCCAGGAAACCCCGCGCTTCACCTGGCCCACCTGGTCGCCCGACGGTCGCCGACTCGTGGCCTCTCGTTTCTCCGACCTAGGTCGACGCCAGGTAGCCGCACTATCGCTCATAGAGCCACCGTCATCAGAGGAGACGTTCCTCCAAGTCAGCAGGCGAGGAGGCGTCGACCGCGTTGCCGACGGAACCTTCCACTTCCCACTCTGGTCACCTGATGGCGAGCAACTGGCGCTGATTGCGCCCAACGACTCCGCTACGGCACTTCTGCTTTCGGTGATCGGCGGGGACGGGGGTACCGTCGGAATCACAGCCGGTGCGCCGATCTACTTCACCTGGTCGCCCGACTCCACGTTGATGGCGATCCACCACCGAGATCGTCTGCTGTTCAGAGACCGTGAAGGCGAGCTATTCGACGCTGCACGACCGTCGATACGCTACCGGGTGCCGGCCATAAGTGAGGACAGCGTCACGCTCGCCTACGTGGCCGACCTGGGCGACGGCGAGGAGTTGGTTGTGCGAACCATCGCCACCGGTGAGGAGCGCGGCCTCATCCCTGTGCGCACCGAGGCCGCGTTCGCCTTCTCTCCCACAGATACAGACTCGCTTGCGGTTGTGGTTCGCCCCTCGCAGCTACCCACCTCCTACGGCGGCCTCTCGCTGGTGGAGGTGACCACCGGCGAGCAGCGGATGCTATTCGACCAAACCGTGTACGGGTTCTGGTGGTCGCCGGACGGCACCAAGATCGCCCTCGTCACCTCAGGGCCAGATTCGTTTATCTGGGAGGTCGTGGATGTAGCAACGGGTGAAGCAACTGCCCTGACAGACTTCATTCCGTCGACAGATTTCACCACGTACATCCAGTTCTTCGACCAGTTCGCTCTGTCCCAGCAGGTCTGGTCAGCTGACTCCACCGCGATCACGTTCGCAGGCCGAATGGTCGTCGATGGCGAGGAAGCGCCTGAGGACGTGGCATGGGTGCTCGACGTGACAGGTGAGCGCCCACCGACGACCTTGGCGGACGCCGAGCTAGCGTTCTTCGTGCCTACCGGCTCGGGCCCTAGATAGCGCGTTGGACGCTCAACTAGTTTTGGCCGCTGCGCCGCTGGCAGCGCTCGGTGGCCTCCTCATGGTGCTTGCCGCGATCGATCTGGTCGGGCGTGAGCGCATCGAAGTCACCGGCGGCTCGAAGATGCTCTGGGCCGTAGGACTTCTGCTCGCGCCCGTTGGGCCGATTGCGGTCGTGTCCCGTCAAGTGGTGTAAGAGCATCACCCTCGTACTGTGATCAGGCTGCTCCAACGGGGAG
>JAQCEV010000076.1 GCA_027618515.1 Chloroflexota bacterium | reverse complement strand
CGACGCCGACCCCGGTGCCCGCAACCCCGACCCCGGCCGCAACCCCGACACCCAGCTTCGATGCTGAGGCCTACTTCAAGGGCAAGACCATCCGCATGATGGTCGGCTACAACCCTGGTGGTGGTACCGACGCCCAAGCCCGATTCATGTCCAAGTCATGGGCGGAGTACATCCCTGGCAAGCCTCGGATCGTCGTCACCAACATGACGCCCGACATCACCCAGCGCAACTTCGTCTGGAATAAGCCAGGCGATGGCTTCATCATCTCGTTGGAGGCCGTCAGCGGTATCTTCGACCAGATCAACGAGGTCGCAGAGTACGACCTGCGCGAAACATCCATGATCGGTGTCACCTCCGGTAAGGACGCCGTCTGGTTGGTTCGCGGCACCGTTCCTTACACGTGTGCCAGCGACGCGTTCAACCAGCCCAATGGCGAGAAGATGGTCTTCGGCACTTCCGCCCCGACACCCACCGACATCGGATCACAGATGGCGCCCGCTTGGCTGGCAATGATCCGAAACATGCCCATAGTCATCAAGAACGTTGCTGCTGCTGGCTCAGCCGAGCAGTACCTCATGATGGAACGTGGTGACACCACGGCGTGGTACACCTCCACCGTCTGGGGCCAGCTCCCGACCCAGCGTCCCGGTTGGGTAGAGAGTGGCTTCATCCGTGGCCTCTCTGACATGTCCTTCCCCGGCTACAGCCTCGGCGCCAACTCGGAAGGGGACTTCCCCTGCCCGAACGCTGAGACCTATCTGGAGACCGACGAAGAAAGGCAGATCTGGGCGGCCATCACTGGCACCCGGACCTTCGCGTCCAAGAACATCATTGGCCCCCCGAACATGGACGCAGGCCCACTCAAGGCCCTGCGTGACGCGCTCGAGACAGCCATGAACACCCCTGAGTTTGTCACCAATCTTGAGGACTTCACGGGCATCGGGAGCAACTTCACCGCTGGTGAACAAGCACAGAAAGAGCTCATCGCCACGACGCAAGCGTTCTTGGACAACCAAGACACAGTGAACCGTCTTCAGCAAGAGATCTTCGACAAGTTCGTAAACTAGGTATTGCTCGTAACGGGTGCCCCGCTCGGGGCGCCCACAACGGCTGGTAGCTGATGTTGATTAAAGCGGCCTCACCCACATGGGTGAGGCCGCTTTATGCTTTCCCTAGATGAGTCCCGTCATCGGGTTCGGTCCTACTGGCTTCGATGACGGGCGTGAACAACACGCTCTACTCAACCGCCGTCCTCCTCCTCATCCACCTGGGCGTCGCAACGCTGGAGCCCCTCTCTTCGGGCCATCAACTCGTGAGGCGAACCCAACCATCGGCATCTTCATGGCGTTCCAGTTCGGATTCGTAATCGCGGATAACCCATTGCGCATCATCTGGCTCAGGCAGGGTTCCCTGAATGGAGCAACCGCGCGAGATCCTCCGCAACTAACGCACCCCATGATTTGGCGAACGAAAAAGCGCCGGGCCTGGTGGCCCGATCTTTTCTTATATCTGAGCCCTACTCCCGGCTAGTGCAGAACCATCGAAGGCGTGATCTGCGGTGGCACTATCTTCTCCAGGATGATCGATCCATCGCTGTTGCTCGCGATGTCTAGCGTGATCAGTGAACGTGCCGTCGGCACCGGGTCCACCGCCCGTAGGTCGATATTCAGGATGAACGTCTCGCCCGCCTCAAGCGTGTCATCGCCGTCGCCAAGCCCCAATTCCGACGTCGTCCAAGCCACGTCCCGCACCACCGCGTCGTCGCTCATGTACGTGATGACCAGGAAATGCGTCTTCGTCGCCTCGTCCGACAACAGCCCATCGCTATCCGAATCTGCAGTCGTCACCAAAGCGACGCCATGCGTTGGTATCGCATTCTCCACCGCAATGTGGATCGACTGCACCTCGGGAGGCCCCTCGATATGGTCGACATACAGCGTGACGGCACCAGGGTCGCTCGCAGCGCTGATCCCCACACAAGCGATCGCCGACAGCGCGCTCGCATTGGACACGTTGATACGATGCCGCAACCACGAACCCGCAGTCAGCGCTGGGATGTTCAACGTCTCCTCGGGTGAACCGCACCCCGCTGAATCGTCGATGACCAACCGAAGCACGTTCGCGTCGATCGCCCCCGTCGCCTTCACCCACAGCCCCACCGAAAAGTGACCCGACAGATCAGCCGTCGATGCGAGATCCTCGTACGCCACTAGTCCTGTAGTGAATGCGCCAGCCACCGTCAGCTTCACGCCACCCGAGCCCAACTTGTAGTCTGAGGATTCCGTCGCCGCCGTCACGTTGGGACTGGCCGTCCAGCCTCCTGCGCCCTCGACTGAGGATACCGTCGTAGCGACGACCCCGTCGCGCCTCGCTGAGCCCGACTGACACTCTTGGCTATCTTGGCAAGTTGGCGGTATGCCTGCCGCAAACGCGATGCTCCCAGGCGCCCTGGTCTGCCCACCTCAGCCACAACCCGATGTGCAACTGGCGAGTCACAGACGCCCACAAGCTCAGTATGGGGGCCCACGCACACGCGCCGTGACCGTGCGCGTACGTAATCAGCGTGGGTGAATCCCCTACTGGCGCCGCGCCTGGATCAGGGGCCGCCGCCGCATTGCCCACCAATAAACCATCGCTAGCAAAACCGCGCTGAGCGCCATGCCCCACGCCGTGATGCTTGGCACCGCCGGAATGTTGTACACCTGAGCACTCACCGTCGTGCTTCCGCTCCCCCCATCGTTGTCGGTGACCGTCACCGTCACGGTGTAGAGCCCATAGAAGCCGTACGAGTGGGATCCGCGAACCGACCCAGCGTCCACCGTACCCGTAGCGAGCGGTGTCCCATCGCCCCAATCGATCGTCGCCGTGTGCGTGTCCAGCACCCCAGCGTCCGTGAACGTTGCTAGCACCTCATCGCTAACGGTGCTCACGCTCACCACCAGATTCGCCCCAGCGACCACCACCGGTGTCGCGTTAGACACGGTTATGGTCAGCGTATCGAGGCCAGACTTACCCGTGTCGTCCGTCACCGAAGCCTGAGCGATGAACACGCCTTGGTCATCGTAGGTGTGCGTTGCTGACCCGGTGTCCAACGATTGGTTCACCGTCGCGGTCGTCGTCGCCCCATCCCCCCACACGACAGTCGCATCGTGGGTCTCTGACGCCGCGTCCACGAAGCTGAACGACAGCAGCAGCGATGACCCCTCCTCGACGCTCAGGTCCACGCCAGCGTCCACCACCGGAGTGTCCACCACCACCACAACCTCGAACGTTGCACTATCCACCCCACCGTCATAATCGGTCACCGTGACCGTGACGGTGTAAGTCCCTTCGACGTTATAGATGTGACTGCCGTCCACCGTGCCCGCGCCTTGGTCGACTGTACCCGTAGCAAGCGCCGTCCCATCACCCCAATCCACAGTCGCCGTGTGCGTATCGAGCACCCCTGCGTCAGTGAACGTCGTGATCTGCGTGTCGATCACATCGCTCGCGTTCACCAGCAGATTCGCCCCTGCGACGACCACAGGCGTAGAGTTCAGCACCGTTATCGTCGTGGTATCCGTCCCAACACCGCCATCGTCGTCCGTGACGGTGAGCGTCAGCGTGAACGGCCCCCCCTCGTCGTCGAACGTGCGAGTGGCTGAAGTCGTGCCCGGCCCCTGATCTACCGTCGCCGCCGCCACCGTCGCATCGCCCCAATCAACCAACGCCGTATGCGTATCAGCCGTCCCTGGGTCAGTGAAGCTCGCGTCATGCGTCACCGTCGCGCCTTCGAAGACCACCAGCGGCGCGCCTGCGTCGGCTACCGGAACTGCGTTGGTGACCGTCACCGTGAACGAAACCGCATCTGATAAGCCATCGTCGTCCGTCACTGTCGCCTGCGCCGTGAAAACACCGTTGTCGGTGTAGTACGGAGCGACTGGTGCCACCCAGCACGCAGAGAAATGCGAAGTGCTCAGCGCGAGCGTCGCCGTGCTCGTCAGGATCGCCCCTCCTGGCGCAGCGAACGGGATCGAGAAGGCGGCGTTTCCGCCCGTGTCGGTCGTCACCGTTGCCACCCCAACGAAAGTTTAACCCTCACCGAAGCCACTCGGGTCACAAGCCGTATTCGCAAACAACTCGATCCGAACGACAGATGTCGCTTCAGTGTTAATCGTGCCCCCCACGGCGGCGGCAGAGGATGACGTGATGATGGGGAAATTCATCATCCGGTTGAATCCGGAGTCGACGTCGAGAGCGTCGTTGGGCTCGGTCACGACGGGAGCCAACGGCTGCAGATCGATACCAAGCCTCGCGTTTCCTGAGATGGAGTTGCGGAGGATTGAAACGGCATCGGTCGCCGCATCACCGATACGTATTCCGTTGTCGTTACCAGTGACAGTGTTCGCGGCAACGTTGATATTGGTACTGCCCTCGGCAAGGAAGATGCCATCTCGGACATTCGACGTGATCGTGTTACCGGACACATTGGCGGTAGCCCACGTCTCGATCATGATTCCGTGACTACCGCTGAACCTAACTACGTTTCCTGTGACCACAGCGTCGGAACCTTCCCAGAGGTAGATTCCGACGCGAATGCTCGGCAGGGCCGTTGAATTCGCGATGTCTGTGCCGATCAAATTGTTTTGAATGATGGTCCCTGAAGCCTGGTCTATGAACAGTCCATCTGCCTCGCTGGCGGCGACTAGATTGCTTGAGGCCGCACTTGAACCGCCTATGGTCGCGTTGGGCGCTCCCGATTGAACCCAAACTCCGTAGTTGTTGCCGAGTCCCGCTATCCCGTCAGCGGTGGAACCCCGGAGGTTGCCCTCGACGACATGGGGACCGCCTGAAGCGAGGCTGATCGCCTTGTCGAATCGCTCTATCGCCAACCCTCGGATCACCGACGTGCTCGACGATTGGACGTTGAACCCGATGATCGCAGAGATCGTGGGCCTCACGGCTACTTGGATGACCGTGTTGAGCCCTTGGCTTGGGGTATTGGTGTTGGGGGCAGAGCCGGGTTGTGTATACCCGTCGATCACCAGCGCATCCGTAATAACAGGCAACGCGGAACCGGAGATCCAGATCGTGTGCGGGCCCGCTCCTGAAATATTGAAATGGACCGCGTCAATGGTGGTGCTGGCGTTATTTGCGTTCGCCGCGATGATCGCCTCACGCAGGCTGCAGTGCGTCCCATCGCACGTGCCATCGTTCACATCGTTGATTGTGTTCACCGTGTAGATCGTGCCTGTCGACTGCACGTCGAAAACCGTCGGATCGTACACAGCGGGCACCGCGCTCGCCGGTGGCCCCTGGATTCCGTTGGTTTGAGCATCTGTCGCCGGGGCCGACGAGGTCGTTCCGTCTCCCCAATCCACCGCGATCGTATGCGCATCAGCCAAGTTCAGATCCGTGAATGATAGGCCATCGGCTGTTCGGCTTGATCCCTCGACCAACGCCAATCCCGTCGGCACGTCAAACACTGGCGCCGCGAACAACTCCGCCGCCGCCGCCACGCCATCCGCCCGCCCGTACCCGAACACCTGATCTGGCCCAGTGGCCCCCAGATCAACACCACCGTTCAAGATCGCGTTCCGCAACGTCGCGCGGTCAGTGGTGGGGTCGTCACCCGCATCTCCATCCTGCAGATCCGGACGGAAATCCAACAGCAACGCCGCCAGCCCCGCGATGTGCGGTGCCGCCGCTGATGTCCCGAAGAACGTGCTTGGGAATCCTCCTGCGCCGCTTACATCTACCCCGTCGATGGCCGTGATATCGGGCTTCATCCGCCCATCGCCAGTCGGGCCCTGCGAGCTGTAGTACGCGATAGTGTCAGTACCCGGGTCACTGGCGTTGATCGCTCCGACCGAGATGACGCCACCACCTGCGTCGCTTTGCGCGCCTACGCTGCCGGAAACAGAGTTGTAGTTGAAGATGGCATTGTTCGGAAGGAGTGCCCCGCCTGCAACCATGAACATTTCCAGCGTATGGCCGACGGACGAATTATTGACATCTTGGACGTATACGTCATAGAAGCGCCCGCCCGCTGTCGGATTCTCGAAGACGGCTAACTCGAGTGGTATGCCAGTTCCGGCGGTACTAACGCTGTTGTTCGTTGTGCAACAACTGACAATCGTCGATGTCCCGTTATCGGTGACGTACATGTTGAAATCACTCGTCGCAGCCGTGAAGCTGTCGTCCCACGTCAGCCAGATGGCCCCGATTTGCCCAGGCGCCAGATAGACCATATTTGCCGGTGCCGGGCCTAACCCAAATGCGTCAGAGACTGATGAGGACGCTTGGAAGACGTGCAGATTGCCGGTCAACCCGGTGAGCACGGGCCATCGACACCGGCGTCGAACAGTCCTTCGTAGTGCTCAGAGGCCGAATTCCCTACTGCTGTCACATACGTCCGGATTTGATTGCCTGCATTCGTCAATGCGTTCGTTGTGTTGGTCGATACGTCGCTGGTGCCATCTGTCGGCCGCCCGAACCAACCGATATCGTCCACGACCACATCGCTCACGCTCGCGAGAAAGTTGATCGCCGCCATGAACTCAAGGCTAGTGTCGAAATTGGCGAACCGTAGCTGGGCCCCGGGCGCGATATCGTGGACGATCTCCAGCATCGCGGTGCCCTCAGCGCCCGGCCCACCGCCCAAGCCAGCTTCCAGGTCGCCGTCCACTCGGAATGACTGCGCGATAACGCCGCCAGCGGTCGCCGTGAGCACGCTGCCGCGAGTCTCGCTGGTTGCGGGCAGATACCCAGACGCCACGGCAGTTTGCAATCCCGCGATACCGTCCGAAATGACCCCAACCGTCACGCCCGTACCATCCACGCCCTGGATCGCCCTGAGGTCGTCGAAATTGAGGGCGGCATCGCCCTCTGTGAGGTTCGCCCCCGCGTTGACTACCCCGTAAGAAGGCTCGGTGACAAGGCGAACCCCGCTGACGGTGGTCAGGGCCTCTAGCACGCCATACGGAACGCTTGCCTGGACGATTCCTTGCTCGTCGGACTCCATCTCGATGTCGGCACCCAACGCCACCAGCGCAGTCCGCAACCCATCGTTGATCTCGCCGTCTACGTAGATGTACACCTGCAACATGCCGAGACTGGTCTCACGCAGTAGCCCCACGGCAAACAATGCTGACGCTCCGTCGTAGTTCCCGGGTGCATTGCTAGTGAATCCTGCGCCTGGTTGGAGCGGCTGCCTAGCACTTACGACGCTTTGGATAGCGCCCGACAATTTCGAGGGGGCGTGCCCCACCGAGGGCGCCGCGCCGCTGGCTTGCACTTGCGGCTTGATTGGAGGCGATGAGGGCACTCCGTCCGCCGCTGAAGCGGGCAGGGCGGAACTGACAGCGAACAAGAGCACGGTGCTCAGTAAGATTGCGATAGAGATTGAAAGTTTGATGGAATGCTCCAACTAGAGTCTGGCGTGATGCCCGCGCGAATCTAACAGATTTAGCGTACTGGAGCAATTCGAAGTTCTAGATGTCCTTTTCGACGCTGAATAGCAACTTATCCGCCGGCTCCTGCTCCGCTTCTATCCGCTCGGCGTCCACCGGCGCTAAGGGTGCGACCGTTCGAATCCTGAACGCTGGCAGCCAGAACCTGTACGCCCACCATCCACCGATGCCCATCGGCGTCAACGCCCAGAAGATCGCGAACCCGATCTCCACGTCGTTCGCCAGCACGCCACCGTCGACCGAGCGCCGGAGCAACAGCACGTAGACGGCCATGCCGATCACTTGTATAAGGAAAAAGCACGCTGCAACGTAACCCGCTGCCAGCGCCCGCCACGTCAGCGATCGCCATGGCGTACCCGCCACCAGCGCGACCACGATCAGCAACCCGCTGTGCAGCGCCAACGCATGAACACCTTGGCGATAGGTCGCACCTTCAACCACCGCGTTGATCGTGATTGTCCCTCCGAGCCATTCAAGCCATAAGCCATCAGGCAGGAACACGTTCGTTGCGGCCACAGTGCCGTCGCTGTAGAACGACGACACGCGCAGCCAGGCCACGCTGGCGACGATGAACGCCCAGATCACAGTGAAACCGGTGCGTAGCAGGCTAGGCGCTTCGGGCATACCCCCACCGGCGCACCCAGAACAGCCAAAGCATCACCACGCTCAGGATCATCACACCCTGCCAGATAAGCAGGTGGAACAGGTCGAGTTGCTCCGGCGCGTAGGAGCCGATGTAGAACAGCGATACCAGCCGTACCAAGTTGAGGCCGCCTATGAAGAACAGGCCGAGCCCAACGCCGATCGCCTTCGCCTTGATCGCAGCCGGGAACACCACAACCGCCCCGATGTACAGCACCAGCGGGCCAACCGCCGTGCACTCCGCCACGATGTTGTACGCGAACCTATCGGACGCCACGATCGTCCCAGCAGTGCGCACGTCAGCCCCGAACAGGTTCAGCGTGAACGCAGACGACTCCGCGGTCAGCTCGCTGATCGATTGGATGAAAGCGGTCCCGAACAACTGGAAGTACAGCGCCACGGCGCCACCCAGACCGACCACAACCGTGGTCAGTGTCATCGCATTCCGTAACATCGGATTCCGGTTCATCAGCACGTGCGCGCCACCGCTTCCCTTTGCGTGATCCTCTCGATCTTCATCGCTATTGTAGTGCCTGCTCGTTCCGAAGTAATTCCGATTTGAAATCCCTGAACCGCATGTGGTATGGTGGCGGAGATGTTTTACATGACCTGCGTCTGTACAGAGGCCCCATAAGCCAAGGCGATTCCTGAAACCTGGAATTGTCCCCGTTGGCTTATGGGCGCTTGCTCATGCGGACGGGGTCTTTTTTTGTCTCCGCACGAGCCACACCTGGCCGGTCACATCACCGAGGAGATACAACAGAAATGGCTACTGAGCCCCTCAAAGGCGAATCAGGCGTACGCACCTTTTTCAGCTTCCCTCACCCCGTCAACGAATACGCCGCGCGTTCCGTCGCCTCCATGGTCTTCGCGCTCGCGCTGGTCATCATCCTCGCCGACGTCCGCTGGCTCACCTTCGTGCTCGCCTACGGCTTCTTGGCGCGCGTGCTCACCGGCCCCAAAGCCAGCCTCATGGGCCAGCTAGCGACCAGGGTCGTCGCACCGAAAGTCCTTAAGCGCTCCCGAGCAGTCGCTGGCCCGCCCAAGCAATTCGCCCAAGCCGTCGGCCTCATCTTCTCCCTAACCTCCATCATCCTCATCTACGGCTTCGGCCTCGTCGGCGCCGCCTACACCGTGCTTGGCGTCTTGGTCGTCTTCGCTGGCTTGGAGGCCTTCGCAGGCTTCTGCATGGGCTGCTTCGTCTTCGGCTACCTCATGAAGTGGGGGATCATCCCCGCAGAGCTCTGCCAGCGCTGCAACGACATCACCCTCGGCAGCGCGACCAGCCAAGCGTAAGATCCTCCGCAAGTTCACTGGCATCGGCCTGGCCCTGGAGTCCTCCCATGAAGATTGGCATCGCCTTGCCGTCCAACGTCCCTGGCGTGAACCCTCAAGACCTCATCGAATGGGCCCGGAAAACTGATTCCGGGCCCTTTTCTACCCTCGCCGCTAACGACCGCCTCGCCTACCTCACGGGGGACCCCCTGACGCTCCTCGCCATGGCCGCAGGCGTCACTTCCCGCGTGCGGCTCATGACCAGCATCCTCATCGCGCCCATACGCAACGCTGGCGTGCTCGCCACCCAAGCCGCCACCATCGACTCGCTCTCCAACGGTAGGCTGACCCTCGGCCTCGCCGTCGGCGGTCGCGAGGACGACTACCTGGCTGGCCTCGCCCCATACCGCAATCGTGGCAACCGATTCGACGAGATGCTGACGCACATGCGCCGTATCTGGGCGGGCGATACGTTCACCGACGACTCTAACCCCTCAGGTCCTGCGCCCATCCAGCCGGGCGGCCCAGAGATCCTCATCGGCGGAGCAGCCCCCGCAGCCATCGCTCGCGTCGGTAGATCGGCCGACGGCTTCATAGCCGGCGGTGGTGGCAACCTCGATCGTGCCCGTGAGGTCTACGACAAAGTCCTCGCATCGTGGGCCGAGCATGGTCGCCCTGGCAAACCACGTTTCCTCTCCGGCCTCAGCTTCGCCCTAGGCGACGACGCCACCATCGAGCAAGCGCGCGCCAACCAGTTCGACTACTACTCGTGGCTCGGCGAAAAGGTCGCCATCGGCCGTGCGCAGGGCATCGTCACCACCCCTGAAGCGATGCGTGAAACCCTCGCAGGCCTCGAGTCCATCGGCGTTGACGAGGTCATCATGCAGCCGACGCACCCGGCGCTTGAGCAACTCGATCGTGCCGCCGTCGCCGTTTTCTAGCTCCCCTCGTTCACTGAACATTCACGACAACCTCCCCCCGCGTTCACAAGCCTTGCACGGCTTGCCATCTAATGTGGCGTTCAGACGTATAGATCGCGCGGGATTCAAGGAGGACACCATGGCTAACAAGACATCTCTCACTGTCGTCGATGGACCCAATGGGACAGCAGAGCTCTTCGAGGTCGCCGACGAGAGCACCACTGTAGCTACCGAGTACCAGGTCGAGTTCAAGGGCGCGAGCCACACGTTCCAGACCATGGGCGAGGCCTATATCGAGGCCGGCACGCTGGCCGGTACGCCAATCTAGACCGCAGCATGCGGCTCGTCGCTAGGCGCCAGTACCAGCGATTTCGAATCGGATCAACGGCCTTTGAAGAAAAAGCCCCTCTTTAGAGGGGCTTTTGCCGTCCTCCCCCGTTGTGCAGAGACGCGCCGTCTGCTACGTTTCTTCCGTGGCAAGGCACAGAGGTCGTGGCGGCGGACAACGCAGGCAGCCCCCCCGGATGAGGGTGGCACTTTGCGCGACCTGCCTCGTAGACCAATTCTTTCCAGAAGTAGGTGAGGCAACCGTCAAAGTGCTCCGGCACCTTGGCGTTGATGTCGCATTCCCTGAAGCCCAGACCTGCTGCGGGCAGATCGGCTTCAACGGCGGCTACCGTAAGGAGGCCGCAGACGTCGCACGCCACTTCGTAGAGACGTTCGAGCCCTACGACCACATCGTCGCACCCTCCGGTTCGTGCTCCTCGATGATCAAGGTCTACTACCCTGAACTTTTCGCCGACGATCCGGACATGCTCGAACGTGCCACCGCCGTTGGCGAAAAGACCCACGAGTTCAGCGACTTCATCGTCAACGTGCTTGGCGTCACCGAAGTAGGTGGCGTGTCCACCGGCCTCGTCACCTACCACGACGCCTGCCACCTCCTCCGTGAGCTTGGCATATCCGAAGAACCCCGCACGTTGATCCAAAACACGCGTGGCGTGGAACTCCAGGAGATGCCCAAGTCCGACGCCTGCTGCGGCTTCGGCGGCCTCTTCTCCGTCAAATTCCCTGAGATATCCACCGCCATCCTCAACGAAAAAGTCGGCAACATCGAGGAGACCGGCGCATCCACCCTTGTTGCCAACGACTGCGGCTGCCTCATGCAGATACGTGGCGCCCTCCAACGTAAGGGATCCAAAGTGCGCCCTAAGCACATCGCCGAACTCCTCGCCGAAGGACTTGACTGATGCCTGAGGTCAAAACGAGCCGATTCAAGAGCGAGTCCGTCAAAGCGCTCGCTAACGACAACATCCAGCGCGCCCTAGGCGCTCCCTTTGCCCACTTCGTTGACGGTCGCAAGTCAGCCATTGACGCCGACTACACCGAGGAGAGTTGGGAGTCCATGCGCGATCGGGCCGCCGCTACCAAGGCCCACACCATCGAGCGCCTCGACTACTACCTCGACCTCGTTGACAAGAACGTCCGGCGCAACGGCGGCCACGTCCACTTCGCCAATGACTCCACCCATGCCAACCAGATCGTGCTGGACATCGCGCGCCAGAACGACGTCAAGACCGTCATCAAGAGCAAGTCCATGGTCTCCGAAGAGATGGGCATCAACGACGTCCTTGAGAAGAACGGCATCACGCCTGTAGAAACTGACCTCGGCGAGTACATCATCCAACTCGCCAAAGAGACCCCGTTCCACCTCATCGCCCCTGCCGTCCACAAGACCAAGGGCCAAGTCTCTGACCTCTTCGAGAAGTTCCTCGACTCTGCCCCCACCGATGACATCGAAAAGCTCTGCATCATCGCCCGTGATGTCCTACGCGACAACTTCGCCAAGGCTGACATGGGCATCTCCGGCGCCAACTTCATCGTCGCCGAAACGGGCACCGTCGTCCTCGTCACCAACGAAGGCAACGGCCGCATGACCACCTCCGCGCCTCGCATACACGTCGCCATCTCTGGCATGGAGAAGCTCCTCCCGTCCATCGAGGACGTTGGCCTCTTCCTGCGCTTGCTCCCTCGCTCGGCCACCGGCCAGCGCATCACCAGCTACAACTCCTTCATCAGCGGTCCTCGTGCCAGCACCGACGAGGACGGCCCCGAAGAATTCCACCTCATCCTCGTCGACAACGGCCGGTTGAACCTCCTCAAGGACGAAACCCTCCGCGAAGCGCTCTCATGCATCCGTTGCGGCGCCTGCCTCAACCACTGCCCGGTCTACCGCAAGGTTGGTGGGCACGCCTACGGCTGGGTGTACCCCGGCCCCATCGGCGCCATCGTCTCGCCCATGCTTACCGGACTCAAAGAGGGCAAAGACCTCCCCTACGCATCGACTCTTTGCGGCTCATGCAGAGATGTCTGCCCCGTCAAGATCGACCTGCCCAAGCTGCTCCTCGACATGCGCCATAAGATCGTCAAATCGGGTGGGGGCACCATGCCTGAGCGCCTTGGCATCGGCCAATGGCACAACGCCATGAAGACCCGCAAGAAGCTCGAAGGCAAAGTCCGCCTTGGTCGTTTCTTGCAGGGCGCCGTCGCCCGCAAAGGCATCATCAAGCGCCTGCCGCTCCCCGTCGTCAACGGCTGGACCAAGTCGCGCGACTTCCCCGCGCTCGCCCCTCGGTCGTTCGCTGAGATCTGGCGCGACGATTTGTCTGGCGGAGACCGATCCTGATGGCCGTGCCCGTCGAAGACCCCAACAAAGAAGCGTTCCTTGAACGCGTCCGTGGCGCGCTCGGTCGCTCTACACCGATCATGGTCACGCCTGACCACCCCACGCTCAAGACGACCCTCCCTCGCCACGAAGAAAAGGTACGCACCACCAAAGCGCGCACCGAAGCACGTCGCCCGCAGAACGTCGCGCGTCTTGAGACCATCGCCACCGCCGCCGCCTGGCACGTCCATCGCGCAGCAGACGCCGAGGTCGCCGCGAACATCGTCGCCGAGATCGCCGCGACCATCCACGCCAAGGCCATCGTGCGCACCGCTGAGGACATCTTCAAGCGCGTGGACATCGACGCCACCCTCCGCAAGCGTGGCGTCAGCCCCACCGTTCTCGCGTCAGGCCGCGCACGACGCAAGTCCGACCTCAAGGACATCGCATTCAAGGCCGACCTGGGTGTCTCCGGCGTCGAGTACGCCATCGCCGAAACCGGCAGTTGCGCCCTGTTCCAACGCAAAGGCAACGCCCGTATCACCACCCTCGCGCCGCCCGTCCTCGCGCTGATCGTTGAAGAATCGCAAGTCCTGGAAACCCTCGATGACTTCTTCGCCATCGTTCGGTTCCAGTTCCTCACCAATCGCGGACGCGTGCCCAACTACTACAACTTCATCTCAGGCCCATCCCGCACCGCCGACATCGAGCAGACCCTCACCATCGGCGTCCACGGCCCCGGCGAGGTCCACATGATCCTCGTCGCCAACGCCTAGCTCCCCCCCCC
>JAQCEV010000075.1 GCA_027618515.1 Chloroflexota bacterium | reverse complement strand
CTCCCCGTTGGAGCAGCCTGATCACAGTACGAGGGTGACGCTCTTACACCACTTGACGGGACACGACCAGCACCAGTCCATCGCCGGTATCGATCACGCCGTGGTTCGCTCCACGCGGCCCCGTTTCCACCCATAGTTTGGAAGACAGTTGCTGCACAGCACACTCCCGCACATGAAAGCGCTCGGATGCGCGCAATTGTACCAAGGATTCAGACACAGTCGCAGAGAGTTTGTTACTCTTTAAATAATGAGGAGTGCACAGGGCCCCTCAACAAACCATCCCGATCCATCGGAATCAGATGAGATTGAAGGCGTAGCGCGCCTCCCTATGGGCGCGCGCGGAGCCGGCCAGGAATATAGATGACCTTCGAGCCCCAAAAGCACCTCCGTAATATCGCCATCGTCGCCCACGTCGACCATGGCAAGACCACACTGGTGGACGCCATGCTCAAGTTTTCCGAGGTTTTCCGGGATAACGATGCAGTCGGCGAACTGATCATGGATTCCAACCCGCAAGAGCGAGAACGTGGAATCACGATCTTGGCCAAAAACACAGCGATCGCCTATGGTGATATCACGGTGAATATCATCGACACGCCAGGCCACGCCGATTTCAGCGGTGAAGTTGAGCGCGTGGTGAACATGGCTGACGGGTTCTTGCTGGTGGTGGACGCGGTTGAAGGCCCGATGCCTCAGACCCGCTACGTCCTAAAAACTGCGTTGGCGCAGGGACTTCGTCCGCTGGTGCTCATCAACAAAATCGACCGTCCCATGACTCGGATCGATCAGGTGGTCGAAGAGATTCATGATCTTTTCTTGGAGATGGCAACCGACCCGGACCAGCTCGATTTCCCGATCCTATACGGTTCGGCGAAGAGCGGTTTCGTTGTGGCCGACATGGCCGACGAGCAGACGGACATAGCTCCGTTGATGAAGGCGATCGTAGACCACATCCCTGCACCGATGGCTGACCCGGAAGGGCCTGTTCAGATGTTGACGGGCGCGTTGGCGTTCGACAACCACATCGGGCAGATCGCGATCGGTAGGATCTTCCGTGGCACGCTCAGGCGCAACGACCGCGTCGTGCTGCTGGGTTCCGACGATGCGGCTACCGAGTTCAGGGCTGACCACTTATTCGTGTTCCGCGATCTCGCCCGCCAAGAGGTCGAGGAGGTCTCCGCTGGCGACATCGCTGCGGTGTCTGGCGCGAAGGGCATAGTGATCGGAGACACGATCGCTGATGTTTTGGCGCCTGACGCATTGCCACGAATCGCTATCGAGCAACCGACGGTGAAGATGACGTTCGGCGTCAACACGTCACCGTTCTCAGGCAAAGAGGGCAAGTACGCGACATCACGGATGCTTTGGGATCGCCTGGTGCGAGAGCTCCAGACGAATGTGAGCCTCCGAGTTGAGCGCACGGACAGCGCGGACGAATTCCTTGTCTCGGGTCGCGGCGAGCTTCACCTCTCCGTCCTTATCGAAACCATGCGGCGTGAAGGCTTGGAACTCCAAGTCAGCAAGCCTGAAGCGGTGACTCGCATCGTCGCGGGCGTCATCCATGAGCCCTATGAGATGCTGACGATCGATTCCCGCGAAGATTACGTGGGTTCGATCACTGAGGAGCTCTCCTCACGGTTGGGCGCTATGACCAACATGCAGAATGATGGACAGGGCAACGTTCGGCTGGAGTACACGCTCCCGACACGAGGCCTGATCGGTTTCCGGAGCTTCTTCCTGCGGGCAACCCGCGGGAATGGGGTGATGAGTACCGAATTTCTAGACACCCGACCCGTGAAGGGTCAGGTGAAGTCATCCCGGACGGGCGTGATGGTTGCGTCTGAGGGAGGCGTGGCTGTGACGTTCGGCATCCGGAATGCACAGGAGCGCGGCGATACGTTCATCGAGCCGCAAACGTTGATCTACCAGGGCATGATCGTTGGCACTCACGCACGCGACCGTGACCTAGACCTGAACATCTGCAAAGAGCGCAAGCTGACCAACATGCGGAAGGCGACTTCTGAGATCGTGATCAGGCTTGACCCTGCCATCATCTTCAGCCTCGAAGAGGCACTCGACTTTATCGAGGACGACGAGTTGGTGGAAGTGACGCCCGAGAACATCCGCCTCCGCAAGCGCATCCTTGATCCCGACCAGCGCCATCGCGGGGTTCGCGATCGAGGCAAGAGCAAGTCGGCGTAGCACCATGCCGCCGACGGCAGTGTTTTTCGACATGGACGGCGTCCTCCTCGACAGCTTCGAGGCTTGGCTTGCGGTAATGAACGCGGCCGCTGTTGAATTCGGCTGCCCACAGATCACGCGAGAGGCGGCGCGCGACGCGTTCGGGCAATCGACGCAGGCGGACGCAGAGTTGTTCTACCCCGAGCACACCGCAGGTGACGTGGACGAGTTCTACATGGCTCACTTCCACGAGTACGCGGCTTTGGCGGTAGCCACGCCCGGAGCAAGTTCACTCTTGGACGATATGGACGCCCGTGGCATCTCCACAGCGGTCATCACCAACACGCGCTCAGCGATAGCGCGCCCTCTACTCGAAGCGCTCAACCTGATCCCGCATGCGCTCATCGCGTCGGACGATGTGAAGAACCCCAAGCCAGCGCCAGACATGATCTTCCGTGGGTGTGAGGTACTAGGCCTTTCGCCATGGGACGTATTGGTCGTTGGTGATTCGAAGTTTGATCAGCAAGCTGCGGCGGCGGCGGGATCATCGTTCGCTGGATTCGGCGGCGTCGGCGGTAACTTCACGGTAGCCGAGATCACCGACGTGTGGTCCATCCTTGACGGTACCTACATTTAAGACCATCGTACGTACGTTTTCGTTCTTGAGTTGGGTATGATTCACGAAATCCGTTCCAAGCGCTAACTCAAATCTGTGATTGCGGGGCTTTTCCCCGGTAAAGTCCACCTGTGGGATCAAGCCTTGGATCAGGCAGGGGAGGGGTTTCATGTTTTTCGGCTCAAGACAAAGACAAGTGGGCTCGGCGCTCGGCATCGCGGGAGTCCTCGCGATGGCGTTCGGAATCATCTGGATCGCAGCGATTTTCGGGACCTTTCTGAAAGTGCCTGCCGACCTGGATCGCACAGTTGAACTGACCGGCGAATACACGCTGCCAGACCAGGTGTTCCTGGGTCAACTCCAGGGCAACGCCACGATTACGCAGCTTTTGAGTTCCGGCGCCGCAGACGTACTGGCATCTCCTGCGTCACTTGAGGTTTTGCAGAGCCCCGCTCTTGGAAGCCTCATCGCTGATCCTGCGCTACTTGCGACGCTGAGCAACCCTCAGGCCGTGGCTACCCTGATGAGCCCCGAGATCGGCGCGGTGCTCTCCAACAGCCTGCTGCTGAGCTTGCTGGCGAACCCTGCGGTCATCGCGGGCCTCACGGACCCCGCCGCACTCCTCCCGTTGCTCGCTGACCCCCAGATCGGCCCTGTCCTTCAGCAACTGCTGGCGGATCCCGCGATCGCAGCGCTGCTCACGAACGAGGCCGTGATCGCGCTGTTGAGTAGCGGCGTTGTGGGAACACTCGCGGCGAACCCTGAACTGCTCGCCCTACTCGCGAACCCGGCCGTCGGTTCACTGCTCGCCAACCCGGGCGTCCAGGCGCTCCTAGCGGATCCGGCGGCGCTTGCTTTGGTTCTCGACCCCCGTACGCTCCAAGTCATCGCGAACCCCGCGAACCTCCCAACTGTTACGTTCCCAGTGCTCATCCACCGCGAGCGCAAAGCGACCGGCACGGATGGCGATCAGTTGATGATGAACGAGCAGGTCACGACGACCATCGCCGGCACCTCGCAGGAGGTGCCTGGCTTCGCGAAGACCAACGCTGACCTCCTCATTGATCGCGTGACCAAAGAGTACCTGCCCGGTGGCGACGGCGACCGCTCAGGGCAGTGGGGCATGCCGTTCGACGCAGACCAAGACACGGTCTACCAAGCCTACATATCCGTGGCAGCGCAGCCACTGGCCGCCAAGTACGAAGCTACAGAAGACGTATTGGGGCTTGAGACTTACCGGTACGCTGTCCGTGAGGAAAACGTTCCCTACGCAGCGAAGGACCCGGCAACCGGCCTGCCTATGGTTGTGGACGTTGAAGTCATCGTTTGGCTGGAGCCCTCCACAGGCGCTGCAGTCGACGCAATCGACATCGAGACCATCAGTGCGCTCACGCCCACTGGCGCTAAGTTCGTGCGCTTCACTGCGGACATGAGCTACACCGATGAATCGGTAGCGGCACTGGTCGCCACCGCGGAAGACGACAGGGGAAGACTGACACTGTACGGAACCACGCTCCCCTGGATATTCTTGGTGCTCGGACTGCTAGCGTTAGCCGCTGGCGCGGCGATACGCGTCCGCAATCGCGGCGAGAGTGCTGCCCAGTAGCCGAAGCCGACGCTGATTCACGCAATTCGACACAGGTGCCTGCACTTTCTCACGGAAAACAGCTTTCTTTATGAATTAGATAGCTGTTTTCCGTTGTGTCGACTCATAATGCTTGCCACTACCGAAAGAGGTCGCTAGAATTCGCCGCGCCTCGGACAAGCCGCTCTCATTGAAGAGACCGGCGCGCGGAGCGGCATCCGGTTGAGGCAAGCCGAGCGAGAGCGGGTCAATCAAGGGCCAGCAGAGGACGGAGGTTCAGTATGACAATGGAAGACGGCGGGAACAGATTGTTCGTGGGCAACATGCCCTTCCGGATGAGCAAAGACGAACTCTACGACCTGTTTGCGCAGGCGGGGGCGGTCATTTCGGTACACATCCCGACTGACCGTGAAACGGGCAGGCCACGCGGGTTCGGCTTCGTTGAGATGGAAGAGCCGACGGCCATTGACCAAGCCGTGCAGATGTTCAACGGCTACTCCGTCGAGGGCAGAGCACTGGTGGTGAACCAAGCCCGTCCTCGCGAAGCACGACCACAGTACTAAGCGGGAGTCTCCAGCGACCGAAGACAGCGGGAAGGGCGTGTCGGTGATTCCGCGCGCCCTTTCGCTTGCTGGCTACACGAGATCCATGTACTTGTAGCCTGTCCCCGTGTTCATCAGGACTGTCTCTTCTTCGGCCCCTATCACGCCCGACTCGCGAAGCTTCAGATAGCCGGTCAGCGTTGCCGCGCCCTCCGGCGCGGGCCAGATGCCCTCAAGCGACGCGATCTCCTTCATGGACTCCACTATCTCGGCGTCGCTCACGGTGATCGCCGTCCCGCCACTCTCTCGAACGGCGTCTAGGATCAGGTAATCGCCAACGGCGGAAGGGACACGGATCCCGGCTGCGATAGTGGTCGCGTTCTCCCAAGGCTCCGCGTGGCGCTCACCGCGCTCGAAGGCACGCACGATCGGTGCGCACCCCTCGGCCTGCACCACGATCATCTTCGGGCGCTCAGGACCGATCCAGCCCAGTTCCTCCATCTCGTTGAACGCTTTCCACATGCCGACGATGCCCGTGCCGCCTCCGGTCGGGTACACGATGACATCTGGCAGGCGCCAGCCGAGATCCTGGGCGATCTCGTAACCCATCGTCTTCTTACCCTCCACCCGGTAAGGCTCGCGCAGCGTCGAGACGTCGAACAACCCCAATTCAGCGGCGACCTTGCGGGACATCGCGCCGGCGTCAGAGATCAGGCCATCGACGAGCGTTAGGTGCGCGCCTGCCATCTCAGTCTCGCGCTTGTTCGCGTCTGGCGCGTCCTTGGGCATGAATACGTGGCACTCCATGCCCGCCTTCGCGCAATACGACGCAAGGGCGCCAGCCGCGTTACCAGCCGAAGGAACCACGAGTCTGGTGAGTCCCAGCTCTTTGGCGCGTGACACCGCGGCGGATAATCCGCGAGCTTTGAAGGAACCCGTTGGATTCAGGCCTTCGTCTTTGATGTAGAGGGTGCGAGCGTCGTGGGCGGCCTCCAAACGACGGGCTCGGAGCATCGGGGTGCCCCCCTCACCCATCGTCACGACATTCGATTCGTCGCGGACGGGCATGACCTCGAAGAAGCGCCACATGTTGGGCGGCCTGTGATCGATGGCGTTGCGGTCTATCTCCCGCTTGGCGGTCTCTAGGTCGTATCGTGGGTACAGTACTTTCTGGGCACCCGGCGAAAGAGTGTGGGGCTCATCGGCGGAGTAGGTTTCGCCCGTTTCAGTACATTCGAGGTGGGAAAGATAGCTCTTCAAAAGTTGACCTCACGAACGAAGCTGCCGACGAAACATCGGCGCGCCAGGATGGTGGAACGAGACGGGGATCGGTTAGCCGCGAGTGAGCCAGCGCCAGATGCGCGAGAAACCGTTGGGTTCGGGCTCGTCCTCGATGGACTGCCCACGCCAGCGTCGCTCAACCTGCCTGCGAGGCTTGGTGAAATATACGACGTAGGCGCCGATGATGAGGATTATTCCGCCCCATGCGGCTGGCGCCATGAGACCCAGGCCGCCGAGCAAAGGCGAGAGCACTAGCAGGACCACGCCTGCGAGCAGCACTTTCCCGATAGTCAGTCGGAACGATCGGAACGACGCGTTGGGCCGCTGGCCAGTGCTCATGGATTGAGCACGCGCGGCCTCCCAGGGCCGGAGTTTCCGGCTAGGGCCAGAATTCGCGGGAGCATCCTCGTTCACCTGTTCAAGGATCTCTTCGATCTCTTTCTGGTAACGCTGAGACATTTGCTTGCCTCTCATCCTCCGGCTAGAGTCATGAAACCCACTGAACCCAATGGGCGAACCTTGCGGCCCCGAATGCACGGTGCCTTTCGGCGCGCCGCCCGAACATTCAACCTGGTTACTCGAAAATCATACCAGCTATACCAGTAGGTGAGTAGCAACCCACCCAGGCCTACTCCGTGCGGTTACATCCAGCTACGTTGAAGAGCGCCCATGAGTTTGGCGCCTAGTGCAGGTCGCTCGTGAGGCCGGGTACGTGGACCTCTTCCTCGCAATCACCATCCGTGCGCTCCATCTGGATGGTCACATGGGAGATCCCGTACTTCGATCGAAGCATCCGGCCAAGCTCGCCACGCACGTCTCGCACGCAGTCAGCCGGGCATTCATCTGTGACCGTTACATGGGCGCTGAGTGCGTCGTAGCCGGACGTGATCGTCCAGGTGTGGAGGTCGTGGCACCCGTGCACCATGTTGACGGATTCGATGTCATCGCGCAATTCCGCAATGGGAATGTGAGCGGGGGTGCCTTCAAGGAGCACGTGCGTCGCCTCCCTCACAATCTTGAGAGCCCCATAGACCAAGATCAGCCCGATGAAGATGCTGACCGCCGGGTCGGCCCACTGCCAGCCCGCGAGCAGCACGAGCAGTCCGCCAACTATCGCCCCGGCCGATCCGATCGCATCGCCAAGCACGTGGTACAACGCCCCGCGGATGTTCAGGCTTTGGTGGGACGAGCGCAGCAGGATCGCAGCGGCAACTAGGTTCGCAGCGAGACCGCCAGAAGCGACGATGGACACTATGCCGCCTCGGACCTCGGGTGGCGCTGCGATACGTTGAGCCGCTTCGACGAAGATGAAGACCGCGATGGCCAGCAGCGCGGTGCCGTTCACCAACGCAGACAATACCTCCGCCCGCAGATACCCGAACGACCGCTGGGCGGTGTGAGGTTTCCCCGCCGCCCAGGTTGCGAGCAGCGCCAGGCCTAGGGCAGCGACATCCGAACCCGTATGTGCGGCGTCAGCCAAGAGCGCGAGGCTACCGCTGACGACCGCCCCCGTGATCTCGACCGAGAGATACGCGACGATCACCAGGCTCGCCATCACCAGGGGGCGTTTGGCCCCCGCCCGCCAGGACTCTTCCATGCGGCCTCCGTGTCCGGGTCGCCTATAGGCCAACCAGCTTGATAGTGCTGTGGGCCTTGTAGCGCTTGTTGACGTTCAGCAGCAAAGCGGTCAGATCTTCCACATAACGGGAATTCGTAAGATCTCCGGCGTCCACACCGCGCAAGCTCTTGATGCTCTCGGCGAGTTCAATCGTCTGCGCGCGGGCATCGTCGTCGTTGCCGCAGACGACGACATCGCCGTCGAGCACCATGTCGGGTTTCAGCAAATCACGCGCCGAAAGATTGTGGAATGCAGAACTGATGCGGCTTTCCGGCAGCAATCCCGCGACGAGTTCAGCTGCGGACCCCTGCGGAACCACAACCGCTCTGGCCACGCCGCCTTCGAACGCGAGGGGCGCGACCACGCTGGTCACGATCTTGCCAGCCAGGTAGGGCGCCAACGCGGTCGTCGTCGCTTCCAGTCCGTCGTAGGGCACTGACAGCAGGGTCCAGTCCGCCTGTTGCGCTGCGTCCTCGTTAGCCGCCCCGGTGATGGGCAGTCCTGCTTTTATCTCTAACAGCCCTTGCGCCGCCTTCGTCGCCCTGCCCGCGTCGCGCGAGCCAATGATGATGGAGTAACCCGCCATCGCGAATCTAAGAGCGAGCCCGCGCCCCTCAGGGCCTGACCCACCGATCACAGCTATCGTCGGTGCCATACGCTTCTTCGTCTCCTCTAGCTCTTGAGTCCAGTCATCACTGCGAGTTGTTCCATGGTGTCTTCGAGATCGACCACGGGGTTCAGTATGAATTCGTCCACGCCAAGCTCCGACCACTCGGCGAGTTTCTCTTGGATCTTCGAAGCGCTGCCCCAGATGCCCGCTCGCTCCGCTATATCCGCATTGCCGTAGTAACTCCCCGCCCATTCCTGCATGCGGCGCAGCGCCCGCTGCTCGTCATCATCGATGGTCAGGTACACGCGCTTGGAGATGGGAAAATCCGCCTTAGTGCGTCCGTCTGCCGCCAGCAACGATTGCACGAGGGCAACCTTCTCAGGAAAATCCTTTGCCCCAGAGCTACCTGCGCCGGTCCATCCATCTGCGTACTTCAGCGCACGGTGAATCGCGCTGTCGACGTTGGCCCCGAACCACATGGGTGGGTGCGGGCTTTGCGCGGGCTTCGGCGCGATGTTGGTGCCCGCTAATTCGTAAAAGTCGCCCTTGTAGCTCACGTTGTCTTGCGTCCAGAGCGCCTTGATGATCTCAACGTGCTCTATGAACCGGCGCACCCGGCGCTCGGGGGACAGACCGTACTGCACGAGATCCTGCGCATTCGCCCCCAGCCCGACGCCGAGGATCAGCCGCCCACCACTCATCTGGTCGATGGACGCCGTCTGCTTGGCTAAGTGGATGGGGTTGTGGCGCGGGAGTACGACAACCGACACGCCGAGCCGCGCCTTCGATGTCTGCCCCGAGATATATGCAAGGAAGGACAGAGGGTCGATGACGGTGGGTGAACCCGTTAGTCGCTCCTGGGTCCAGAGGCTCGCGTACCCAAGCTCCTCGGCTCGGCGCACGTAGCGACCTACTAGGGCCATGTCCACCTTGCCGTCCATAAACATATGCGGAGTTGCGATCCCGATCCGCGTTCTATCGGCGATGGTCATGGGGTTCTCCTTCTGCTCAAGCTGCTGGTTGCTGTCGAGCATCGCGCGCAGGTCTGCCGCATTCTAGCAAGCGACGTGCGCGGCAACCCAGCAGACTTCACAGGTGTTGTCCGGTTTTGGAGTCGCCGCGCATTACAACTAGTGAGCACCTTGATAGAGCAGGGGAATCCAGCAGCGGTGCTTCAAAGGAGGTTCACTATGGAATGGGGATGGGTATTGATCTACGGCCTGGCTATCCTTGGTGCCGCAGCGGTCGTTGGCGGCGTCGTCGCCTACCAAGGCAGTACGCGGCCTGGTGTGCGAGCGTTCGCCGCGGCGTCGGTGGCATCGGGAGCGATGATGCTGCTGGTAGTGACCCTGGTGGTACTCGTTTCGTGCGAAAGCGGAGCGGCGCCTGAACCTGAGATCCAGACGGCGCTCCAGTAAGGCCAGGGGAAACGAGTCTCATGGACGATGCAACGGCAATAGCGCGGGTTCGCGAGGGGCACATCGACGCCTTCGCGGACGTCGTGGACCGGTACGAAGTGCCGATCCTGCGTTACCTGACGCGTATGACGGGCGACGCGGAGCTTGCCCGGGATCTCGCTCAAGACACGTTCCTCCAAGCCTTCAAGAACATCATGAACACCAAGTCTGAGTTGTCTCTGAAGGCGTGGCTCTACAAGATTGCGACCAACAATGCGCTCCAGCATCACCGGCGGCGAAAGATATTGTCGTTCATCCCGTTCCTGAACTCGGCAGAAACGGACATCCCTGAGCCGGGGAGCGGGCCTGAGTGGATCGACGCCAAGGTCGATGTTCAGCGAGCGCTCCTCGGCGTTCCCACTGATCAGCGAGCCGCGCTAGTGCTGCATTACGTGGAGGGCCTGAAGTACGACGTACCAATGGGATTTGGTGGACGCAGGGCACTTCCAGGGCGCGATCATCAGCGACGGCATCACGCTCGATTTCGTCGTCGATGGCGACGACCAGTACGCGAAGGGGGCACCTCCAGGCGTGATAGGGGGCATCGAGAACCAGAGCATCTTCAGCAGGCCGGTGCCTAGCCGCCAGAGCACACTCGACCTACTCGACTCGCTAGGGACGGTAGAAGAGCTGCCCAACGAGACGCTCGACGGCGCCGACAGCCTGCGGAGACGCGGCGAGATCGACATGGACCGGCTGATCGACGACTTGATCGAGCAATATCGTGCCGAACAACCCGGCCCCTACGACTTCACGGGGATGGACAGTCAACGTGCCGCCGAGGTATCGGTCGATCTCTGGATCGACAGCGAGACCTTCTACATCACGCGATTGGTGATGGACATGCGCTTGCCCACGACGACCCAACACGGCGACGGGACCACCAGCGTGGAGTTCATGCAGGCCTTGACCGACGCACGTTACTCCCGATTCAACGAAGCGATCGAGTTGGAGTTGCCTGTGGATGCGTCTGGCAACCTGCTGCCGGGGTGGCAGGCGGCGGGCGCGACGGATAACCAGGGAGACGTGGTAGTAGAGCAGAGGCTGGTCGTGGAATAGCTAGGGCCGCGCCACTGGCACCCGGGGTGCATCCCCTGTAAAGTTGGGGCGCTCGATAGAGCAAGCCAACTCCGCAGGAGATGCACCCATGGCAGACGTCCCAGGCTGGTACACCGGATTCATCGCAGAGGTGGTAGCTCACCTGCCCAGAGACATCGACGAAGCGAAGGCGATGGGCTGGGTGCAGGATCCGCAAGGCCTTGAGGACGCGCTTCACGCACTGCTCACTGGCGACGGTGCGCCTACCGGAACGGCTGCGGTGCAGGAGATCAGCGGGGCGTTCAAGAACGACAAGACGGCCCTGGGCTGGACGCTTGTTGAGGATGTCACCGAGCCAACGACGGTCTCGTCAGACACGATCGAACTCCAGGCGATCATCGAAGAAGGCGGGCCCGACCTGCTGGGCGAGGAGATGGTGGAGTACGTCGAGAAGATCACGACACCGAAGCTCGGCCAGCGACACGCGGAGTTCCTACTAGACCACCCCGACCAGATCCCGGAGGAGTACCAGCGCCTGTCGCTGATCTTCCTGGGAACGGTTTGGCGCGGGCCTGAGGGCAATCACCACGTACCGTGCCTGAGCTTCTACCAGGGGGAGTGGGAGATCACTTTCGGCATCCTCGAAGGTGGTGTCGAGACCCGCGATCAGATGGTCGTTCCCAAAGCCTAGCCCTCGCCGCCCCACCGTTTGCCTGGCCTTATTCTGGCAACAACTCCCTCGCAAAACACGTCGCCGTGGCGTGCTGAGGGGTATGATTGGCGCATGGAGATCGGCTCACATTTCCGGTACTCCCAATGGGACGGCAGTCAGCAGCCGTTCGATGCTGACGCGTCCGCGCTCATGGAAGAGTTGTCGGACGACATCATCAAGTACGGCGACGTCCAGCGTGCCCTGCGCGATCTGATGCGCCGGGGGATGCAGAACGAGGACGGCTCCCGCACCCCCAACCTGCGCGACATGATGGATCGCCTCAGCAAGCGCCGCCTCGAAACCCTTCAGCGATACGACATGGATTCCATGGTCCGCGGCTTGCAGGACCGGCTCGACGACATCCTCTCCAGCGAGCGTGAGGGGATCGAACGTCGGCTTGCAGAGGCACGCGAGCAGATCGAGGGCATGTCACCCGAAGACGCGGCGCAGCACGAGAAGTTGATGGAGATGCTTGAGACGCGCGCCGACCGCAACCGGGCGAAGCTCGACCAGATGCCCGAGGGGTTGGGCGGCGCCATCAAGGAGCTCCAGGAGTACGACTTCATGGACCCGGATGCGCAGTCCAAATTCCAGGAACTGATGGACGAGTTGCGCAAGCAGATGATGGGCAACGTCGCCTCTGAGATGAAGCGCAACATCGAGCAGATGACGCCTGAGCAGATGGATGCGATGCGCCGGATGATGCGCGACCTGAATGAGATGATGCAGGACAAGCTCAGCGGACAGGAACCGGACTTCGATGGCTTCATGGACAAGTGGAGCGAGATGTTCGGGGAGAACCCGCCCCAGAGTTTCGATGAGTTGATGCAGATGCTGGCGCAACAGATGGGCCAGATGCAGTCGATGATGAGCAGCATGTCGCCCGATCAGCGCCGGGAGTTGTTCGATGCGATGAACGCTGCCATGGACGACGCGACCGGTTCGGAGATGGAACGGCTCGCTGAGAACCTGGGCCAACTCATGCCAATGCAGGCGTTCCAGGGGGATTATCCGTTCTTCGGTGACGAGGACGTGTCGTTCGATCAGGCGATGGACCTGATGGGCGAGATGCAGTCGATGGACGATCTGGAGCGGCAGCTCGAGCAGGTGATGCGGAGCGGCGACCTATCGGGCGTCGACCCTGATGAGTTGGAACGTCTGCTGGGCGAGGACGCGCGCCGGGAGCTGGAGCAGCTCAACGAACTGGCGAAGCGATTGGAAGACGCGGGCTTCCTGAAGCGCGATGGCGACAAGCTAGAACTGACGCCAGCGGGCATCAGGAAGATCGGCAATAAGGCGCTCCGGGATCTGTTTGGCGACCTACGCAAGGGCCGCGGCGGGCAGCACGACATCAACCAGCGTGGCTCCGGTGGGGAGAACGCGGACGACACGAAGAAGTACGAGTACGGCGACCCGATGGAGCTTCACCTCCAGAAGACGGTCATGAACGCGGTGGAGCGCTCTGGCGCGGGTACGCCGGTGAAGATCGAGGTCGGTGACTTCGAAGTTCGGCGGACGGAGCACAACACGCAGGTGGCGACGGTGCTGCTGATCGACCAGAGTCGTTCGATGGGCATGTTCGGATCGTTCGTCTCGGCGAAGAAGGTGGCGATCGCGCTGGACTCTCTGATCCGGTCGAAGTACCCGAGGGACAACTTCTGGGTGCTCGGGTTCGCGGGGATGGCGGAGAAGATCGAGCGGGATCAGCTGCCGTTCATCACCTACAGCGGGGGTTCCGGCACGAATATGCAGCATGCCTTCGCGACGTCACGTCAGCTGTTGGCGCCGTTCAAGGACTGCACCAAGCAGATACTGATGATCACGGACGGTGAGCCGACGGCCCACATCGAGAACGGCAGGCCGTTCTTCAGCTATCCGCCAACGTACAGGACGATCCAGGAGACACTTCGTGAGGTGCGTCGCTGCACTCAGGAAGGGATCACGATCAACACGTTCATGTTGGAGTCGAGTCCGTACTTGATGGACTTCATCAACCGCATGACGCAGATCAACCGTGGGCGTGCGTTGTACACCAGCCCGGATGATCTGGGTGGATACCTGCTTGTGGATTACATGACTAATAGGACGACTAGGGTTCGTAGCTAGGCGGAATTGCGCTTTGGTACTGGCGAAGCGTTCGCTTGGCTAGCGTGTCGACCATCCCCTTGCCCCTTCCTCTCCAGGAAGGGGGATAAAAAAGAG
>JAQCEV010000074.1 GCA_027618515.1 Chloroflexota bacterium | reverse complement strand
GGGGGAGGGGGGGGCCCTGCACCCACGAAGGCTGGCGCTTGGCGGAGGCGGGCGGGGGACTCGCTGTGCCGACTTACTGCGATTCGGCACCCGCAGAGGTAGGTGGGGGAAATGCCATCAGGTCGGTGCTCTCAATCGTGAGACGATTGTCGCTACGTGGATGCGGATGAACTCCGATGGGGCGTGTGCCTCTATGTTGGTCGGTGCGAGAGCTGGCTATGATAGACGTCTGTGTAGTCAGATTACGGCGATGTTGCCTTGAATCTGTAGCCATGGCTGGTGGAGACGTGTATATTGCGGCCTCTTCGAGCTAGTAGCTCTCGTTTGATCAGGGAGATTTCTATGACTATCAGGTGGTCCGCTTGGTCCAAGGGGCTTGTCCTCGGGGCCGTGATGCTTCTGGTGTTGGCGGCTTGCGGTGGGGATGAACCAACAGCGACGCCCACGCAACCTCCGGCAACGGCAACTCCGACGGCAACGTTGGCACCTGGGGTGCCGACGCCGACTCCCGCTCCGGCTACGCCTACCCCCGTGGCGACTCCGACTCCTTCGTTTGACGCTGCGACGTACTTCAAGGGTAAGACGATCCGCGTCATGGCGAACTCGAACCCCGGTGGGGGCACGGACTCGCAGGGCCGCGTGATGTCGGCATACATGAGCAAGTGGATCCCCGGTAATCCGCGGATCATTTTCAGCAACAACGGTAACAAGCCGTTGGAGTACCTGTTCGCGGGGAAGCAAGCGCCGAAGGATGGCACGTACATCTCCTGGAATAGCACTCCTCAATTGGAGTTCGGATTCGAAGAGGACACGGAGTACATCAAGCGCTCCACGTTCCAGTATCTAGGCGCGACGATCGACCCGACGCGTGCTTGGATGACGTATGACCCGGTGGGGAACTTGGGTGCGGAGGCTGCTACGAAATGCCTTTGGGATTTCGCTGGACAAGCCAATACCGGCGGTGGGGAGCACAACGCTTTCTATCTAGCGGATGAGATATCGGACATCAGCGAGGGCGCACCGTTGTTCACGGCATGGGCCTACACGCTGGAGACCCTCGGGGTTCCTTTCCGTTACTTTGCCTTCGACACGGTTGACACCAATGCGGTGTTGACGATGTGGGCGCGAGGCGACATCAACACGACGGTCCGGGGGAGCCTGTGGTACCGCTTCCCCCTGGAACAGGCAGACTGGATCCCGGATGGGTTGATGCGGGTGTACGCGGGTATGGGGCCAGGAGAGTTGAAGGGGAATGCGCAGTCGGAACCGCACTGCGGTTCGGTCTTGGATCATTACCCGGACGAGGAATCGCTGGAGATTTACAAGTCGATCTTGTTCCCGCCGCTGTATGTGAGCAAGTCGCTCTGGGCACCTCCTGGCACCCCCGACGACATCGCGGATGCCCTTTCCACGGCGTTCGAGACGGCGTTTGCGGAGGATGAGGCGATGGTTCAGAAGTACGGTGCGATCGCTGGTGAGACTCCGCTGTTCACAGATCGGGTGACTGGCACTGCGGCGACGCTTGAGAATGAGGTGAGGTTCGAAGAGTCGATCGTGGTGACAGAACGTGAGAGCACGCGGTTGATCGAGAAGTACTTCCCGCAGTACGTTTCGAACTAAGCGGGGATCGTAGTAGCACGTGGAAAGGGGACGGCTTGCCGTTCCCTTTCTGCATTTACGGGGTTTGGGAGGGGTGACTAGATGGCGCGGAGTCGCTTTCGTGGGGCTGACGCGTGAGGAAGCGTGATTGTGCCCACCCACCCCGGAACCCTCTGGTGTCGTTTGCACTGGGCTGGCGGTGGCGCCGGGCGCTAGCGCTGGGTGCGCGCCGTTGTTCGGCGAATGGTGTGGTGGGAGGGAGTGGGCGCTAGGCGTCCGCTGGGTTGCTGGTGGTCGTTTGCCCCTCTCCTCAATCCTCTCCCTCAGGGAGAGGAGGCCCGCATTGGGACTGGAGGGAGGGGGGGGGAGAGGTCCGTTCGACTCCGCTGCGCTGCGCTCAGGATGACGTTAAGCGGGATGGCACAATTGCGCTGCGCTCAGGATGACGTTAAGTGGGATGGCACAACTGCGCTTCGCTCAGGATGACGTTAAGCGGGATGGCTCAATCGCGCTGTGCTCAGGGTGGGGTTAGAGATGAGCGTATGCGGAGTGAGGCCGATCGGCAGCGCTACGCCCGTCCGTGGTGTGGACGGCTAGGAGGTGCCTTCGAGTTCTTCGGTGAGGAGAAGTTCGGCGTATTCGGTGAGTTGTTTTTCGCGGTCGGCGGGGGTGTTGCGGGATTCGAGGTAGCGGCGTAGGGCCATCATGGGGGAGATCTTCTCGGCGTCTTCGGTGCCTAGGCGGGTGCGGCGTTCGCGGTGAACGGTGCGGTCGATGCCGGCGAGGTGGAACGCCGAGGTGAGGGCTTGCCGAACCCGGGCTTCGCTGAACGCGGGTTCTTGCTCGGCTTCCATGGTGATCCGCATGCGGACGATGGATTCTTCGAGGCCTTCGCCTGCGAATTTGCCTGCGACTTCGAGGGCGGCGTCGGTGGGGTCTTCGCCGGGGCTGGTGGCGACGTCCATGGTGAGCATCTTGCGGGCGGCTACGCGGACGAACTCGATGGTGACGTTGCGGTCGCCACGCGGCTTGGTGTGGTCGAGGTCGATGACCATGAAGCCCTTCTCGTCACGTTCTTCTGAGAAGTCGATGCGCTCGATGGAGCCGGGGTAGACGACGGGTGGGTTCTGGGTGAGTACCTGGTGCTTGTGGATGTGGCCAAGGGCGACGTAGTCGAAGGCGGGGTTGGCCATGGTGCCGAGGCCGAGGACGTGGTCGTTGCCGAGCATCATGCTGCGCTCTGAGCCGAGCTTTGCGCCGGAGACGGTGACGTGGGCGCAGAGGATGGCGGGGATCGACGGGTCAAGCTGGGCGATCTCTTGGTCGAGGAGGGCTGTGAGGCGCGCTTCGACGGAGTTCTTGATCTGCTCCAGGGTCATGTCACGCGTTTCTTCTTTGGCCATGAACTGACCGATGCGTATCCACGGCAGGGCGATGATCTGGAGAGGGCCTGCGTTGGTGTTGACGTTGAAGGTGTCGAGGGTTGCGCCGACGGTGACGTTGGCGACCCCGAGGGTGGGGAAGATCTCCAGGGCGGTCGCTCGGTTGGCGACGTGGGGGAGGTCGTGGTTCCCGACGATGAGGAATACAGGTATGCCGACGTTGGATAGGCGCGCGATGCGACGGGCGAACTCACGTTGGTGGGTCTGCGAGGGGTCACGGCTCTTGTAGGCGTCGCCTGAGAAGAGGACGAGGTCGACGCTGTGGTTGATGGCGTAGTCGACGGACCAGTCGAAGGTGGTCAGGAAATCCAAGAGGCGCGTGGAGACGCCGACGAACTGGCTGCGATCGACGCCGGGGGCGAAGTAGACAGGGAGAGCCTCGACCTCAGCTTCGCTGGCGGCGTGGCCGTAGCTTTCTACGCCGATGTGGATGTCGGATATGTGGAGGATGCGCACGAGGTAAGGGTAGGCGTGTTGGCGCTTCCGTGTCAGCACGAAGAAGGCAGATTTTTGGGCGAACGTGCGAGGTGAGAGGCAGGTAAGATAGCGCGCGATGACTTCAACGCCTCAGGACACTAGCTCCCACGTCGAGAATTGGCTCGACCGACACACGCTGATCCGCGCGATCGCCGCGTGGTTCAGCCTGAGTTGGACGCCAGAGGACGAGGAGGAGCATCAGCGCGAGATGCTGATGGCTGTGGCGTTGGCGACGAGCGTGGTAGGTATCTCGTTCGGTCCTATCTACGCGAGATATGGCGAATACGTGGCGGCTGCCATCCCATCGAGCTACGGCGTGATCACGATCATCACGATGGCGATCTACCGCGTCTACCCGAAATATAGGCTATGGCGTTGGAGCCAGCGGGTGATGTTCATCACGCTTCCTCCTGCGCTCATGATGTCGCTCGGTGGGTTGGTGGAGGGCAGCGCGGTGATCATCTGGGCGGTGATTCCGCCGATGGGAGCGCTGGTGTACGGCACCAGACGTGAGTCGATGTTCTGGTTCGCGAGCTTCGTGCTCCTGCTGGTGGGCGCTGGTGCTTTGGAATCGACGGTGAGGTCGCCGAGCAACCTCCCCGGATACGTGCAAACCGGGTTCTTCGCGGTCAACTTGACGGTCGTCCCGGGGATCGCGTTCATGCTGTTGGGGCATTTCGTGCAGCAGCAACGGATCACGTTGGGGTTGCTGAACATCGAGCGGGAAAAGAGCGAGAGTTTGCTGCTGAACGTGCTGCCCGCCGAGGTGTCTGTCGGCTGAAGGCTGGCCACGAGACGATCGCGGATTACTACCTGAGCGTGAGCATCCTGTTCGCGGACGTGGTGGGGTTCACTGTGATGTCGTCGGGCGAGGGGCCGGAGAAGATGGTGGGCGTGCTGAACGACATCTTCTCGCACTTCGATAGGCTCGCTGAGAAGTATGGGGTGGAGAAGATACGGACGATCGGGGACGGCTACATGGCCGTTTGTGGTGCGCCAGTGGAGCGCGACGATCACGCGCAGCGCTTGGCGAAGATGGCGCTGGAGATGCTGGAGTACGTGCCGCCGGAGGTGGATGGCGAGCGCTGCCAGATACGTATAGGCATCAACTCAGGCGACGTTATCGCTGGCGTGGTGGGGACGACGAAGTTCCACTATGACGTGTGGGGCGATGCGGTGAACATCGCTGCGCGGATGGAGTCGCAAGGGGAGCCTGGGAAGATCCAGGTGGGGCCTGGCGCTTACGCCCTGCTGAAGGACGATTTTTCCTGCGTGTTACGTGGGGAGCAGGAGATCAAGGGTAAGGGGTTGATGGAGACGTGGTGGTTGGTGGCGTGAGTTGGGGGGTGGCATCCGGGAATACCATCGCGTCATGACTGTGAATGATGGGGTTGACTGTCCCTTGATACCCGTCGGCTGGCCAAGTGGTTGAAGTACCTCATACGTGGCCCGAATGATTCTGCGAAGCCATCGAGACCAGGGAACAGCGTAATGCGGTTTACGTTCATGGAATCCAATTGGTCTAGAGCATCGTCACGTTCCTTACTAGGAAGCACGTATTTCACGACGCAGGAGGCGCGAACGTCTGCCGTTAAGAATCGTTCGAAGTTGCTTGCGAGGCTAGCACCGATATTCCCTTGGCAAAGAAAAGCACCCCTTTGAACGGATTGGCGCTCATTCAGCCTGGTGGGGCTGAGGCTCAGCACGAGGTTGGTTGGCTCGCTTTCTGACATGTATAGTTTTGCAAACGACTCCGGGTTTCGAGTTCGTTGGTATTCCAAGTAGACCGGCCCCTCCTGCCAGGATCGGTAGATTCGCTTGGCCAGGATGTCAGTGTTCACGGCCCAAACCGCGACGGATTCTCGCGGCCTGGATTGAGCCCGTTCGAAAGCGAAATACGCCGCAATGTATGGGGAATACGTGAAATCGACGAGCCGAGTGGGAGCGCCATGGTGCTGCATGAGTGCTAGCAATTCATCTTTCGCGGTCGTGTCGTATCCCGCGTAATGGTGCAGGCGGCGACTAAACTCACGGATCATCATTGCTTCAGTGGCTGCTCTGGTTGCGGGCGCAATTCCATGCAGGTCGCCTGCTCGCTCCAGCGAACTTGCCAATCCCCAGCATGAGTCTTTCTGACCTCTGAATACCCAGGTAGAAGCATCCCTGGCTAAGTCACGCGATATCTGTTGAAGTCCATTCCACGAGACACGCACAGTTTTGAACCAATCGGTTGCCATGGACCATTCCCCTAGGTGAAGGCGCTCAATCCCTCGTCGCGCTCATAGACGATAGACGGTTTGAACCGTGGAAGTAACGAGTGCTCTTAGGAGTTCGATGGGAATATAGAAACGCAGATAGCTACCGGAACCGGTTCCTCTTCGATCTTGCTCTGGTCTTGCGTGAGGAGGAGGACGCCGGTGAGGGCGAGTAGGGAGCCGACGATCATGGCGATGCCGTAGCCGGGAGGTGAAGGTTCCTTGGTCGCTAAACCCTCGTCGACCCCATCCCTCGCAGCTGCTCGCGGACTTGGTCGGCGAGGTCGGCGATGGGGACGCGGATCTGGGTCATGGTGTCGCGGTTGCGGATGGTGACGGAGTCGTCGGTTTCGACGGTTTCGAAGTCGACGGTGACGCAGAGGGGCGTGCCGATCTCGTCCTGGCGTCGGTAACGCCTGCCGATGGACTGGGCGTCGTCGTACTGGGTGCGGAAGAGACGACGTAGGGTGTCGTGGACTTCTTTGGCCTTGGGGACGAGCTTGTCGTTGCGGGACAGGGGGAGCACGGCGACCTGCACGGGTGCGATGTCGGGGTGGAAGCGGAGGAGGACGCGGATATCTTCTTTGCCGCCTTCAGGGCCGACGGACTCTTCGTCATACGCGTCGACCAAGATGGCGAGGGCAGCGCGGTCGGCACCGAGGGCGGGCTCGATGACGTAGGGCCAGTAGTGCTCGTTTTCCTCTTGATCGAAGTACTGGAGCTTCTTGCCACTGTGCTCTTCGTGGCGGCTGAGGTCGAAGTCGGTGCGGCTGGCGATGCCTTCGAGCTCTGACCAACCCCAGGGGAAGAGGTACTCGACGTCGGTGGCACCCTTGGCGTAGTGCGCTAGCTCGGACTCGTCGTGGGGGCGCGTGCGGAGGTTTTCGGCGCGGACGCCGAGGTCGAGGAACCACTGGAAGCGGGTCTTGATCCAGTAGTCGTACCACTCATCTTCTTCGCCGGGTTTGACGAAGAACTCCATCTCCATCTGCTCGAACTCGCGGGTGCGGAAGATGAAGTTGCCAGGGGTGATTTCGTTGCGGAACGACTTGCCGATCTGGGCGATGCCAAAGGGGACCTTCTTGCGGGTGGCGACGATGACGTTGTCGAAGTTGATGAAGATGCCCTGGGCAGTTTCAGGCCGGAGCCAGACCTTGTTGGCGGTGTCTTGCACGGGGCCTACGTGGGTCTCGAACATGAGGTTGAAGAGGCGCGGGGCGGATAGCTGGGCGCCGTCGTCGGGGCACTTGAGGTCGATGTCAGTTGCGGTGGCGGGTTGGCCTAGGGCCTCAAGGAGGTGGTCTTCGCGGTAACGCTTGTGGCACGTGGGGCACTCGACGAGGGGGTCGGTGAAGCCTTCGGCGTGGCCGCTGGCGATCCAGACCTCGGGGGACTGGATGATGGCGGAGTCCAGGCCAACGATGTCATCGCGGTCGTAGACCATGGAGCGCCACCAGGCTTCCTTGACGGCACGCTTGAGCTCGACGCCTAGTGGGCCGTAGTCCCAGGTGGAGCCGATGCCACCGTAGATCTCGCTGCTGGGGAAGACGAAGCCGCGTCGCTTGGCGAGCGAAACGATCTTGGTCATGTCTACTTCTTTGATGTGCCTGGTGGTCAAAGCGGGTCTCCCTTGTTTTGGCTGCGCGCAACTGGCCGCTACGCGTGGGCGTCGATTATAGGGGACGGTTTCTCGACGGGAGGCTTTGCGCTAGACTCGTACCGTGACGCAAGGAAAGCGGCGTCACTTCGAGCAGCAGGACATCAGCAGGCAGGGTAGGGGCGCGCGAGCGCCGGGAAGCCACTCAGTCAGCAGATCGTTCGGTGCTCTGTCTGGCCTCGTGGTCGGACGCCAACATAGCTGTCGCGGCGGTGGGAAAGCCACGGTCGAAAACTGAATCGTAGGACGTAGATGATGTCTAATCTCTTGCGTCCTGGCCTATTCCTGCTGCTTGCGTTGGCCTCCGTTGTGGTCGTTGCCGGGTGTTCCGGTGGCGATGACGAGAACACGAAGGTCCTCTACGTCGGCGGGATACCTGACCAGGACTTATCACTCCTCGAAGCACGCTTCGAGAATCTTGCGGACTACCTGTCCGAAGAACTCGGCTTGACGGTCGAGTACCTCCCATCCATCGACTATGCGGCTGTGGTTACGGGCTTCAAGCAGGGCGACATCCACCTGGGGTGGTATGGCGGGCTGACGGGCGTGCAGGCACGATTGCAGGTGCCAGGGGCAGTCGCGATCGCTCAACGGCCACGTGACGCTGAGTTTCATTCTGTATTCGTTAGCAACCCATCGTTAGGCCTGAAAGAGTTGGCGGATGTCGCTGGCCATTCGCTGACGTTCGGCAGTGAGAGTTCGACGTCGGGGCACTTGATGCCACGGTCGTTCTTGAAGGATGCGGGCGTTGATGTTGGGCAGGACTTGGACGGCCCGCCGTCCTACTCCGGTTCCCACGACACGACGTGGAAGCTGGTGGAGTCAGGCGCGTTCGAGGTTGGCGCGCTGAACGAGGCTGTGTGGGACGCTCGCGTTGCAAGTGGCGACGTTGATGTGTCCAAGGTGGACGTGTTCTACCGGACGCCGCCGTACTTCGACTATCACTGGGTGGCACGCGGCGATCTGGACGAGGAGTTTGGCGAGGGGACGCTTGAGCGTTTGACTCAAGCTCTGCTGGGCATCGACGCGTCGAAGGGGCCGGTGGAAGCGGATATCGCCGAGGCTTTCCAGACGGACGGGTTCATCGCGACGAGCAACGAGAACTACCAGGCGATCGAGGATGTGGCGGTGGATCTTGGCATCATCGAACGCTAGGCCGCCCATGGCCGTGCTGCTGGAAGGAGTTTCCCGGAGGTATGGGGAGACTCTGGCAGTGAACAACGTTTCGCTGGCCGTGCCCAGTGGGCAGTCGGTTGTGCTCGTTGGACCTAGCGGTGCGGGGAAGACCACTCTGTTGCGTTTGATGGCTGGTGCGGTGAAACCTGATTCGGGTGGCGTGTCGCTGCATGGTCAGGACTTGGCGGGACTCTCGCCGGGTCGTGAGTTGGCCGGTCTGGTGGGCATCGTTGCGCAGCAATACGACTTGGTGGCCAATCTGTCAGTGCTTCAGAACGTGTTGGCGGGACGCTTGGGCTCGTGGGGGCTGTGGCGGTCGCTGATGTCGCTGGTCGCGCCTCGCGAGAAGCCGTTGGCGATGCAGGCGTTGACGCGGGTAGGGATCGCCGAGCGTGCGTACCGGCGCGCCAGTCAGCTTTCGGGTGGTGAGCAGCAGCGGGTGGCTATCGCGCGGGTGCTGGTGCAGGACCCGGAGGTGGTGCTGGCGGATGAGCCGGTGGCATCGCTGGATCCGGCACGGGCCGAGGACGTGCTGGGCTTGCTGACGGGCGTAGCGCGCGAGAGTGGCAAGACGCTGGTGGCGAGCATGCACGCGGTGGAGCTTGCGGCCAAGCATTTCGACCGGCTGGTGGGCGTGCGCGATGGGTGCGTGCAGTTCGACTCGACGCAGGACGAGGTGACTCCCGAGATGCTGGACTCGCTGTACGAGCTTGAGGGTTTGTGTGCGTAGCAAGCCTGTTGAGATGACGGTGCTGCGTCGTGTTGGCGAGCCGAGGCTGTTCGAGAGTCGCCGGGTGCTGACGCTGATCCTGACGGCGGCGCTCGCGTGGAGTTTGCTGAACGTGGGCTGGCGTGATGGCGTGCTGCACGCAGGTGGGCTGGCGGCGCTGCGCGAGATGGGTGGCGCGCTGCTGACGCCGGATCTTTCGGGCGAGGTGCTTGCGAAGCTCGTTGGCTCGGTGTGGCGGACGTTGGCGTATGCGTTCGCGGGCCTGAGCTTGGCGCTGGTGATCGGGTTCCCGCTGGGCTTGATAGCGTCCGGAGTGTTGCGCTCGGACGGTGGAGGTCGCGACCCATTCCGGTGGGCCGCCAGGCTACTGTTGGCGCATCTGCGCGCGGTACACGAGTTGGTGTGGGCTTGGCTGTTCGTGGCTGCGATTGGCCTGTTCCCCATGGCGGCGGTGCTGGCGTTGGCGTTGCCGTACAGCGGGATATTGGGGCGGGTCTTCGCGGAGCTTTTCCAGGATGTGCCTGAAGGGCCTTTGCGCGCGCTGCGGAGCGCGGGGGCTTCCGAGACCCAGGTTTTCTGGCATGGTCGGGTGCCGTTCGTGCTGTCTGATGCGCTGAGCTATACGTTCTACCGACTGGAGTGCGGGATCAGGTCTGCGACGGTGCTGAGCTTCGTTGGCCTGGGTGGACTGGGTTTCCATATCCAGGTAGCGCTGGCCGATCTGGCGTACAGCCGAGCGTGGACGTTCATCCTGGGGTTGATCGCGATGATCGTGCTGGTTGAGGCGTGGAGCAGCGCTATCCGCAGGAGGGTGACGCTGTGAGTATGCTTCGGCCTACCGAAAGCCCACGCATCGGATTCGTGCATGTGTCGATCGTGGCGGCGCTGGTGATGCTGGTATCGTCGTGGGTCTTCGTGCTGGGGTGGGATCGGCAGCAGTCGTTCTCATTCTTCTCGACGGAGACGGCAGGCAGAGCGTGGGGGTTCATTCAGGACTTAGCAGGCGTGGGCCGTACGAGCGAACCAGCCTACGCGCAACTGTCTGAGTGGTCACGCACTGCGCGGCTCGCTTATGACACGTTGGCGATGAGTGTGCTGGCGATCATGCTCGCTGCGATGGGTGCGTTGATCACGTTCATGCTGGGCGCGCGGAACGTCATGGGCGGAGGTGGTTTGCCTGCCGGGGTGACGTTCGGTCTGGTGAGGGCAAGTTGGGCGTTCGCGCGCGCCGTGCCGGAGCTGGTATGGGCGCTGTTAGCGGTGTTCGTGTTCTCACCAGGAATCTTGCCCGGCGCAATCGCGTTGGCGATCCACAACTATGGCGTGCTGAGCAAGCTCGCGGCTGAGGTCGTCGAGGGCATGGATATGCGACCGGTGGAGGCGCTGCGGTCGTCAGGCGCTGGGCGAGGCAAAGCGCTCGTGTACGGGGTGCTGCCGCAGGCGCTGCCGCGTTTCATGACGTACCTGTTGTATCGGTGGGAGGTCGTTATACGGACGACCATCGTCGTGGGGTTCGTGGCCGCAGGTGGGTTGGGGATGGAGTTCAGGCTTGCGATGAGCAACTTCCACTACACGACGGTGTCGTTGGTGTTGATGTGGTATCTGATCCTGGTGCTCGGGGTGGATGCGGCGTCGGCTGGGCTGCGTCGGCTAGCACGGTAGCGGGGTGAGCTTACGCGATCGACTCAGCAGGCCTGCGACGCTGAGGGTAGAGCTTGATGCCAATTCCCAGGATCACGGCGAGCGCTGACAAGGCGTAGGGAATCGCGCTTTCTGGTGCGACGTACACCCCAGCGAACCCAGGGCCTTCGAGGAACCAGGTGGGGCCATGGTACTGGTGGAGCCAGATGTGCTCGATGAGCGCGAACGCCATGCCTGCCAGCCCAAGTACGGTGACCACTGCGGCGAGCGTTGGCTTGCGACGGCCTGTGGATCGCGCGACGTACCAGGCGCCAAGGGCGAACGCGGGTAGCGGGACGAATGCGGTGACGAGCAGGGCCAGTATGATCGCTCCAATGAGGAAGACGTTTGGGGTTGGCCCTTCCTGGTCTGCCCGCTCGAACGTACGCTTGATCGTTAGGGCGAGCACCCAGGGGCCGGCGAGGTTGAAGACGAACGCGCCAACCACGGCCAGTATGGCCAGGGGGCCAATCACGATGAGTCCGGGGGGCGGGGTAGCAACGCCTGAGCCACTGAGTCCCCACACGAAGCCGAACACGTGCCCGGTCGCCAGTACGGTCGCCGCTCGCAGCGCGCGACGTGTCGCGGGGTGGCGAAACCAGAGGTGCAGGCAGATGGCGGTTACGAGCACGGCGACCCACAAGAGCAGGTATGGCCCTCGGGCGTCGAGGAAGGCACCGACCGTGCCTGGCGTTTCAAGGGTGGTCAAGATGCGCCTCTCGATGTACTTGAGGCATATGTTATGCGATAGCGAGGAATCTGGCGTGCGACCCGACTTGGGCGCTAGCCATCGATTTCGTCGTGATACGCTCATTGAATCCCAACGTGACGGATGTGCATGCGGCAGACCCCTAAACTAGTAACCCGCTTTCCCTTCTACTACGGGTGGGTGGTCGCGGCTGCTGTCGCGCTTTCCATGACCGCCTCATCGGCGACGGCGGCGCCTGTTTTCAGCGTCTTCATCCAACCCTGGTCCGACGAGTTCGGCTGGTCGCGTACCGCGATCTCCGGGGTGTTCAGCTTCGCCACGGTGATGGCGGCGTTCGTGGGGCCGCTGGTGGGGCGTGGGCTCGACCGGTACGGCGGGCGGGTGATCTTGGGCGTGGGCGCGTTGCTCATCGCTGGGTCGCTCATCTCCGTTAGCTATGCTTCCAATTTGGTGTTCCTGTACGCGGCGTTCTCCGTGGGGCGCGTGGCCATGATGAACATCCAGAATCTGGCGTCGCATACGGTTATCGCGAATTGGTTCATTCAGCGTCGCGCCCTCGCGACGGCGTTCGTGATCAACGGCAATCGATTGGGCTTGGCGTTCTGGCCGGTGATAGCGGGCGCGGTGGTGCTGGCGTCAGGCTGGCGAGCGGCGTTCGTGGTTCTGGGGGCGAGCGTGGCGGTGCTGTCGTTGGCGCCGTTCATCTTCGTGGTGGCGCGCCGTCCCGACGAGATCGGCTTGTATCCAGACGGACGTCCACCGGCGCCACATGTACCGGGGGAGGCGCCCCGGGTGGGCGATCATTCTTGGACGGCGCGAGAGGCGGTGCGGACACGCGCGTTCTGGCTGTTGATGGCGGCGCACACTGGGATGATGATCGCCGGTGGAGGAAGTGGCGTGCACCGCGTGCCTTTCTTCGTGGGCCAGGGGCTCGATGGCTCTCTGGTTGGTCCGATGCTGTTCGTGCAGGCTATCGGCATGATGGCGGGTGGCTTCTTGGCTGCGGCACTCATGCGACGATTCCCCGAGCAGCGGGTGATCGGAACGTTCATGCTAGGGACGACGGTCATGATGTTCCTGATCTTGCGGGTGCCGCCCAACGGGATGGTGGTGGCGTACGGTTTCACCGAAGGAATGTTCAGCGGGGGAACGTTCGCCATGCTGCCGGTGATCTACGCCGACTATTTCGGTCGACGGTCGATCGGGACGATACGTGGGATCACGCACCCGGTGGTGATGGTGGCAAATGCGACCGGCCCGTTGCTGGCTGGCGTCATCTTCGACGTTCGTGGGGACTACTCGATGGCTTTTCAGATCTTCGGAACGGTCACGTTGATCGGTGCTACGTTGGTCTGGTTCGCGAAGCCTCCTCAAGTGCCTCTGCACATGGCGGGAGCCGTTGACAGCCTCGCCGAGGCTGGGGAAACTGGCGCCGAGCGTGGCGGTGTTGATACGAAATAGCGGTTGGAGGATCGAATGGCTGACTACGCAGCACCTGAACTTTTGGCGGATACCGCCTGGTTGGCAGAACACCTGAACGACCCGAACGTTCGCGTCATCGAGATGACGCAGGATTCGGCGCCGTTCGCTGAGGGGCACATCCCCGGAGCGGTGGTGTCGCCGGATTGGCAGATCAAGGGTTCTGAGAACACGAGACTAGTAGCACCGCCGGATGAGGCTAAGGCTTGGTTCGAGTCGGTGGGCATCGGTGACGATACGTTGGTGATCGGGTACGACCGCGCACGTAACCGCGACGCGGCGCGCCTGTGGTGGGTGCTGACGTACTACGGCCATACCAACGTGAAGGTGCTCAACGGAGGGTGGAAGAAGTGGGCCGCTGAGGGCAGGCCGACGGAAATGGACGATGCGGCAGCTCCCGCTGGAAGCTCGACGTTCACGCCGAAGCCTGCGAACCACGAGATCGAGTCCACGGTGGATAAGCTGAAGGCGGCGATCGGGCAGGACGATACGTTGATCTGGGATATTCGGGGGGCTGTGGAGTACACGGGCGAGGTTGATCGTGGGAATTCGCACAGCGGCCACGTGCCTGGCGCGGTGAACCTTGAGTGGGTGAATCTGGTCAACGGCGACGATACGTTCAAGTCGGCTGACGATCTGGCTGAGTTGCTGGCACCGCTGGGTTGTACGTATGAGAAGACGATCCACATCTACTGACAGGGCGGCATCCGTGCGGCGCACGGTGTGTTTGTGCTGGCCCTGATTGGTTATAACAATCAAGTCTGCGTTTACGATGGCTCC
>JAQCEV010000073.1 GCA_027618515.1 Chloroflexota bacterium | reverse complement strand
CCTCGCGACCTTTAGTCCTAGCGGCGAAGCCAAGACATTCGAGGGCGAGCCCCGACGTGCTACACGTTTGAACCCACCAACGAGCCCGGACTCCCCGCTCGCCATCAGCCTGCGATGGTGCCCTCCCCATCCGGCCGCCCTGCGCAAGCAGCGATAGGAGGCTGGGCGGGTGTATCCAAGCGCGATTCCTTGAGGCTGACCCCTCCCCTACGAGATCCCGTACAGCGCCGCAGCGTTATCGCGCAGCACCGCCTGCCTCACTTCCGGCGTCAGGTGGGCCGTCTCACGATCCACTATCTCTTGCGAGAAGGGCCACGTACTGTCGTGGTGCGGATAATCGGACGCCCACATCATGTGACCTTCACCGAAGAAATCCACCAAGTGCAGCCCCACCAGATCCGACTGATACGTCGCCCACACCTGCTGCTTGAACACGTCGCTGGGCTTCTGTTGCAGCGCTGGATTGGGGTTACGCTCCAGCAAACGCCCATACCGGAAATCCATCTCCTGCACGACGAACGGGATCCAGCCCGTGCCAGACTCCGCAAGCACGAACCGCAGCTTTGGGTGACGCTCCAACGTCCCGAACGTGAACAGATTGACGAACGGCTGGAAGAACGCCGTAGCCCCGTTCCCCACGCCCATGTCGAACGCTGGCGCACGCCCTGTCCCCTCAAGCTTCGCCTTCAGATCGCGAGCCGTGCCCCGCGCCAAGCTGCCGCCCACGTGGTACGAAACGATCTACCCTGTTTCTTCGGCTGCCGCCCAGAACGGATCCCACGCCTCGAAATGCATCTCCAGCGTGACATCGTTCACCAGGAAATTGACCTGCTTCAACTTCCCGGCCTTCGCCACACGCATCAGCTCCTCTGTCGCTGACGCAGGGTCGACAGGCGAGATCATCGCAGCAGGGATGAAGCGCTCTGGGGCTGCCGACGCGAACTCCGTCGCCCAGTCGTTGTAGCCTCGCACGATGCTTTTCCGAAGCTCGCGGTCGTCCGGGTTCATCGCAACGATCGGCGGAAACAGCACCGAAGCGCTCACCCCATCGCGATCCATATCCTCCAAACGCTTGCTTGGAGTCACCGGACGCCCCTCTTCCGCGACGCCTCCACGATCCAGCGCCAGCGGATTCCGGCCTGGTTGCGCGAACCACTGTGGGCTACGGTATTCGCCCCATGTCGCATCGCCGCACACCCACACATCGTGGCCATCGCGATCCACCACGTGGGGAACCGCATCGCCCATGCCTGCGGGAGCGCGCGACGTCCAAAGATCCCTTGGTAAGTAGCCCAGGTCGATATGGTCGTCTGCAGAAATCTTCAAATCATCCAAGAGTCAGCTCCGGTGTGTCGGCATCATAGCGCCCTGCTATGCGCCGAACAAGACTTAGTGTTGAAAAAGACGCAAAAGAAAGGGCGCCCACCTGGGCGCCCTCTCGCTGATCCGTTACGTCGGCCGACTACTCGTCGTCGTCGTCTTCAGGCTCGTCCTCAGCATCATCGTTCGTTGACTCATCGTCACCCCAGTCGAAGGCAGGCTGGATCTGCGGCGAGTCGTCGGTGTCGTCGATCTCGTCTTCGTCATCAGTCGCGTCTAGGTCCGCTTCGCCAGCGTCGCTCGTTTCGCCGCTCGCCAAGTTGAGCGATGCCGCCGTTACGGTGGGAGCCGCTGCTGCACGCGCAGCTTCGGCTTCCTCCCACGAGCGTTCCTTGAACGCGCTCATGGACATCACGCGGTCGCCGGCTGGGAGCTTGGTCATCACCTGAACCCCTTGCGTGTTCCGACCGAGCGTTCGGATCTCCTTGATCGCCGTGCGGTAGACCATTGCCTTAGACGACCCGACCATCACCTCTTCGACATCCGGCCCCGTGACGACTGCTGCCGCGATGTCGCCGGTCTTGTCCGTGATCTTCAGCGCGATCACGCCTTGAACGCCACGCCCGGTCTTCCGGAAGTTATCGACGATCGTGCGCTTGCCGTAGCCACGGTCCGTAAGGATCAATAGCTGAGCGCCCTCGGTCGCCACGTCCATGCCCACGACTTCGTCGTCGTTCAGCAGGCGTATGCCTCGCACTCCACCTGCCCCTCGGGTCTGGCGTACGCGAACATCGTCTAGTGAGAAGTGAACGGCCTTGCCGTTCTTCGTGATCATGATCGCGCTCATGCCAGGGTCCGCGAGGCGCGCCGTCAGCAGACTGTCGCCCTTGTTCAGGTCGAACGCGGCCAGTCCGTTGGAGCGGATGTTCGCGAACTGGCTCAAGGTCATGCGCTTGATTTCACCGCGACGCGTGGCCATCACGATGTACTTGTCCACCTGGAGATTCGCGATGGCGACCACCGCCGTCACTACCTCCTCAGCGGGATTGATCTGGATAAGGTTCTGGATCGGCGTTCCGCGCGTCTGGCGCGTCGCGTCCTGATGGATGCGGAACACCTTCTCGCGGTATACCCGGCCCTTGTCCGTGAAGAACAACAGCCAGTCGTGCGTGTCTGAGACCGACAACTGCTGGATGGCGTCGCCTTCGCGCGTCTCCTGCCCACGCACGCCCTTGCCACCACGGTGCTGTAAGCGGTACGCCTCGATGGGCAAACGCTTCAAGTAGCCCCGGTCGCTCAGCGTGATGACGTTGTCGGCGTGCGGAATGAGATCTTCGTCAGTCGCGTCGGTGAGCTCAGCGTCGATCAACTCCGTGCGGCGATCCTGGCCGTAGGTCTTGCGGAGGTCGCGAGTTTCTTCTTTGACGATCGCGAGGATTTGCTCTGGGCTCCCCAGCAGATCTTCCAGCGCGGCGATGCGAATCATCAGCTCCTGGTACTCGTTCGCGATGCGCTCGCGCTCAAGTGCGGCCAAGCGCCGCAGTTGCATGTCCAAGATGGCTTGCGCTTGGGCTTCAGTCAGACCGAACTGCGTCATCAGCCCCGTGCGCGCGGTCTCCACGTCGTTGGACGCCCGGATCAGCGCGATGACCTGATCGAGATTATCGAGTGCGATCGTGAGTCCTTCGAGGATGTGGGCGCGTTCGCGAGCGCGATTCAGGTCATATTCGGCGCGCCGTCGAACCACGTTGCGCCGGAACTCGATGAAGTGCTGAAGCGCGGGCTTGAGGCTGAGCACGCGCGGTTGACCATCCACGAGTGCCACCATGTTCACGTGGAAAGCAGTCTGGAGAGTCGTGTGCTTGTAAAGGTTGTTGAGCACAACGTGCGCTGCGACTCCACGAGCCAGTTCCACCACGACCCGCAGGCCCTCGCGGTCGGACTCGTCCCGTACCTCTGAGATGCCCTCGATCTTCTTCTCTTTCGAGAGCATGGCGATCTTCGCAACCATCGCCGCCTTGTTCACCTGGTACGGCAACTCTGTAACGACGATGCGCTCTCGGTCACCACGCTCCATCTCCTCGATCACCGCCCGGGCACGCGTCACGATCCGCCCGTGGCCCGTGTGGTACGCCTGAAGGATGCCCTCGCGACCGATGATGATCCCGGCCGTGGGGAAATCAGGCCCCTTCACGAAGTTGATGAGTTCGTCTGCGGTGGCTTCCGGATGGTCCGCGAGATAGTCAATTGCGTCGCATATCTCGCGAAGATTATGTGGCGGAATGTTCGTTGCCATGCCGACCGCGATTCCAGAAGAGCCGTTGATCAGCATCAGCGGGATGCGCGTCGGAAGCACCGTGGGCTCGCGCTGTGAGCCGTCGTAGTTGTCAACGAAATCGACCGTGTCACGGTCAATATCCTGGAGCAGTTGCTCAGCGACCTGCGCAAGACGGGCCTCCGTGTACCGCATCGCCGCTGGCGGGTCGTCGTCCACCGAGCCGAAGTTGCCTTGGCCATCGATGAGGGGATGTCGCATCGAGAAATCTTGCGCCATCCGCACCAACGCGTCGTACACAGACGAGTCGCCGTGCGGGTGGTACTTACCGAGCACCTCTCCCACTACCGCAGCACATTTCTTGTAGCTGGCACCCGGACGCAGACCCATGCCCTGCATCGCGTACAGGATCCGGCGGTGCACGGGCTTGAGGCCGTCACGCACGTCGGGCAGCGCACGCGACACGATGACGCTCATCGCATAGTCGAGATACGCGGACCGCATCTCGTCTTGGATGGCGATGGGCCTGATGTTTGAGGAGTCCGCCTGGACCATGAGAGGTTCCTTTCGGGGGGCTACTCAGCGCGCTGTATGCGCCGAGGGCTCTTCTGCACTACATGTGGTACTAGCGGCTACAGGGATACCGAAAATGTTGCGGTAATCCGCGCGTGCGGACACGCGTGCGATTATAACAGAAGCGACGTGCTTCCGCGATAGAGATAGATGACCGTTGAGTCAGTCCGGCTGGCCGAGGTTACCCAGGCAGGTGTCCTCGGTAGATCGCCACCGGCAAGCGAGACCACTTGAGGTATTCGACAAGCAGCGTCTCGTCTTGGGTGAATTGGCTGTACAGATCCAAGTCCATGGGGAACTTGACGCTCCCCACGAAGGCGTAGGCAGGCTTCAGCGCGGTGATGTTGTAGCGGCCGCGCGGAACGATCATTCCTAGCCTGCCAGGCGTGAATCGATGCTTCATGAACGTTTCTGCCGTGCCGAGAAGCGCACGGATCAAGAAGTAGATGCCCACGAACAGGAATGCCATCGCCAAGAAACCGATATTTCCGACATAAGCGCCCGCGACCAAAAAGAACGAACCGAAACCGACGGCCAGGTTCTTCTGAAGCGGGCGTGTCAGCCAATTGCGCTCAGCCTGCCACGCGAGACCGAACTTCATCCCGCAGTGAACGCACGTAGCATCCCTCGTCAGGTAGAGGTGCATGCACTCCCCGTGCTCATTACGTCGTGCCCTAGGCCTGTTCGCTGAACTCACTACTCCATCTCCCCTGCTTCGTACGCGCCCGACCATGATAGTAGCCAGTCGAAAAGCCTCAAGAAGATCGTCGGGACCTCCTTCTCCTTCTCGATGTGGCATTGAACCGCCATCAGCCAGCGGTGCTCAGGACTCTCCAGGCCTTCGATGATGCCGTCCTGCGTGTGGTACGCGGAAGCCAGTAGGCTGGGCGCCCGTTGCGCTTCCTTGGCCCCTTGGTGGTGGTAACTATTGGTTCGGAAGATCGCCCCAACGCCGATGATTGCCCCCAGCTTGCTGCCAGGCGATACGTACACCGGGTGCTTAAGTGGCTCCTCGCTGGTGTCGTCTGGCAACTTGCGATGCCCTGGTAGATCCTGGATCAGCGTACCGCCGAAAGCCACGTTGATCAGTTGCAACCCTCGGCATATCCCGAGCACCGGCATATCCCGCTCCAGCGCGGCCCGCAGCAGTGCCATCTCCATCTCGTCGCGCTCGGCGTACGTCTCGACGCCTGCCCCTTCCGCGATCTCTTGTCCGTAGTACTGGGGGTGAACGTCGTAGCCACCGCACAGCATCAACCCTGAAACCCCATCTAGTGCCGCTTCTAGGCTCGTGTAGGTGGAGGGCGTCAAGACGCGCGCCTGCCCCCCACGCGATTCGATGGACGCCACGTACGGTTCGGCTTCGTTGGGGCCGCTTGCGGTTACTGCTATCAGTGCCATGGTTTCTTAGTCGCTGCGGAGTCCGGCAGATTCGCTGATGGCCAGCAGATCCACCGCGTCGCTGACCATCTCGGCGACTCGCTCGATCTTGTCTGGGTGGTCGATCGTCACCTGAGCCTCAAGCCGCTCAAGCAACGCCGTAGCTGCCGGCGTGTCGTGGTTGCTGGTCACCAAAGGGACATCGAGATCGTTCGCGCGCTGGTACACGTACTGAGGAGGCGTATCGCATCCTGTCAGCAGCAAGCACTTCAACGGGAAATTGAGAGCGGACATCTGAATGTCGGTTCTGCCCCCACGCACGATCACAGCCTGGTTGGGGTGCCGTCCGAAGTAATTGCCGCCCCACTCGGTGATGAGTCCGCCGATGAGGAAACTCTCTATCAGATCATGCTGGCCTGACGCCCCTGCGTAGAACGTGCCGCTCAGCAGCGTCGCGACCTGCCCCACTGTTGGTGCGAGCAGCCGACGGTCTTCCGGGAGGATGCCGTACACGGAAACCCCTGCGTCCTCGAACGCTGGCGCCAACCGCGTGGAGGCGTCGTGCTGGCCGTACTGAGCCCGGCGGTTGATCACCACGCCTGATAGTAAGCTCGCGTACGTGTCGTGCCACTTCGCCGCGTCCGTCGCGTTCAGTGATCGATCGTATGGCACCACGCCGAGGACGCGAGCGCCCAAGTGCTCGGCCAACGCTGGCGACGCCGCCACTGCGTACCCGTCCGCATCGAACAGCGGAAGCCCTTCGATGATCACCATATCGTGGTCAGCCGCAAGTGCGTCTACCCGCTTGCTTGCCTCTTCCACCAACTCGTCCTGATCGTGCTCGGCAACGACCGTCGAGGCGTCACTAGGGCTACCGAACGCCTTCGCGTAGAACGCAGCATCGCCATCCGCGTTCAGAGTCGCGGGTTTCACGACGGCGACGCGTTGGCCCGCCTTTTTCCAGACGGTCGCGAGAGCGGCTACAACGGAGGTAGAACCGACGCCAGGGCGCTGCCCGGCGACGTAGAGGATTGCCATTGCCAGATTATACGGGGTCTGCGAGTCATGGGAGCGGTCGTCGTCCGCTTGGATAACCAGATATACTTCCCGCTTGGCAGGAAATCATGGCACAAACACCCCGAACTAGCCCCGTTTCCATACGGGTTCCAGCAACCACCGCGAACCTCGGCCCAGGCTTCGACACCCTCGGTTTAGCGCTGTCCATGTGGAATCACTTGCGCGTCGAGTGGTCGGACAAACCGCTCGTTGAGGTGCACGGCGAAGGCGCTGGCCATCTCCGCACCGACGACCGCAACATGACCTACCGTGCTGCCGCCCGCCTCCTCGCCGAAGCTGGCGAAAGCCATCGGCACATGCGCATCGAGTCCTGGCAGACCATCCCGCTCTCGCGTGGCCTGGGTAGCAGCTCCGCCGCGATCGTCGGTGGGCTCTACTCGGCTAACGCGCTGCTGGACTACCCCGTAGCCCCCCATCGCTTGCTTGAGCTAGCCACCGAGATCGAAGGCCACCCAGACAACGTGTCCCCTGCCCTCATGGGTGGCATGACCATCTCCGTCATGGACAACGGTGTGGTCAACGCCGTGCCCGTGCCTCTGCTCGAAGACCTCCAGTGTGTGGTCTTCATCCCTGAGCGGCCATTGCCCACTAAGAAGGCCCGTGAAGTGCTAAAATCCGAGGTCTCGCGCGCTGACGCGATATTTAACGTCGGTCGTACCGCGTTGATGGTCGCGAGCTTCGCCTTGAACCGACCTGAATATTTGGGCCTCGCCACCCAGGACAAACTGCACCAGGACGCTCGTCGCACCGTGTTCCACGAGATGAAAGTTATCTTCGATGGAGCGCTTGCCGCTGGCGCCAAAGGCGTATTCCTGTCGGGCGCCGGATCCTCGGTCGTTGCCTTCACCACCCGAGGCGAGAACCGCGCATTCACTATCGGCTACGAGATGGCCGATGGTGCCGATAAGGCAGGCCTCCCGGGCACGTTCCGCGTGCTCGACCCCAGCCCCACTGGCGCTGAGGAGATCGACGAGATTCCGGCCAGCGTTATCAAGGAGATTGTCTGATGGCGCTGTTGGTGCAGAAGTACGGCGGCACCTCCGTCGGTGACGCCGAGAAGATAACCAACGTCGCGCGGCGAGTCGCCGCTACGCAAGCCGCAGGCAACCAGATCGTCGTCGTCGTCTCCGCCATGGGTAAGGCCACCGACGAGTTGATCGCGCTCGCGCAATCGGTCACGAAATCGCCCGAGCCCCGCGAATTGGACCTTCTGCTCTCCACGGGAGAATTGGTGTCTAGCACGCTCATGGCCATGGCACTGCGTGAGCTTGGCGTGGCCTCTATCAGCATGGGTGGCGCGCAAGCGGGCATCCAGACTGACACCGCCCACGGTCGCGCGTCCATCGTCCATCTCGACCCTGCTCGCGTTCGGCGTGAACTGGACACCGGTCGCGTCGTCATCGTCGCGGGCTTCCAGGGCATCACTGACGACATGGACATCACCACCCTGGGCCGTGGCGGATCCGACACCACCGCTGTCGCCCTAGCTGCAGCGCTCAAGGCCGAGCGCTGCGAGGTCTACACCGATGTCGATGGCATCTACACAGCCGACCCTCGCGTAGTACCCAGCGCCCGCAAGCTTTCTGAGATCGGTTACGAGGAGATGCTCGAGCTGGCGACGTATGGTGCAAAGATGCACCCGCGATCTATAGAGCTCGCGGCCTGGTACAAAGTGCCTGTGCTGGTCGCATCCAGCACGCAGGACATCCCTGGCACGCTCATTCACGATGTGGACAACGGAGGAAATGCCATGGAGGTCAGCAACAAGGTCAGTGGGGTGACGTATGAGCGCAACGTGGCTCGTATCACCATGAGGGCCGTGCCCGACCGCCCCGGCGTCGTCGCCCACGTCTTTGAGCCGTTGACCGACGCCGGCATCAGCGTCGACACCATCGTCCAGAACGCCAGCGCAGAGCGCCTCACTGACGTATCATTCACCGTCGAGCGTGCCGACCTCGTGCGCGCCCTGGAAGTTAGCTCCCGCGTTGCGTCGGACATCGGTGCTGCCGACTGCGTGGCCAACGACCACTTGGGCAATGTCAGCATCGTCGGCACGGGTATGCAGAACGCCCCTGGCTACGCCTCCCGCATGTTCCGTGCGCTCTCAGACGCGGCGATCAACATTGAGATGATCACCACGTCTCAGATTCGCATCACCTGCATCGTGGACGAGGCCCAGGTCAACGACGCCGTGCGCGTCCTCCACCAGGCTTTCGAGCTCGATACCGAGTAGCTCTCGCTAGTTGTTCGCCAGCGTGAACGCGGATCGCATCCCCTGAGCGTAATGTCCTGGCAGGTTGCACAGCAGCACATACTTCCCTGAGCCCAATTGGAATGTTGCGCTTGCCTGTGCGCCAGGCTGGAGCTCATCCACCTCGATCTCGCCGATCACTTGACCCGCTGACTCATCCACCTTCCCGTCGCTCCCGATCGGCAGGTCACCGATCGTCATGTCTGTCCTTAACACCACTAACTCGTGCGCTAGGGATCCTTTGTTGGTAACGTGGAAGATTGTTGTGCCGGATCCTGATTGAGTGAAGTTCTGACCGACGGCCCACTCGCTCAATTCGATCTGCACCCGCGTTGGCAGCGGCCCTAGTGGCGTGGGCGTGGGCTCAGCGTCGCCGCCGCACCCTGCGAGTAGTGGGATGGCGATAACCAGCGCTAGCGGGACGAATAAACGACGGAAGTTCATGGACACCTCGGATCTTGATATCTATCGATCGGACATACTAGTTTCACAAGCCGTTGGCACTATGTCCATCGACAAAACCGATGCCGCGCAAAAATGCATCCAAGATGCGTTGACCCGCAGGTGGTTATGCCCAAAATAGCGAGCGAAGGTTTTCAGGTATTCCCAGTACGGACTGGCAGTACCGGTTTACCGCAGGAAGACGACACATGGGAGAAGACGAAACGATCGAGAAAGTCCTGGCGAATTGCCGGGTCATCGCGGTGGTTGGAATGTCCGATCGAGAAGATCGGTCGAGCCACGGAGTCGCGAGATACCTGCAGCGCGAGGGCTTTCGCATAATTCCGGTGAATCCAAACCTCTCGCGTCCGGTTCTTGGCGAAGTGCCGTACGCGAGCTTGGACGACATACCGGAGAGCGTGGACTTAGTCGACATCTTTCGGCGCCCGATCGACGTTCCGCCCGTCATAGACGCGGCGATCAGGATCGGAGCACCGGCGGTGTGGATGCAACTGGGGATCGTCCACCAAGAGGCCGCACATTTGGCAAGTGTCGCGGGGTTGGATGTCGTGATGGACAGATGCACGGCGATCGAACACCGTCGACTGGTGTGGCTGGGTAAGTTGAGATCAAACAGAGAATAAGACCGCGCACGACTAGGGGGTAGAGCGCAGGGGTGGGAGTGTAGCTATGGTGTACCGAGAAGCAGAAGACGTCCGCGACCTCAAGATTCAAGCAAGCGAAGCCGTTGAATTAGCGATGGGTGGCCGCTGGGAAGAAGCAGCCGCAGTCAATCGCAAGGTGATTGCAGCCTCCCCAGGCGACCTGGATGCCTACAACCGGTTGGGCAAAGCCCTACTGGAACTGGGAGACCCCCAGGGCGCGCGCGCCGCCTTCCAGCATTCCCTCTCCCTTGACCCGAGCAACCCGATCGCACGAAAGAATATCGAACGCCTGTCCAACGGGGCGGCGGCCAGCGGCTCTACGTCGCTGAGCCACAGGATGTTCATCGGGGACACGGGGAAAAGCACCCAGGTGGCGCTGCTCGGCTGCGCCACTGATTCTGCCCGGCCCTACCTGGCTCCCGGCTCTTCCATAGAGCTCCGCGTGAACAAGGGTAACGTCGTCGCCTACTCAGCCCAGGGCCAGTACATCGGGATCGTCCCTCCTAGGGTTGGCCACCGGCTGGTAGCCCTGATGGAAGGTGGCAACCGCTATGGTGGAGGGGTCGTGACTTCCGTCGCCGATACCGTGCGCGTGCTACTGCACGAGAGCTACCAACACCCGTCGCAGCGATCGAAGACATCGTTTCCCGCGATGGCCCCTGCGCCAGCTTCAGCTGCCCCGTCGACGCTGCCGGAGATTGATCCCCTTGAGCCCATAGAAGAGCTTGAGCCCGTGGTCTTTAAACCTGTGGCTGAAACTCCCGCCGAGGAGCTTCGCGAGCTTGATGGGCCCGACGCTGAGATGGAGGTGGAATTCGCCGACCCGCTTCCTCCGCTCGAGCGCGATGAAGCAGAGGACGAAGAATCCCTCGAAGAGGAATTCGAAGAAGCCATTTAGGCGTCAACGCTATGGGGCTTCTGGTGCAACGCCTCCTTCGAGGCTCTCCACCAGGAGTTCCAGCACGTCCTTGGCGGACTTGTTGTCCGCCTCTCCCTTCGCTCCGATACCCTCCTCCATCATCTGGAGGCAGAACGGGCACGACACCGCCACTGAATCAGCGCCCGTTTCCAGGAACTGATCTGTCCGGATGTGGTTCACTCGAGTGCCCTCTTCCTCCATCCACATCTGACCACCGCCCGCACCACAGCAGAAGCTGGCCTCGTGGTGCGCGCCACCTGGCATCTCCACCAACGTCAGCCCAGGGATCGACTCCGCGATCTGCCGGGGCGCATCGTAGATATCGTTGTGCCTGCCGATGTAGCACGAGTCGTGGTACGCCATCGTCGTGAACACGGACCCCACCGGCTTGATGCGACCGTCTTTGATGAGCCCTGCCACGAACTCCGTGTAGTGCACCACCTCGTAGTTGCCCCCGAGCTGCGGGTACTCGTTCTTCATCGTGTTGAAGCAATGGGGGCAGAGCGTCAGGATCTTCTGTATCCCGTAACCGTTCAACGTCTCGATGTTTTGCTCCGCCTGCATCTGGAACAGATACTCGTTCCCCATGCGACGAGCGGGGTCTCCCGTGCACGTTTCCTCGCTCCCGAGCACGCGGTAGCGCACGCCAGCGACCTTCAGCACCGACGCCATCGCCCGAGCCGTAGCCTGGTTGCGGCCGTTGAGGGCCGACGTACAGCCGACCCACAGCAGCACTTCGTGTTCCGGGTCATCGGCCATCGTTACCGCCTCTGTCCCTTCCATCCAATCCGTGCGTGTCGCCTGCGTACCGCGCCACGGGTGGCCGCGCTGCTCGATGGACGTCATAGCCTCCATCGCGGTCTCCGGCACCACCGCCTCCTCCATCGTCAGGAAGCGGCGCATGTCGACGATGGAGTCGATGTGCTCCACGAACGCGGGGCAAGCCTCCATGCAAGCGCGGCACGTCGTGCACGACCACAACACCTCAGGCGTGATCACGTCGTAGATCAGTGAGCGTTCGCTGGGAGGTGCTGTTTCGCCCTCAGCAAGACTGAGCAACGCTGGAGCGCGCTCAACCATGAATCCCTTGGACGCCTGGATCAGCTTGCGTGGGGAGAGCGGCTTGCCGCTGCGCCACGCGGGGCACTGGTCCTCGCACCGCCCGCAGTTCGTGCAGGAGTCATAATCGAGCAGCTGCTTCACCGAGAGTTGGTTGATGTCGCTGGCTCCGAAAGACGGCAGCAGGTCGAGGTCGCCCATCGGCCGCAGCGCGCCTTTGGGCCGCGTCACTGACGACCGCATCACCAGATTGATCGGCGCAACGAATATGTGCATCAGCGGCCCAAAACGCCAAGCCGTATAGGCGAACGTTCCACTCATCAACGCGGCGTGGGCCCACCACAGCACGAAGTGAGAAACCTCCATGGAGTAAATCGTGACGCCCACTCCCCGGATCGCCTGAGCGACACCCCACGATGCGAACGACCACCGCGCCCACTCCGGGTTGAATAAAGCGCTGGTCGGCTCCAATTCCGTGGCAGCCATCCGAAGCGATTGCAGCAGGAATCCAGAGAGCGCCATGCTCAGCAGCAGCGCTAGAAGCACTCCGTTCTCCAGCATCGTGTTCAGCCGTGGCGGCTTGATTATGTACCGCCGGTACGCAGCCATCGCCACGCCCGCGATCAGCATCAGCCCGCCGATGTCCCACACCAACTCGCGCTCAACCTTCACGTTCTCGGTGAACAGGTGCATGCCCAGATACTTGTCCGCGTTGAACTCCACCGCATCCAGTGTCGTCGCCACGAACAGGATCAACATCCCCCACACGATCAGGGCGTGCATCGTCCCGGGGTAGCGCTCGCGACGGATGAACCGCCGATGCGCAATCGAGTCGAGCATCACGGTCTTCACCCCAGCCCACACTCGTGGCCCCCAGGGGCCAACGTCAGGGTTCGGCGTGCCCAAACGCCAGATTTTCGAGCGCTGGTACAGCGACCAAAGCACCGCCAACAGCGCCAACACGCTGATGAGGTAAACGATGGTTCCCAACGGGTAACCGATATTCCAGAAAGCGACCCGACCATTTAGCTCAGGAGGCACGTGCAAAGCTCCGCAGAAAGGGTGCCGCGAGTGTACTTGGCTCCCGGTCTGGAGCCAAGGTTGCGCTAATAGAGAATTAGCGATAGCTTATATAAGGTAATGCTAAATAATATATCCATAGACACCACACTCAAGGCCATCTCAGAGCCCCGCCGCAGAGAGATTCTGCGCCTGCTTGGCGCTGGCGAGCTGAGCGCTGGCGAGATCGCGTCGCGGTTTGATGTTACGCAGCCTGCGATCTCCCAGCACCTGGCAGTGCTTGCGGCGGCAGGTTTGGTTGTTGCGCGCAAAGAGGGAACCAAGCGCATGTACCGCGCGGTTCCTCAGCGGTTCGATGAGATACGTGCGTACTTGGCCGGATTCTGGGCCACCGGGCTGGACCGGCTCAAAGCAGAAGCAGAAAGCGAGCAACGGAGGATGAAAGATGCAAGCGCAAACTAGTTATGTGGAGTGTCAGGTAGCGATTGCCGCGAGCCCGGAAACGGTGTTCTCGTTTTTCACGGACCCCGTGAAGATGGTCAAGTGGCAGGGCATCGCCGCCCGGCTCTCCCCCGAACCCAATGGCGAATTCTGGTGCGACCTTGAAGACGGCGTCGTCATGTCCGGTACGTTCGTCGAGCTAGACCCGTTCAAGCGACTCGTGTTCACGTTCGGCTGGGAAGGACACCCGGTCGTCTCACCTGGATCCACGCAGGTGGAAGTGCTCTTCGATGATGCGCCGGAGGGCACGTTATTGACCGTGCGCCATCACGGGTTGCCCGCCGAAGAGCAAGAGATGCACAAGGGTGGCTGGACGTTCTACCTCGAGAATCGCCTCGTGATCGCTGCCGCAGGCGGAGACCCAGGCCCCCACCGCAAGCCTGGCATGTAGACCAACCAATCTGCCACCTGCATGGCCATGAGAAAAAGAGCAGCCACATGCCACAACCGATAGTGCACTACGAGATAGCGGCCAAAGACCTTGGCAAGATGAGCGCGTTCTACGAAAGCCTCCTGGGATGGAAGCTCACGTCGTTCGGCCCAGAGATGGGTAACTACAACCAAATAGATGGCAAACAAGGCGCGGTTTTCGGGATCGACGGCAAGTAGAGTCCCAGGACGTGGTGTAAGAGACAGCAGGGCCTGGCAAGACAGAGGCCACCGCGTCACC
>JAQCEV010000072.1 GCA_027618515.1 Chloroflexota bacterium | reverse complement strand
AGGGTGACGCGGTGGCCTCTGTCTTGCCAGGCCCTGCTGTCTCTTACACCACGTCCTGGGACTCTACTCTGGACGACTCCCCACAGCCTAGACTGGCGGCCCACCGATGCTGTATACAAATCAACGAATATCTTGCGCCCGCTCCGCGAGCGCTCTACCTATGGAATCTTGACGGATGAGCTTGTTGCAAAGAAGGAGCCCCAGATGAAGCAACGATTACTTGTGACAGCGTTGGTGATGGCACTTGCGCTAGTCGTTTCGGCGTGTGGCAGCGACCCCACCCCGACACCTACGTCGGCGCCGCCGACTGCCACCCCGACCACCGGCCCCGCTCCCACAGCGACGGCAACCCCCGTGCCTGGCGCGCCAGCACCCACGGCGACCCCGACCGCGACGCCTGCACCGTCGGTCGATTTCTCGGGCAAGACGATCTCGCTAGTAGTCATGTTCTCGCCGGGCGGCGGGTATGACGCTGTCGCTAGGGTTGTCTCACGTTTCTTGGGCCAATACCTTCCAGGTACCCCGAGGTTGGTCGTGCAGAACCGCCCCGGCGCCGGTGGTGTCATCGGCTCCAACTACGCCTACGCCGCCAAGCCCGACGGCTTGACGTTGGCTGAGTTCCCGACAGATGTCGTGCTCAACCAGATCGTCGGTGCTGCCGGCGTTGAGTACGACTTCCAGAAGTTCCGCTACATCGGAGCACTAGAGAAGGCCACGAAGGCCTGTTTCTTCCGCTCCGACAAAAACATCAACTCCATCGATGACCTCGTCAATCGTTCCGACAATATTTTCGTCGGTGGCAGCGGCGGAGGTGGCGACACCATCTTCTCAGCTCTCATGGTTGAGGAACTCGGCGCTAAGATCAGCCACGTTCTTGGATATCAGGGAACCGCTGACACGCACATCGCGATCGAAGCCGGTGAGGTTGACGGTCGATGCACCACGTGGAGCACAGTCCCTGCGTCCAACCCCGCCTGGTTCGAGACTGACCCGCCCTTGGTCAAGCCGATTATTCAGTTCACCATTGGCGGCCCCGACGCAGCGTTGCCTGGTGTCACGACCGCTGAGGATCTGAGGGATCAGTTCAGTGAGCTTGGGTGGCAGAGCCTTTCCGCCGCGATGCTGCCGTTGCAGACCTATCGCACGTTTGCCCTGCCTCCAGGAGCTGACGTTGCGGTGGTCGAAGCCTACAGGGCAGCGTTCGAGCAGATGTACAGCTCCGATGAGTTCATCCAGGCGATGGCCCAAGCGAACCGACCGCTCCAGCCCCAGTCAGGTGCCGAAGTGGAGCACCTGTTGGTCGAGGAGATTCAGATCACACCAGAGGTGGTAGCGAACCTGATCAGACTGTTGGCTATTCAATAGCCGCCTGCTCCTGAGATTTGAACGTGAACGAGAGTAAAGGGACCATGGATGTTTGATGCAGCATATGACGGCTTAGTGGCTCTGTTCGAGCCAGCCACGTTCGGGCTGATGATTGTCGGGATCATAATCGGCTTGGTCGTGGGGCTGCTACCCGGTCTGGGCGGCATCACCGCCATGGTCCTGATGCTCCCGTTCACCTTTGACATGTCGCCAACGCAGGCGTTCGCGTTCTTGCTTGGCATGTTCGTGGTCACGTCCAACGCCGGGGAACTGACGTCCATCCTGTTTGGCGTCCCCGGCGAAGGAACGACTGCTGCTACGATCCTCGACGGCCACCCGATGGCCAAGAAAGGCGAGGCTGGCCGAGCCATGGGAGGCTCGCTCATGAGCTCTGCCATTGGCGCATTCATCGGCGCGGGCGTCCTCGCTCTCGGCTTGCCGATCGTCAGGCCACTAGTTCTATCGTTCGGCGCACCCGAACTCTTCGCGCTCACCATCCTGGGCGTCACGTTCATCGCGTCGCTCAGTGGAGGCTCGCTGACGAGAAGCGTCCTCATGGGTGGCCTGGGCTTCGTCCTCTCCAGCGTTGGCGCGAGCCCACAGACTGGCGTGTTCCGGTACACGTTTGATATTGCGTACATGTTGGATGGTATCCAGCTCGTCCCGGTGGCACTGGGACTATTCGCCATCCCCGAGATCATGGATCTCGCCGTCCGCCGATCCAGCATCGCAGAGGTGGATGTCGGCAAGGTTGGCGGCGTCATGCAAGGCGTGCGTGATACCTTTACCCACATAGGCCTCGTGTCTCGTGCTGCCGCCCTGAGCGCCTTCATTGGCCTGATTCCTGGCCTCGGTAGCGCCGCCGCGCAGTGGCTGTCCTACGCCCACGCAGTGCAGACGTCCCCACGCAAAGAGGAATTCGGTACGGGTAGGATCGAGGGAGTTCTCGCGCCTGGTGCGTCGGCTAACGCCAAAGAAGGCGGGGCGCTGATCCCCACCATCGCGTTCGGCGTCCCTGGTTCCCTTGCCATGTCGATCCTGCTAGGGGCGTTCATCATCGTAGGCTTGGTGCCTGGGCCGAGGATGCTGTCAACGAACCTGGACGTGACCTTCTCTATGGTCTGGATCCTCGTCATCGCCAACCTCATTTCCATCGTCTTCTTGTTCCTGCTGCTGGGTCAGCTAGTGAGACTCACGAGGGTCAAGGGGCTCATCCTGGTTCCGATAATCTTGGTCCTCGTCTGGCTCGGCGCCTTTTCGAACTCATCGAACTTCGGCGATCTCGTGTTATTGGTCGTCGCGGGTGCCGCTGGATATGCCATGGTGGCCCTAGATTGGCCGCGCCCCCCGCTGGTCCTTGGTCTCGTGTTGGGCTCCCTTGCGGACAAGAACCTGGGTATCGCCCACCAGCGCTACGGCTACGACTTCTTTATGGATCCGACCGTGATGGTGATCTTTGGGTTGGCCATCGCCTCAGTGGTGTACGCGCTCATCCAGAACGCACGTATCGCGAAGGCAAGGGCCGCCGCTGGCCCGCCGCAGGGGCCGGATGCGTCTGGCGACCCAAGCGGTCAGCCTAGGCAGGGAGCCCCGCATGCGTAAGAACTCTGATATTGCATTCAGCACCGTGCTGGTCGCGATCTTTGCCTTCATCCTGTTCAACGGTCTGACCATGGACGTGCGAACCCGGGCGTTCCCGGTTGCGGTCTCAGCCCCCATGCTGGCGTTGGCGCTTTTCAACCTCGGTCGCGTAGTTTGGGCGAGCTATGGCCGCAAAATTGGCCCAGCACCTGAGCTTGCAGGGGTCACTGCTCCCAGCGAAGAGTTGACCGGCTCTGAACGCTTGGCGGCCCTTGCGACCGCCGGTCGAGTCGAGGTCGACGCTGCCACCACCAGGAAGCGGGTCGTCAATATCTTGCTGTGGATGGCCGCCTCGTTCGTGCTGCTCTGGATGATCGGATTCCGTGAGGGCTTGCCTGTCTTCGTGTTCTTGTTCCTGTGGCGAGAATCTAAGGACAAGCTTTGGTTCGCCGTCACGTTGGGCGTAAGCACATGGCTGGCGCTCCAATTGTTCTTCGGCTATTTCCTCAACTATCCCTGGCCCGCCCCGCAGATCGCCTTGTGGCTCGGGTTCGACTGGCCGGGCATACGGTAGCCCTCTCCCTCGGTTCGACGATAAAGAAAGGCCCCGGTCATGTGACCGGGGCCTTTCTTGGCTCTGATGAATCACATCTATCGCGCGGTGGAATGATGGACGTGTTCTCACAAAGGAAGCGTCCGAATCAAAGCACCGCTTTCCCATCTCCCTCCCTCCTCCCCAGATTCACCATTGACGCCCCGCGCTCCCGCCACGTAGCCTCGCGCCGCACGATCTGCGCGTCATGCGCTTGCGCGAGTGGAGGCGAACGATGCTGAGCACCCAGAACAACCAACTCCTCATGCAAACCAACGCTGGAACCCCCATGGGCCACGTCATGCGGCGCTACTGGATGCCCGCGCTGCTCGCCTGGGAACTCCCCGGCCCCGACTGCCCTCCTGTGCGCGTACGGCTCCTTGGCGAGAACCTCGTCGCATTCCGTGATAGCAGCGGTCGCATCGGCCTCGTGCAAGCCTCGTGCCCGCACCGCCGCGCCAGCCTCTTCTGGGGACGCAACGAAGAAGACGGCATCCGCTGCGTCTACCACGGCTGGAAGTTCAACGTTGAAGGCCGCTGCACGGACATGCCGTCTGAGCCGGAGACCTCCAACTTCAAAGACAAGGTCAGCATCACCGCGTACCCAACCGAAGAGCAAGGCGGCATCATCCGGGCCTACATGGGGCCCGCAGATCGACGCCCAGCCCCTCCGTTGTTCGAGTGGACGCAGGTCACGGCGCAACACCGTTCTGTGAACAAAGTCTTCCAGGAGAGCAACTGGCTCCAAGGTCTTGAGGGCGGTGTCGACTCCATCCACGTGTCCTACCTGCACAACAACAAGATGCAAGACTTGAACACGTTCACGAACCGCGTCACCAACGCCCTCATCGAAGTCACCCCCACCGACTACGGTTACACCTATGGATCGGTCCGCAAGCTATCGGCTGAAGAAGGCAACTTCGTCAAGGCGTATCACTACGTCATGCCGTTCACCCAACTTCGACCTGACGCGCAGGGCAAAGACGCCATGGTCTCCGGCCACATGTGGGTACCTGTCGACGATGAGCACTGCATGGTCTACAACTGGGTCTACACGCTCGGCCAGGAACCGCTGGACGAAGAGTCGATCTACAAGCACGGCGACCTCGCCTACGAGATCGTCGACGTGAACAACGGATTCAAGAGTTCCTGGAATTACGACAATGACTACGGCATCGATCGAGAAGTCCAACGAGCCACGACCTACACGGGCATCCCGTGTGACCCACGCGTCGGAGCCAACCTCCAGGATCGTGCCATCCAGGAGTCCATGGGCGCTCAATGCGATCGTGAGAACGAACACCTAGGCACCTCCGACCGGGCGATCATCATGGCCCGGCGCATGCTCCTCCAGGCGGCGACCACCGTCGCCGACGGCGGTGATCCTCCAGGCGTCGGCTCGTCCTATTACAAAGTTCGCTCAATAGAGTACGTATTGCCCGCCGACGCCCAGTGGCACGAACACCTCGCCCCTGAGCTATTCGAAGGCGCGGGCCACACACCCGTGCTCGCCTAACAGGCGTCCTCAAGCCCCGTTATACGCAACAACAAGGAGCCGTATGTCCGCTGAATTAGACAACCTCAGGGTCGACCACATCGGAAGTCTCTCCCGCCCGCAAGCGCTGCTCGATGTCCACAAACGAGCCGACGTCGGCGAAGCAGCGGCCGACGAGTTGCGTGCTGCCGAGGACGCAGCCATCCGCGACGTTGTAGCTGCGCAGGACGCCATCGGCTTCCCTGTCGCCAACGACGGTGAGTTTCGCCGCCGCAATTTCCAAGATAGTTTCGCGGCCTCTGTCACTGGCTACGAATCGTCAGCCGACGCTGGCGTCTACGCGAGCCAGTTCCGCGATGGCATGGACCGCCAGGGGCGCGTCGCCCACGGCCTGGCCATTCCTGGCCCCGCCGTCCTCACGCGACGCGCGGCGGCGAATCGCCTCACCGTCACCCACAACCTGCCGCTCGACGAGTACCGCTTCGTTGCCAGCCTCACCTCAACGCCAGCCAAAGCCACCCTGATCGGCCCCGACCGCGTCGCCCAGCGCTTCGACTGGCAGAACTCGCTGGATGTCTACGGCGGTCTGGACGACTTCGAATCCCACGTCGCTTCCCTCCAACGTGGCATGGTCAGCGATCTGATCGACGCTGGGTGCCCGTACGTGCAGATCGATGCCCCGGGTTACACCGCCTACGTCGACGCTCCATCGCTGGCGACCATGCGGTCGCGTGGCGAGGACACCGCAGAGAACCTGCGCCGCTCTATCGACGCCGACAACGCGGTCATTGATGGCTTCGATGGCACCACCTTCGGCATCCACCTCTGTCGAGGCAACGAGCGCGTCGTGGACCCTGACACAGGCAAAGATCGTTCCTCAGTGGCACCGCGAAGGCCCCTACGACGAGATTGCTGAGCAACTCTTCACCGGCCTCCACCACAAACGCCTGCTGCTCGAGTACGACTCCGAGCGGGCAGGGGGATTCGAGCCCCTCCGCTTCGTCCCCAAGGACAAGATCGTTGTTCTCGGGCTCGTCACCACCAAGAGTACCGATGTTGAATCGACTGAACTGCTGCTCCGCCGCATCGACGAAGCCTCCAAGTTCATTCCCGTGGAACAGCTAGCTCTGAGCCCACAGTGCGGATTCGCATCAGGCGCAGGACTCACCGTTCCAGTGGACGTGCAGTGGCGCAAACTAGAGGCCGTCATGGAAACAGCACAGAAGGTCTGGGGCTAAGCCCCTCAGCCGGAAGGAAACACGATGTACGTAGATAGAATGGATCTATCCTCTGGCCTAGGTGGTACCCGTGGCTTGCGGGATGTGACCGATGGACTGGGCAAGAAGCGCAAAGTGGCTGCCGGATTCCTTGGCCAGGCCGTGCTACGTTCCTACGCCTATCCCAACAAGTTCACGGTGTTGGGTCGATGGGAGAGCGTGGAGGCGGCCTGGAACTTCGGCGAGAACGACGTGCTCCCCTTGATCAACGACATGACAGGCACATTCCCTGCAGACCTCACCCGGTTCGAGGGCTACGACGCCGTCATCGAGACTGGCGACACCCCTCCTACTGCAGACGGCGCTAGCTTCGAGCAGTTCGCCGATTGGACACTCTCTAGCATCAGTAAAGCGGCGGATTACTTGCAGAGCAGGCAGGAACTGTTCGCGCTATAACAAACCCACAACCCTGGGTTCGTCGCCGCACGCCTCTACCGCTCAGCGGGTATCCCCACCAAGTTCCTCATGCACACGATATTCAGGGATCGAGCCGCCGCGCAGGCTGGAGGTTCCGCACCTGAACTCCGTGAGTTTGTCGCATCCCACCCCGCCCCAAACTACGCCAACGTTTCACCAAGCATCGAGGCCTACGCCGTCATCCATCGCATGTAGTGCTGTCGCTCAGAGACCTGGCATGGCGCTACTCCGTCGACCGCATGCGTCTAGAATGCGCTCTGCCGTATCTGAACGTGTGCTTTAGTGAACAATGGATCTTGACCCTACGCTCTTGGTCGTGGGCGGACTCGCCGTGCTCCTGGCTGGATTCCTACGTGGGCTGACTGGATTCGGCTTCGCCCTCGTCGCCGTGCCCATCGTCAGCACGCTGGTTGAGCCACAGATCGTCGTGCCCATGATCCTCATCCACAGCGTCGTCACCAGCGTCCCGCTGCTCATCCATGCCCGCCATGACATGCAGCCGCTACGCATCTGGCCACTCATGGTTGGCGCCATCATCGGCGCTCCTTTTGGCTCCTACCTGCTCATCGCCCTCGACGCCGACACCCTCCGGCTGCTCATCGGGCTCGTAGCCTCCGGTTTCGCCCTGCTGCTCCTCGTCGGCTTCAGCCACCCCGTTGGGCGTGAGCGGCTCGCGTTTCTGCCGGTTGGCTTCCTCAGCGGCCTGCTCAACGGTAGTTCCTCCCTGGCTGGACCGCCCGTCATCCTGTTCTTCGCAAACCAACGCATCCCACCGATGGTGTTCAGGGCAAACATCTTGTTGCTCTTCTTCTCCACCAACATCGCCACCATATTCGCGTTCATCGCCGGTGGAATCTTCACCACCGACTCCTTCATCCTCGCCGCCGCCTTCGGCCCCTCGTTGTTCATCGGCACCTATCTCGGCGCTCGCTACTCCCGCCGCGTTGATGCTCGCATTTTCCGCGGCATCGCCCTGGCTGTAGTCATGGGATCGGGCTTGATCGCTATCGTTGACGGCTCAGGCTTGCTGTAGCATTTGCTCTTCCACGTATTAGACGTAATGGAGGAGTAGGGATGCTGAAGATTACGTGCAGGTCACTTGGCACGGAGTGGTGCGATTTCGAAGCCTTGGGCCCGACCGTAGAGGACATCCAACAGCAGTTCGTGATTCACGGCGAGCACGTCCACCAGATCCCGCCTGACCAGATGCGCGGGGCCGAAGTACGGCCATGATGCACGCCGTCGTAGTTGATGCGTAGGCCAAGCCGCCAGCAGAGCGCCGTTAACCAAAAGCATGCCCAGCCGACTGACTGAGCTGCTTTTGCTATGCAAGAGATAGACGCCTACCGCGAGAAGCGCGTTCTAGTAGAAGCGCGTTCTAGGGTTGAGCGTCGATCAGGATGAACGCGATCACGCACGGCTCCGTGCCGTGGTTCGCCCAATTGTGGATCGTCGCTCGCTGCACCAACACGTCCCCCTCGTTCAAGTGCACCGATAGCCCATCGTCCAAGTCCATATCGATCTCGCCTTTCAGAACCAACGCGTAGTCGATCGTCGGCGTGATGTGCATGTCGACCTGGTTGCTAGGCCCGAACTCGATGATGCGGAATGTGCTGCCACGATGAGCAGGCGTCCGCGCGACCATTCGCGCCCCTAGGTCCTCGTTGCCCGTCAGATCAGCAGGCGTGGAATCGGTCGTCCAGATCAACGCCGTGTTGACCCCCGGCCGCGGGTTCGCCAAGTTGCTGGCCATGTCGTCGATCCAAACCCTCGCCTTGCCGTTCTCGTCGTTTGCCGTCACTACGCGGCGGATGTTTAGCGCCATGAATGCCTCCAGTAGCGGACGCATCTCGCGCCCCTGTCGTTTTTGGATCGGCGCAATGCTACCGCACCAGGCCGATCGATGCGCCTTGATGCGGCCAATAGACGCAGAGCGGTGTATGGTTGGGCTGATTTCTATGAGGTCGCAGCCCCCCCCCCCGGACGACAAAAAAGGATGCACATGATGGCCAATCCCGCACACGACGAACGCCTAAAGTGGATATACGGCTCGAAGACCAACGCTGAACTCGAGGAGCGCTACAACCAGTGGGCAGACCTCTACGACAAAGACGTCGAGGATGACCTTGGATTCATGGGCCCCAAGATAGTCGCTGCCGCCCTTGCAGAGAGCGTGGACAAGACCTCCAAGGTTCTAGACGCCGGGGCCGGTACCGGAGCTGTCGGTGAAGCCCTCGCCGCGCTTGGGTTTGAGCACATCACTGCCATCGACCTCTCTCCTGGCATGCTCGAAGTCGCCAGCGCCAAGGGCGCTTACGAGACCCTCCAACGCGAAGTGCTCGGCGAGACCCTGGCGTTCGAGGATGACGCCTTCGACGCCACGATCTGCGTGGGCACGCTGACTGTCGGCCACGCGCCCCGAAGTTCGCTGGACGAGTTCGTTCGCGTGACCAAGGTCGGCGGGCTGATCGCCTCTGGCATGCGGCCAGACCACTATGAGACTGGCGGGTTCAAGCAGAAGCAGGAAGCCCTGGAGAACGAGGGCCGTTGGACGCTCGTCAGCCGCAGCGCCCCATACCAGATGATGCCCACCACAGAGCCCGAATTGATGTACGAAACCTGGATATACGAGGTACTGGTCTAGTGCCTGAGCTACTTCCGTCTCAAGCGCCCCTGTCCTACGGCGTGTTCGACCAAGTCGAGTATGAAGAACGCCCGGCGAGTGAGGTCTACGCGGACCACCTCAATCTCATCGAGTTGGCCGACAAGTCCGGCTTCTACTGCTACCACTTCAGCGAACACCACGGTTCCCCGCTATCGCTGACCACGTCGCCTGGCCTCATGATCGCTGCCGCGTCACAGCGCACGTCGCGCATCCGCCTTGGCGCGCTCGTCTTCGGCCTCCCGTACCACGACCCCTTCAGGCTCGCCAACGAGGTGAGCATGCTGGATCAGTTTACGGGCGGCCGGATAGAGTTGGGCACGGGGCGCGGAGTGTCGGCGCTGGAAGCCACGTACTTCGGCATCCATGACATCGACTACTCCCGTGGCGTCTACCAGGAAGACCTGCGCATCATGCTGCAAGCCTTCACGTCTGACGAACTGACGTTCAAAGGTGAGTACCACTCCTACGACACCATCCCGCTCTGGTTCCACCCTGCGCAACGCCCGTATCCACCCCTGTGGTTCCCCAGCAGCAACGAAGCGAGTATCCCCTTCACCGCAGGGCACGGCCTGAACACAGTGATGAATAACAACTTCGACAAGCCCCGGCTCAGGAGCTTGGTGCAACTCTACGACGAGTTGTGGAGCGAGCATCTCTCAGATCCCGATCGCATGAACGGCCATGTCGCGATGCCCAAAGTGGGCCTGTCCATGAAAGTAGTCGTCGCAGCGACCGACGCCGAAGCCGAGCGTATCGCCCGTGCCGCCTACGATGTCTGGCTCTACCACGTGACCTACTTGTCCAAGCGATTCGGCGTTCCCGGCTTGATCCAGCGCAACAGCTACGACGACCAAGTTGCGGACGGCACGATGCTGGCAGGCTCGCCTGAGACCGTGCGGCAGCAACTGGGCGACCTGATATCGGCCACAGGGATCACCTATCCCCTATGCTCCTTCACCTTTGGTGCCATGCCGAACGACGCAGCGATGGAGTCGATGCGCTTGTTCTCTGAGCAGGTGATGCCCAAGCTCGCGAGCCTCAAGTAGAACTTGCCCAAGACAGGAGAGCCGCAGATGCGCCTCGAAAACAAAGTCGTCGTCATCACAGGCGCGGCCCGCCACATCGGCCAAGCGTTTGCCGTACGAGCCGCGCGCGAAGGTGCCCACGTCGTCGTCGCGGACAAAGCCGATTGCAGCGAGACCGCCCAGATGGTCGCCGCAGAGGGCGTACGTGTTCTCGCGATTAACGTCGACGTCACCGACGAAGCCCAAACCCTCGCCATGGCGAGAGACACCGTCGCCGAGTTTGGGCGCATCGACGTCCTGGTCAACAACGCAGGCCTGTTCGATGGCCTCGTGGCCAAGCCCTTCATGGAGGTCGACCTCGACCTCTGGGACCAAGTATTCGCCGTCAACGTGAAGGGAATCTTCCTCTGTACCCGCGCCGTCTTCCCGTTCATGCGGGACCAAGGCAAGGGGAAGATCGTGAACATAGGCTCCGGCATCTGGCTCCACGGTGTCACCGGGATTCCCCATTACGTCGCATCAAAAGCCGCCGTCACCGGCCTAAGCCGCACGCTCGCCCGCGAGCTTGGCCCCCACAACATCAACGTCAACACCCTCGCGCCTGGCGGGACTGAAAGCGGCGCGGTCGTTGACCACACGGCGATGCCCATCAATCAGCGACCCGGACGCGCACTGAACCGCGCAGAGGTGCCGGAAGACCTCACTGGAACAATGGTCTATCTCGCCTCTGACGACAGCGATTTCGTGACGGGCCAGATGATCGCCGTCAATGGTGGTGACAACCTCATCTAGTTAACTTGATGAACTTTCTGGCGCGTGCGGACTGCGTAGGTTTCGCCGGACTATAGGACGCTGAGCAGAATGATGAGTTGGAGATAGGCTGCCTCTATCGGAAGCGCGGCCTCACTGCGCAGAACAGGATGCACTCCTTGGCGACGATACTCTTGGCAGAAGACAACGCACTGATTCGGATAAGCGTTCGAGAAACCCTGAGGCGCATGGGCCACGAGGTTCTGGAGGCCGTCAACGGCATCGATGCCGTGCGGCTCTACAGAGGGCTCGTTCCAGATTGCGTACTCATGGACGTCGGGATGCCAGCCAAAGATGGACTCACCGCATTCAAAGAGATCCGCGAGTTCGACCCCCACGCCCGCGTCGCGATGTTTACCGCATACGGCATGGACAACATCGTTGAGCAAGCGCGTGAGATGGGCGCGATGGACTTCATAGTCAAGCCGTTCGTCCGGAGCCGCCTCGTTGCTGGAGTTGAGCGCATGCTGCGCAACCCGACTGACTCGACCGCTATCCCCATCCCGATGGACGGGGCCGTCCTCAGTGGCGCTGGCGTCCTAAACGAGACGACTGCTCCAAGCGCGCGCTCGCACCGCCACACTCCGCATTGATCACCAAGGCCTCCTTTCCCAAGGAGACCTTCGTTCTGTCTGTTGCGCACCCATGTTTTGCGAATATCGACGATATTTACCGTAAATCGCATTTGTGTCCCCCATGATTGGCGCGTAGGAGTACGATTCCTGCGTTAGCGGAACATGAGGCTGCCAGATGCATTCAGGAGGTGCTCGCTATGGGTGAAGTTCTAGGTATCGGTTGCACGCATTACCCCAGCTTGTTGCGCGGCTCGCAGGCCTACACAGGCACCACGCGTTTCCTACTGAACAACCCTGTCGTCTCCGACAAGATGCGCGACATCTCCAACTGGCCTGAGGGCGCCCAAGCGGAGTGGGCCAACCAGGAGGAAGACTCCAAACTCCACGAGTTGCGCATGATCGAGGCCTTCCGCAAGCTTCGCAAAGTCATCGATGACTTCAATCCCGACGCCGTGCTCATCTGGGGGGACGACCAGTACGAGAACTTCCAGGAAGACCTCGTTCCTCCGCTGGTGATCCACTGCGATGACGAGTTCAACGGCGTTGAGCCCATGACCAGCGCACCCAAGAATCCGTGGGGCGAACCGGTAGACAAGACATGGAACTGGAAAGGCCACCAAGACCTCGCCAAGGACATCGCCACACAACTCATGGAGCGTGACTTCCCGGTCTCCTACTCCCTCAAGCCCGCGCACGCCAAGCACGGCATGGCGCACGCCTTCGCCAACACCCTCCTGTACCTCGATTGGGATCGCAAGGGCTGGGATTACCCCACGATCCCCTTCTCCGTGAACGCCCTCGGACGCAACTTCGAGGTTTCCCAGCAAGGCTTCGGGCACCTCAAGCCTGAACTCGCCGGCTCGGACATCAACCTCGTGCAGTCGCCTCCAGGCCCATCGCCGCGCTCGCTGTACCGCCTTGGCAAGCTCATCCGTGAGATCGTCGAGGAACGCCCGGAGCGAGTCGTGCTCATGGCATCGTCAAGCTGGTCGCACTCGTTCCTCACGCAGAAGAACGAATGGCTGTTCCCCGATCGTGAAACCGACCAGATCCACTTCAACCAGCTCAAGAACGGTCAACAGCACCTCTGGGCCGATGTCACCAACCTAGAGGCTGAGCAAGCTGGTGGCCACGAGTGGAAGAACTGGGTCGCTCTCGCTGGCGCGATGGAGGGCCAAACCCCCACGATCGTCGAATACGTCGAGTCGTGGGTGTTCAATTCGGACAAGTGCTTCTGCTACTTCGAGCCCGCAGGAGTAGCCGCAGCTACCTAGTCGCGACGCCTGGATCACTGGTCACACGAGCAGGTGCGCGAGTCCGAACTCGTCTTCGAGTTTCGCGCGATTCTGCCTCACGTACTGCGCAACGATCTTCAATGAATCCGCCACGCGCTTCTCCAGCGCATACGGCTCTGGCGGGATCGGCATCACGAGCCCATACGACGTGGACTCAACGATGATGTCGTGGTTCAGGTGCTCGTTCACCGACCGGTACATCGTCGCCGTGTCCTCAGGGAATTGCATCCCGAACCCGATGCCTTCGAGTCCCAGCGCCTCGATAGACTCCAACATCTTCTCTGCCGCTATCGGCGTCTGGAGCGCCTGCCTCACATCGGCCTTGCCCGTATCGGGGAGCGTCAGACCGACCTTGGCCAATTCGCCCTTCATTACTATCGTCCAGAAGCAAAGCTCAGCCGGGTAAGCCTCCTTGCGCTTGGCCGCCTCCTGCGCGGCAACTTCGATCAGCCACCCCTCTCGTTCGACCTCAGCGAGAAGCTTCTCCAAGAGCAGCGCCTTATCGACCAACGCTCGCCCGATCAGCGCACCTGTCTCGTAGGCGAACGCACCGATCTGCAGCGCGTTCAGCCATTGGATCTTCGGTGGGTTCGCGTCTCGATCCACGAGAGACTGGACAACTAGAGGTACAGAGAACGAACTGATGAGAGTTGGCATATCAGTAGCGTGCCACGGTGCCGCGCGCTTGGCAACGGAGCCGCGCAGGCCCTAGAATGACCCCGTCGCACATGAGGCGACGTTCCCCTTGCCGAGGTGGTGAAATGGTAGACACGCTGTCTTGAGGGGGCAGTGGGAGAAATCCCGTAAGAGTTCGAATCTCTTTCTCGGCACCAAGCATCAGATAGACGGCGGGCACAAGGCCCGCCGTCCTTGCTTTTCCGCCGCTTCCGCCCAGGAGATTCCATGGCAAACGAACCAGCCGACCTCAGCACTTTCGCCGTCGCATTCTTCGAAGGCGCCCACCGAACCGTGCTCCAGGCCATCGAAGGCCTCACCGACGAACAGCTCTACCTGCAACCTTCTCCTGACACCAACTCCGTCGGCTGGCTTGCCTGGCACATGAGCCGTTGGGAGGGTCAATTCGCCGCGCGAGCTATCAGTGAGGAG